>NZ_JBVQPO010000014.1:0-248569 GCF_055710065.1 Ensifer sp. VA4 | reverse complement strand
GCATGAAGCATGCCGCCCCGAAAGGGCCGTGACACCACGAAATCCAACGCAAAATCGGAGGCAAAAACCGCCAACAGCCATTAGGCCGCGCCGCCGATCACCAATTCAGCGGTAATTCGAGGCCTCCACCTCTATCCGGCTGCGATCAAAGCAAACCTGCAATCGTGCCCCGGAACGCAAGAAGCCGGCATTTCTGCCGGCTTGCTGAGACGAACGGCCTGTGTCTTAACACGGGCGCCTTCCCTCGTCGGGGATCATTTCTTGTGGTTCCAAAAATCGAGGTCCAGCTTGATAAGCTTTTTCAGTTGGCCGGGCGGCCCGTAGTGATGGTGGTTCTTGTCTCCCCATCCATATCCTGGCCGCGGGTATTTGGGGTGCGATCCGCTGGATTTGGCAATGGCGCGCGAACTCAGGCTGGTGCCAAGCAACAAGGTTATGGCGGGAGGAGTTACAGCAGCAAATTTTCCGGCCTTCATGAGAAAATTTCGGCGCGCTTCCGCTTCCGTATTAAGTCTTTCTGGCGAATTGTCTACGCCTTTTTGGGTATTTATCGACATGACACTTCCCTTTTTGCGCGGACTTAAATTATTCGGATACACTATCACTTTACACGCTAGGGTTCAATTGGCGATACGCATACATAAATACTTTAAATCTTTGAGCGAAGATCTTTATTCAAGAGGACGGCCGCGATCCGGCGGGCGAGATGGACCGGATTCCGTCGAGCGAGGTCGTGGACGCGTGAAAACCGCCTTGCACCCCAAAAAAGGTTGCCAGCTAGGCGCAAGGGTGCCCCCAGGATCGGATGACATGAGGCAAAGACGCGCCTCCAATGCTGGAATCGGATCGTCAACCGCTCCCCACACCCGGGCGGGATGCTCGTCCCGAAAAAGCGATGCAGGGTCAGCAACTGCATTTCGACAGCATTGCGCGCGCTTCTGCCCGCGAGCAATGCTCGAAGTGTGGCCCAGTCGATAGGTTCGCTTTCGGCCAGCTGTGCCAGGTCATACATGTGCCTGAGGTCGATCCTCCCTCGCCAGTAGTCTCCTTCCTTGAGAAGGTCATGCACGATCCAGTGCAGGGCACGCGACTGCGCAGGAGGGATTTTCACGGAGAGCTTCCCCTGCTGGATGAGCTTCGGGCGCCCAAGGCCATCCGCACGATAGGCCCGCAACTCCAGCACGCCCACGTCCCGGTCGCGCGCCATGCCACGACCATCGGGCACGCCAACATAGCCAAGCTGTTCCAGGCAGGCTTGCGCCAATGGTTCGTCGCGCGCCGCAACAGCCAGGTCGATGTCGCTGGTTATCCGATCCGGAACGGTTTGCGAGAGAAAGAGCGGAACCGCACCCTTCAACAGAACCGGAGCGACGCCAATAGCGTTCAGAGTGGCAACGGCTTCCTCCAACTGCAGCCGCAGTCGGACATTGCGCTCTCGATTGCAATCGCGAATGAACTGAAGATAGTCGCGCACGTCGCCGGGCACGTCCCCGATGCGGCCCGCCTGCTCGAGGGACGCGAACAGGGCCGGCGTCAGCAAGGTCTGGTTCGCCAGCGCAATTATCGCCGGCCAGTCCGGCTGGTCGACAACACGGCCGCAAAGGCCCGCAATCAACGCGTCGAGTGGGTTTGGTGCGGGCTTCATGAGCATGCCCGCCCAATCAGCCTGACCGCCTCATCGAGCCCGGAATAGGTCAGGCGATAGGCCTTCACGGATCCTATGACGCCAGCCAATACGTCAAAACCGGTATCGCCCAGCTCGCCGCCCGGCGCGAACGCACCACCAAGCAGGCCGCGCAGCACATCCACCGGGTCGACCTTGTCCAAACTCGGCCGCGCAGCGCGGTCACGATGGAGGAGGATGACGGCGCCGACCGGCCACGACTGCGCGGTCAGGGAGGCAGCGGCCTTCGGCACGACATAGCGCACGCGCCGGTTGTCCGGGCGTCGGAAGATCGGCGCTGCATCGAGGTCGGGAAAACGCTCCGCCAGCAAAGGCCATGCACCCGACTTGACGGCGGGTGCGAACGGCAGCCCGACACAGCGCCCGTCAGCATTCAGGAGGGTCACGTCGTCCGACGCGAAACCGAATCCGGCATGGGCCAACGCCATCGTCAGTGTCGTCTTGCCCGCCCCCGGCTCGCCGCAGAGCAGAACAAGCTGCTCATTCTTGAGGAGTGCTGCCGCGTGAAGGGCCAGTTCGTAGCTGCCGGCACCGAGGACATCGCTCAGCATTTCTCCCTTCAATATTGTCGCCATTTGGTCCGGAGCCGAAGCCAGGAGCCATTCGCCATCGCGAAACAAGTGGAGCCGGTCAGCGTGCTCGGCCAACTGGAAGACGGTGTCGGGGGTGGCCTCCTCGACCTCGAGATGCCTGAATATGGCCATCGTCGGAAAGGCGTGGGCAACCGGATAGAGGATGCGCATACGGCGCCCGGCAACGCTCAGCATCTGGCTCACGTGCTCTTGCGCGGAAATATCGAGCGGCGAGATGCGGGGCCGGATCAAGCCCAGGCGCTGCCAATCCTCGATCGCCGCCTCGACCTGCCCATGCGCATCCCGGGCATCGACGCCGGCGCGCTCGACGGCCTCCGTCGGCTTTCCCTGCTCCAGCAGGCGCCAGATATAGGCGGCAGTGTCATTCAGGGTGAAGATCGCGTGTTGCGATGCACTGAACAGGACATTCTGCCCCCTGATCCGGACGAGCCGTGCCTGGGTGACGAAACGGGGCGCCACACCGTCGCCTCGCATTCCCAAATAAGCTCCCATAGCGGTTCATCCCTCCCCATCCCGCGGCGCAGGCGGCTTTCAAATTCTCACTCGGCCGGCGATCCGGCCAATCCGGCAAAGACTTTCGGATTGCGCACGAGCCGCCAACGCAACCACAGCCCGGTGGCAAACGAGGTCAGGATCGAGGCAAGCACCAGAGCCGTGAACATACGGCCGTCGATGATGCCCGCCGCATAGGCGACGCTGGCGAGCACGATGCCCGGCCCGCCACGCGTGTTCATGGAGACGCCGTAATCCAGCGCCCTCGCCCAGTCGCAGTCGGCGGCTCTTGCGGCAAGAGTGCAACTCACGAGCTTGATGGTCGTGCTCATGCCGATGAACAGAACGGTCAGCCCGGCATCGAACTCATGTGCGAGATTGAGCCGCTGTCCTACGAGCGCAAAGTAGATCGGAACAAAGAACCAGATCGCGATGTCGGCGATGTGCTGTTTGACGGGAGCGAGGTGCCGCGAGGGAAACCGCGCCATGACCAGGCCCGCAACGAGCGCTGCGAAAACGATGTTCACGTTCAAAAGGCTCGCACCGGCGACGAAGATCAGGCACAGCAGCATCGTGTAGCCGGTAAAAGGCGCTTCACTGAATTTGCCGATCATCCATCGGCGAAGCGCCCTTACGACTGCCGGTGCGAAAAACAGGGAGGCGAGCACGAAACCGAGCGTTATGGCGACCACGCGCCCGATGCCGGCCGCGCTCGCCGCCTCGCCATGCTGGACCGCCGTGGCGACGGCGAGGATCGTCCAGAGGATGAGATCCTGAATCGTGGCGGCCCCGATGACGTTGCGCGCGAAGGGCGTTCCCATCAGGCCCAGATCGAGAAATATCCGCGAGATGACCGGGATCGACGTAACCGCGGCAGCTATTCCCATAACGAGCTTGAAGGCGAAGGGATCACCACGCTGGGTGTCCGCGAATAGCGAGGCGCTCGCATAGCCGAGCACGAACGGGATCATCAGCGCGCCGACCACCAGGGCGATCACGATGCGGCCTGCGGCCCCACCGCCCTCTGCCTGAACCTTGAAGCCCGCCGTGAACATCAGGAGGACGAGGCCGAACCAGTAGAAGGCCGTCAGCAGAGCGGACTGCGCCGGAAAGGCCGCGAACAGCCATTCGTGCGCTTCGGGCGAAATCGTGCCAAGCACCGATGGACCAAGGACGATACCGCCGGCTATCTCGCCGATGACCCGGGGCATCTTCAGGCGCTCGAACAGGTGACCGCCGCCCAGCGCTCCGATAAGCAGCAGCACCAGCGACAGGAAAAAACGCGCGGTTTCGGAATCGCTCATGACGCAGCCTCAAAGGGCGGCGCCCGGTGAACCATGCGGCTGCCGATGTCACGCACGGCCGTCAATCCGGGTGTAGGTGGCAACGACGCGGGCTGCCAGCTCATCGAGCGAATAGAGTTCCGTGTCGAGGACGAAGTCGGGGTTTTCCGGTGGTCTGTAGGTGGTGTTATAGCCGATCAGCGTATCGATCTCGCCGCGCATGGCCTTGCCGTAAAGCCCCTTCGGATCCCGTTCGGCGCAGCCCTGGATCGAACAGGCGACGTAGCCGGTCGTCAGGTTTCTGACATTCTTGCGAACATATTCGCGCGCGTCTTCACCGGCCGTCAGGGCCGCCACGACCACATTGAGGCCGGCCTCTGCCGCCTTGTTCGCCAGGTGCGCGAGAATAGAAACGACGTGCAGCCGGCTTTCTGCGCCGAAGCCAAGCTTTGCGCCGAAGAAGTCGCGGACCTCATCACCATCGAAGAGAATGGCGGGAATCCCGGCCGCCCTCAGATCGGCGACGACACGTGTCGCGAGCGTCGTCTTGCCCGCCGACGTCGGTCCGAGCAGCCACAGTACCGTTCCAGCCTGTAGCGAAGCGCGCGGATGCCGCGTTTCGGGCTGTAGATGCATTCTTCCCTGCACGGTCTATACTCCCCTGTCCTGCTGCTATTCCTGGAACAGCGCTCGTTTCATCATCAACTCGGCCCGAACGACGTCCTGCACTTCGGAGCGCATCATCCAGTTCGGCAGCGCTTCGCCAGCCTTCAGGGCGCGCCGGATTTCCGTGCCGCTGATCGGTCTGGCTGTTCCGCAGGCGCTCAAGTCGACATAGCGCTCGGACTGGGTGTCGTAGCCGACGGCATCGAAGAAAATCGGTTCGATGCCGATATCTCCGAGCTCCTCGAAGAGTTCGCGACCGGCATTTACCCCGTAGAAGTCGCCGACGCCTGAGTGATCGCGCCCGACAATGATGTGACTGCAGCCCATGTTCTTGCGGCAAAGCGCGGTAAAGACTGCTTCGCGGGGACCGGCAAATCGCGGATAGGTTATGAAGCTTGCCAGCACCACCTTGCCCGGCGGGTAGATGCCGTAGTCCAGCATCGCCTGATAGCCATCGAGGATCACGTGCGGCAGAAAATCTCCGCGCTTGGTATGGCCAACGATCGGGTTGACCAACAGGCCATCGGCATAGGTCCGTTCCAGGGCCTCGAGCTGAATCATCTCGTGACCGCGATGGACGAGATTGCGGCTATGGAATGCAACCACCCGGGTCCAGCCCTTGTGAGCAAAAACCGTCCGCAATTGCGAAGGGGTCAGATCATAGCGTCGCCAGGGCAAGAGCAGCGGCTGCACGAGCGTGACCTGGCCAGCGAGGAAATGACCGCCGCGCGTCAGCACGCGCGCGACGCCGGGGTGTTCGCGTGACTCGGTGCCGAACCATTTGCGCGCCAGAAGCTCCGGCTGGAATTCGTAGGTTTCCGACACGTCGAGCACGGAATGCGGCGACCCGTCTTGCGTGGTCAGGAGGACCCGGTCGCCCTTGGCGTAGCGGATCGCCATTTCCTCCGGCACGGCGAGCAGAATCGGCATCGTCCAGATCGGCCCGCCGGGCAGACGCTTTTCCTCCAGCACGCTCTCCAGGCAGGCCCGGTCCATGAAACCGCGCAGCGGCGAGAAGGTGCCGCGGCAAATCTGCTCGACGTCGGTCAATTCCTCGTCAGCGACCCTGATCGTCGGCAAATGCTTGATGTCGGGGATTTCGACCGGACCCGGCGCCTGGCAGACCAGGCGCCCGCCATGCGGCTCGACACCCGGCATCAGTGCCGAAGGGCGAACACGGATGGGGCGCCCACCATTGTTCGTGTTCCGCAGGAATTGCTGGGCGACCTTTGTCACCATCCGCGCACAATTGACCGGATATTGACCGATCGCGGTTTCCGCCGCCAGAACGAGGCCATCGGCGCCATCCGCCAGGGTGTTGTAGATGTCGTTGACTTCGGCGCGAGTGGGCGTCGGTGCGCTGGTCATCGATTCAAGCAGGTTCGTCGCGACATAGACCTTGGCGCCATGCGCCTTCGCCTGGCTGATGATCATCTTCTGTATTGCGGGGATTTGCTCGATCGGAACTTCGCGGGAGAGATCGCCGCGGTCGATGAGGATCGCCTCAGATTTTTCGGCAATCGCCGCCAGATGACGCAGCCCGCCGAGGCACTCTATCTTGGAAATGATGGTCGCGTCGCTGCCGGCATGCGAGCGGATCACGTCCACGTCTGAGGCGCGATGAGCGAAGGAAAGCGCGAAGTGGCGGATTCCCATCCGCCGGCCGATGGCGATCGCGGCGACATCCTTCGCTGTGAGCGGCGGCATTTCGATCGTTCGCTGAACCGTCACCGCCTTGTTCTGCCCGATCTCCCCACCGTTCAGAACCCGAAGCACGACCTCGTCGTCACGCTTCTCGACAACCTGGGACAGAACCGCGTTAAAGTCGATACTGACGAAATCGCCGACTTCGAGCTTGTTGACGATATAGGGCGGGTAGAGGCTGATGGCGGACTGGTTTCCCGTGACCGGTCTGGCATGCGCGGTCAGGAAACGATTTTCTCGTACCGTCACCTTGCCGTCGGCAAATGGCCCGGTACGAACCTGGGCTCCTTCCGTATCCAGGCAGAGTGGCACAGACGTGCGTTGCTTGACGTAGCCGATGATCCGCTCGATCTCCTCGACCTTCGTGTGGGAAAGATTGAGGCGCAGCAGCGACGTGCCTGTTCTTTCCAACCAATGGATCACCCTGTCATTGAGCGATGCGGGACCCAGGGTGCAAAGGAGCTCGACTTGTCTGGCTTTCATGGCTTTTACCTTCGGTCGGGTTCAAATGGGTGGAAGGTCATGCGCGCTCGTCACGTGTCTGACCTGGTGCATCTCGAGCAGCCGGCTGCGATCTCGTCACAGTTCGTCATCGGAAAAGCGGGCAACGTCAGGGTGGGCACCGATCCACTCTCGGCGGGCATTGTTCCAATAGTCGCGGGCGTCGTTGCCGGTCAGCAGATCAAAGCCGTCCGGCGGAAGCGGCAGTTCCGGCGGAATCGGATCGTCCGGGAGCCACAAGAGTGTGTTGCCGTGGTTTTCAAACGCTCTTTGCCAGGTTCGTTCCAATCGCCGAAATCCCCGCATCTTTGCGGAGGAAAAGGCAAAAACCGAATTGGTAATTTTCAGCTTCGGAGAGACTTCGGAGGCTTTGACCGGGGCTTGATGCGTTATGTCACCTTTGGCGAGGAAGGCCTGCATCCGGATCAGCGATCGATCGATCGTCACCACTTCTTCGTGCCCGTCGCGATCATTCGATGCCGGGTCGAGACTTACGCCTGAAAAACAACCGTCGAACAGGCAATCCTCGATGATGCCCCCGAGAAGGTAGTCATCTTCCACGGCGTCGTCCCGAATCTCGCTCAGCCAGCAGCCTTTGAGATAGAAGCCGCTCGCCTGGTCGGTGAAGCGGATGCCATCCCAGCAGCGGCGCGCGCGCACGCCTTCGATCGTCGGTCGTGTCGTTCCGTCTCTGATGAGCAAGCCGGCACTGTTGCAATAGGTGTGCGCCCAGTCCGACTGAAGTGGCACTTCGCCATTGATGCGGCCGCCGACGAAATGAACGCCGGGACAATTGCGAAGGACGATCGGATAGGGATTGACCGGCTGCATACCGATGTCGCAGCCGAGAATCGCATTCGGAGCCGCGTTCCGGCTGTTGGCGACAGTGAAGAGGGCCCGTCTGGCATCGATGGTGGTTTCGGGCGGAAGGTTGCGAATGGTCTTCTGCGCATAGCCGTATTCGCCACTCAGCACGATGCGTGTGCCGTCCCCGTCGTCTTCATCGACCGAAGTCGGTCGTTCACTCGTGACGCCCGAACCGGTTAACAACGCGAGGGCGGGACCGGCACCGGCGAGGCGCATGAATGACCGTCGATCGAGCTTCACGTTCAGTGGCTCCCCGACTCGATGGATCTTTGTCTGCGCTCATAGGCCAGAAGCACGGCCTGCAGCGTCTTGTCCGCTACCTCCTCGGGCGAGGCCGAGGCGCTCATGTCCACGACCGCAAGCATGGGCATGCTGTGTGCCGCGTTCTGTCGTCTCCAAAGATCGGCAGCGATCGTGCAATAGGCGCGTTCCGCCTTGGTCCAGAGCGCCCCCTCGCCCGTCGCGGTTTGGCGCTGAAGGCGAGAAGCGCGATCGTCCCTGCTTCGAATCCGATTTCGCGCAAGATCGATGCCGCCGCGCAATTCGACGAAGACGATGTCGTCGAGTCCGATCGCGGCGATGATATCCAGCCAGTGCTCGGAGGTACCTCGATGACGGCTCTTCAGCAGAACGGACCAGAATCCCTGCAGCAGCCCCTGATCCAAGACCGTGACCTTGTCGCCCTTTGATCGCTGGTCGGCCATATAGGCGGCGACCGACCAGAGAGACCAGGTCCAACGCAGGAGGTCGACCGGCGCCTCCTGTCCGTCCTCGGCAACGAACTTCGCAATGCGCGATGCTATCGAGCGAAAGTCGCCGTGGCGCAGTCTTGGCAGGACGAGGTTCAGGCGATTGAGTTGCCGCGCGACGAGCGCCTTGTCTTCCCATGTCGTCCTTTTTTCGTCGACGACGGAGCCGGCGCTTCGCAGCCGTTCGGCCAACAGGCGGGAAGCCGTGGTCTTGCCGATGCCCGGAAGACCGAAGAATTCGATGAAACGAATGCCTGCTGGCAGCGCGTAGCCGCCGACGCTTCGCGGTTCGCCCCCAGCCATCGCACCCGGCCCCTTCGCAGCCGCCGGCCCCAGATCCACGCCGGCCACCCTCATATCTCCAACGTCCGCGCAGCAGCCGGCATCGGCCGGCCGTAAGTCACCCGGCTCTGGTCTGCCTTTGCTGCCACCGGCGATCGCTGCATGCTGCGATAGGCGATCAGCAGCGCGAGCGGGATCCAGAAGAATGGCGCCGTCGACGGGCCGAAAGAATCGCTCATCTGGTTTGCTACCAGATAGTTCCAGACACAGACCGCCGATCCGAGCAGCATGACATTGGTGACGGTCGCATGCCTGCTCTCGCCGTGCCCCATCAGGGTGGGAACCACGGCACTGACGAGAAATATGACGATCAGCAGCACCATGATGGTGATCAGTCCGACGCCGGGCACGCCGAGGGTGCGAAAATATTCGATGAACAGGTTGTGGCTGTGGGGAGCGATGTCGCCGATCGGTTGGCCCGCACCTACGCCCGTGAACGGATGCGCGAGACCCAGGTCGATCGAGATGGTCCAAAGCCGTTCGCGCGACACCATGGAATGAGCCTCGCCGCCGGACACCTGGGTCATCAACAGCCGATATGCCCGCGGATTGAGGGATTGCAGGATGACCAGCGCCATCTGGAGCGCCACTGGTGCCGCAATCACGCCGGCGACGACCGACAGGGGGCGCTGCCTCCGTACCGCGAGATAGATTGCATACAAGGCGAAGAAGAGCCCGAGCCCGATGACACCGACGACGAAATTGGTTTTGGAGCCTGATTTGACCAGGCCAAGGAGTACGACGACCATACAACCGGCAAGCAGCAATCGGTGTTTGCGGGTCGTCACCATCCGGGCGGCGACAAGGGGCAAGCCGGCCGAAAGCGCGATGCCTAACTGGTTTGAATGTTTGAAGTAGCCTTCCGCCCTGTCGGCGAACCTGCCTCCACCGAGGCCGACGACGACGAGGCACGCCGTTGCAACACTCATGACGATCATCGCCGTCACCAGCCGGTCGATCAAAACCTGACCATTCGGCCTGGTGGACAGGGCGGCAACCGCCGGGATCGTGGCAAAACCGAAGATCTGCGCGAAGATCGCTCGCATGGCCCGCATCGGATTGTCGGCGTGGAGCATGGACAACAGGGATAGAGCGATGATCAGGGCGGCGGTGGTCAGCAATGCCGTCGCCAAGGTCGCCTCGGTGCGGTGAATGCGTTTTCCGAGCTCTCCGTATGATGCCACGCCGACGACGGCGCAAAACAGCGCCAGCAGGAAGGAAAGCGAACCATCCGTCCCTGCAATCCGTGTGGCGCCCGGGAACCAGATCGACGCAATCAGCAGGAGGAGAGAGATTTGAAGCAATGATCGCTCGGGCGACGAGGGCGCACGGCTCGATCAGGCAAGATGCTTGCGAGCTGGCATCGCGTTGAGGGAAAGGATCTTCAGGGTGCCGGACTTTCGCAGCGGCCGACGGCTCACGTAGAGATGTGAGCGAGAATATGTTGGGAAAGGTCGAAAGGAAATTTTAAGTACGCTGCCGCACTGCAGGTGAGTATTCCCTGCATTTCCAGTGCATTTCTTGTTTGCGGCGCCGATCGGATACCAACGTAACCTCACGCACACCCAGCTGAACTCGCTGAACCCTTACAATAAACGGAAGCCTTTACTTATGCAAGCGATGTGCTTCTCGGACCGGTCCGAGCGGGCCCAAGGCACTGAGGCCATGGGTCTTCGCTCTTGGTCAAGCGCGGCGTCCAGCGACACGTCCCGTCAGCGATACCGCTGGCCGATGCCGTCGACTGGCGGATCCGCGGGGAACAGATCGTTTATCTTGTAGGCGACCTCGGTCCTGTTCGTCGCCTTTATCTTCTTCATGATATTGCGGATATGAACCTTGACGGTGCTTTCGCGCAGATTGAGTTCATAGGCGATGATCTTGTTGGCCTTTCCACGTCGGAGGGCTTCGACCACTTCCGCCTGGCGCGCCGTGAACATGCCGGCGAGCGGACGTGCGGCCGTGCTGCCCGTTTCCAGCAACTGGCGCATGGCGAACACGCTGCTGGCAGGAACGAATGTGCCGCCGGCCAAAGCAAGGTAGACAGCCTCTATGCACACATCGATGCTGACGGAGGACGGAATGTAGCCCTTTGCTCCGCATTCAAGCGCCTTCATGATCTGGCTAAGTTCGTCTGTGTCTGCCAGGACGATAACGGGCGCCGGCTCAAAATCCGACGATATCTTGCGAATTTCTTCGGCGACGGCCGGCTCAGAAATTCTTCTCCCGCCGATGTTCAGCAGGATCGCGGACAGTTGAGGCCACTGGCTGTGTCGCTGTCTCCATTCCTCGATTGACCCAAAGGCCAGCACACGCAGCTCCGCCTTGTGGGCAACGATGCTCTGCGCCAGGCATTGTCGGTCCAGCGCGCGTCCGTCGATGATAACCAGCAGACGCTCCCGTTGCGGGGCTGCCTCCGGGCCCACTTCGACGGTTTCGAAGTGTTTACCGGACAAGTGGAAGGTATCGTGAGCTAATTGCTTTCCGTTCGATTTTTTTAAGATCATAATTACATTTCCCCCAGACCCGAAAATATTCAGACCATGAGCCGCAATGAAACCACCGGAGCTGGGCTACCAGGTCATATCAATACTTCGGTTTATACTTTGAGAGCATTCCGCCGCATTAACTTGACAGAGACTCTCCGCTAAAAATTTTTACGAACACGCTTACTCTACAACAACCAATATATTAGAGACTACTGCAAAAGGCGTCTTCAGAATACGATCAAATTGGGGTGCTGCGGATGAAAAAGGAAGTAGTTCATCCGTGCCTTCTACTTTGAAATGAGTATCGAACATCATGCCTAAGTATTATGCGGCCAAAGAAGTCGAGCTGCGTTCGTGACGCGCCGTTCACCAGGAACGCCTGATCTTTCGGAAAGATGCGCTGGTGATACCAGGCACATCGAACTCAGTGCCGCGTATTGCTTTTGGGAACGAACCTGGCGTGCGCCACGGGGGGTTCCAACGGCGTGCGCATGGCGGCGACATAGTCGTCGGTCAGCTCCAGCAAGGCCATGGCGATTTCGTCCCAGGACCACCCGGCATGTTCGGCGAATTCCGTCAGGAGCCGAAATTGATCGCTCATTGCCAACTGACATTCGAAGTCACGTCCGGCACCAGCGTCGACGTTGGTTTCGATCGTTTTCACCATTGGTTCCTCCTGTTCGATAAATAAACTCGGAGGACGACGACGGGTTCCGGGCGAAGTTGAAGGCGTCGGCCGCAACCCCGCGAACAGGACCCGTGGCCGAAGTTCGAAAAGCGAGATGTTTCCCGAGGATAGGCTGCGGATGCGCAGCCGCTGACGATCGTCATCTCGACACCCGTGCGGTGCGACGGGCGCACGGGCGAAAGCGGCCGCCACCCTATACCCGCTCGGCCTGCCGCCATCGGCTGCATTTCGGAACCATTCTCGCAATCGTCGGTTAGTCCACACCAGTTAGGAGGCTTGATCATGAAGAAAGTAATCCTGGCAAGTTTGTTCGCGGGCCTGTCCTTCGGTGGTGTCGCCGTCGCGCAGACCGCAACCGTCGTCGTGCCCGGCGAAGTCAAAAGCTATGTTCTTGAGCAGAGCGGCCCTTCGGTCGTCTATCAGGGCGATCTGGTCGTCGGCACTCGCCTTCCCGATACCGTCGAGATCCATACGATCCCAAATCAGCCCGCCTACGGCTATGTCGTGCTCAACGACCGCAAAGTGCTGATCAACCCTCAGACCCGTGAAGTCATCGAAGTCTGGTGATTCAAGGAGCAAATAGCGGAAGGACTGAAAGATGCTTGGAACAATACTGCTGATCATCCTGATCCTGCTGCTGGTCGGCGCCTTTCCCGCGTGGCCCTATTCTGCGAATTGGGGCTACGGCCCGTCCGGCCTGCTGGGCGTTCTGGTCGTCGTACTGGTGGTACTGCTGTTGATGGGGCGGGTCTGATTGGCCACAGGCCAGAGCGTGTCACCGGCTGAGCACGACCTTGTCTACGTTTCCGACAAGGAACCGGGCTACAGTCGGTCACGTGTCGGAAAGGGCTTTTGTTATCGAGGCCCGAACGGCGAACCCTTGAAAGACCCCCGCATCATTGAACGCATCGAAGCGCTTGGGTTGCCGCCAGCCTACGAACATGTGTGGATTTGCGCAAACAGGAACGGCCACCTTCAGGCGACCGGTTACGATGCGCGCGGCCGGAAACAATATCGCTACCACGATGCCTGGCAGGAATTGCGAAGCCGCGCCAAATACGACCAACTTCCTGCCTTTGCCAATGCACTCCCGCGGATGCGCCGAACGATCCGCAAGCATATGAGCGGGCCGATCGACGATCCGACCACAATTTTCGCCGCGCTGGCTGCGCTGCTCGATCAGGCACCGCTTCGCATCGGGAGTGCCAACTATGTCGAGCAGAACGGCAGCTACGGCGCCGTCACGCTTCTCAAGCGGCATCTCAAGATCCGGGACGATTGCATCGAACTGAACTTCAGGGGCAAGGGCGGGCAGCGTATCCGCAGACGCCTGCGCAACCCCAGACTGCAACGAATTCTGGAGGAAATTGCTGAACTTCCGGGGCGACAACTCTTTGTTTACGTGGGGTCTAACGGCAAGGCACAGCCGATCGATTCCGGCCGTTTCAATCGCTATCTCGCCGAGATCGCCGGCACCCAGATCTCCGCCAAGACGTTCAGAACCTGGGCGGGAAGCGTTGCTGCTTTTGCCGTCGCGCGACAAGCCCTCAACGACGGCGGGCGCCCGACAATCAAGCAAATGTGCGAAGCGGCAGCGAAGGTCCTCCACAACACAGCCGCCGTCTGCCGCAAGAGCTATGTCCATCCCGCCGTCCTCGCCCTTTCCGATCCTGGCGAAACAATCCCGAAAGGCAGCGCCAACCCAAAGCCTCTTGCGGGACTTCGGGCTGACGAAGCCCAGTTCGTCCGATTTCTAAGACGTCGCCGCTCGAAGAAGAGCAGGTAGGTCGATGAGCGGCTTCAAGACGCCACCTTAATTTGTCGCGTGCCCGGGCGACGCAAGGGCTGGCTTGCGCACACATCGGGAACCTTTCCTGTCGGCGCTTGGTTCAACAGGAGCACGCGAAACAGTTCCCGCATGATCGATGCCCAAACAGCAGGAGGACAGCACCATGTACGACAACCAGATGTCCGAGATGAGCGAATGCATCGACGATTGCCTCGTTTGCCATCGTGAATGCCTGGACACAGCCATGCAACGGTGCATTGAACTTGGGGGAAAACATGTGGAACCGCGGCATCTTCGGCTCATTCTCTCCTGTTCCGAGCTATGCCAGGCGTCCGCGCGCTTGATGATGATCGGCACCGAACACCACCGGCAAGTCTGCCGGATTTGCGCTGACCTCTGCCAAGAGTGTGCGGATGATTGCATGCATCTCGGCAACATGGAAAGTTGCGTCGAAGCGTGTCGCCGCTGCGCCGAAAGCTGCCGCAGAATGGCAGCATGAGGCCTGATACACCCGCTTCAGCGCGCCATTGGGCAGCAAAACCAACCGGCCCTAGAAAGGGCACCGAAGCGTAATCCGATTTTGGTGGTCCTTGCTCATGGCAAAGCCCTTTCGCAGGAACAAAATCGCGCAGCGCAAGTTGGATGGGGCTTCTCCAGGAGAAAACCCCATGCACACCAACAGGCAAGATCCAAGCAGAGTAATTCGCCCACACGAGATGGCGATGCTGCAAGACGTGCTCAATCAACTGTTGAGAGAGAAGACGATTTCGCCCGCGGACATCCGCGCGCAGACCCTTGCGGCGCGCGTCATCGAACTGTTTCGATCGGGCGTCCACGATCCGGAGGCTCTCAAGCTCATGGTCGGATAACAGCGAAGCTCGATCGCAGCACTCCGGCTGCACGCTATCCCCGGCGAAATTAATGGCCGGGAACCAATTGCGCGTAGGCCGGTTCGGCTGCCGGAGGAGTGCACGGTGATGCGCAAGGAAACGCCGACGCTCGATGCTGGACGGCATAACCAGTCATATTTCGATGCAGATGCGGATGCACATCCGCTCGAAGAACAATTGGCAATGTTGCGGCAAATGACGAAAGAGCTCGAACACGAGATCGACGACATCCTTGCGGAAGCGAGCGAAGTCGTTGGCGTGGCTCCCGACATGAACCGCTCCAAGGTGATCAAAGGGCTCGTTGCCGACAATCGGAAGAAGCTTCTCCGCCTGCAATCCTACCTGGCGAGGCTGGAGGAACGCGTGAGCCGCGAGGCGATCAATTCCGATTGATCGTTGCTCGCGGCAGCGCTTGTCGCCGAAGGCACCCGCCTCTCTTCCGCGGAGGTAGAAATGCCCATGTTGTTGCGTTTTCTCCTTTGGCATCTGTCGTCCGGCTTCCTGTTGGGCGCCATTACCGCTCTGGTGATCGTGGCCCAAAACCCGGAGGCGCTTGGCCACAGCGGCTCAATCGAACCCGTCGCCCTCTTCATGCAGATCTTCGCCTTCGGCGCCTCGTTCGCCATGGGCAGTCTCGGCACGGCTTTAATGGGAAAGATCGACTGACCGAAACAACGATCGTCTCTCGCTACGGCCAGTTTTTGGAATCCGTTCCGCCCCGCCACGCCTGGCCCGGCGCCAACCGACCGGAACCAAAGAAACGACAGCCGGTTGGGCCAAGACAACTTGCGGAGTTTCTGGGTGAGCCAGTGCCGCCGGCAGCGACAAGGAGGTTTCGCATGCAAACGGTGACAGGGTTGTTCGACGACTACGCCGACGCACGCGCAGCAGTCACTGAGATGGAGCAGGCGGGCGTTCCCTCCGAGAACATAAGCATCATCGCCAATAATGTGGGCGGCTGGCATGCGGGCGAAAGCCACGCCGTCGAGGGTGCCGGAACTGGGGCGGCCGTCGGCGCGGTGAGCGGAGGTACTCTCGGACTGTTGGCGGGTCTTGGCCTGATGGCCATCCCAGGGGTCGGTCCCGTCGTCGCCGCCGGTTGGCTGGTCGCAACACTTGCCGGGGCGGCCGCCGGGGCCGTTTCCATCGGCGCGGTGGGCGGTATCATCGGCGGGCTGATTGATGCCGGCGTTTATGAAGAGGACGCACATTTCTACGCGGAAGGGATACGCCGTGGCGGCACACTGGTCATTGCCCGTCTTCTCGACGAACCGATGGCCTACCGCGTTCAGGCTATCCTCGGCCGAGCGAGCGTGGACCCCGCAGAGCGCCGCGCCGACTACGAGCAGACGGGCTGGGAACGTTTCGATGAGACTGGCAGACCTTGGACGAACGGGGAGATAGATGCCGAACGGGATCGGCTGCGACCGGGATCCTGATGGCGCAATCCCGGCAAGCGCTGGCTGATTGCGACCCGGTAACCGCACCGACCTTCTTTACAACACGTCTCGCCCCCCGGGCGAAGCGACAGCTCCCATGTCTCAATGGTGGATCGGGGCATTCTATTCGGCGTCGAAACCTCGGTATTGTCGCGCTCCAAGGCTTCCGGGCGGGAACAAAATGGACGTTGGAATACTTGGACGGTGACGCAGCCCACGGGTCGGCGTGGGTTGCAAACCGCCAATACCGACGTTGCTCGACACCAGGAGATCGAGATGGCACAGCACCAGCCCGCTTCCCATGGAAGCAAACCGTCTGCCTCTGTAAAACGAGGGCGCGCCAAGATCATCAATCCGTCGGAGGCCGTCTATTACGGGCATTACGACCTTACGGAATTCATTGCGAAATACGGTTTGACGCCTCTGGTCGCACGCGAGATTTTCGGTCGCGTCGGACCGGCGCGCAGTGATCTCGACAAATTCATGAACGAACGCCGCCAGCACCTCGCAGAGTGACTGCGCGAGCCGCAGAGCCGCTATGCCCCATCGGTCGGGCGCGGCTCGATGGCGGTCGGCTCCAGGAATCGATTCGCCGGTCCCGCCAATCGCCACCGGAGCATTCCGTCGCCGCAGACAATGTCCACGGTCGCGCTCAGCGCTTGCGCAACGCTGCGCCTCAGCACAACTGCGCCGAAACCGGCTTGCGGAAAGCTCGGGCTTTTGCTTCCCGGTGCGAGCCGCTCTTCCCATGTGATCGAGAAGCCTCGGATCGGCCCCCGTTCGGCGAGCGTCCATTGCACGGAAATCGCTCCGGTTCGCTCTTTCAGGACTCCATTGTGCAGCGAATTCAGTGCCAACTCGTGGACCGCCATGCCGAGGTTCTCGATTGCGATTGGCGCCAATGCAAGGGAGGGCCCGGCGAGTTCACAGGTATCGCCCGGATGAAACGGCGCCATTTGCGTCTCGACGAGACCACCGAGATCGACCCCCTTCCAGTCGGCCGACGCAATCAGGTCGTGGGAGGCTGACAGTGCCCAGATACGCTCCTCGAGCCGTTTTTGGAACGTTGCTGCATTGGATGCCTCACTGCCGCTCTGCCTGATCATCGCAAGGATGATGGCGTACTGGTTGCGAACCCGGTGGTTCACCTCACGCAGGAGAAGGCGAATGCGCCGTTCCTTCTCTTTGTTCGATGTAATGTCGCGGGCAGCCACCGACGCACCTACGATCTTGCCCACGCCGTTTCGAATGGGCGAGACTGTCAGCGACACGGGAACATAGCTTCCGTCCTTTCGCTGCCGTACCGTCTCGAACGGTTCGATCCGCTCTCCTCGTCCCACGCGATCGAGCAGCCTCCACTCCTCGTCGTGCAGATGCGGCGGGATGATGGTGAGGATCGATTGCTCCATCATCTCTTCGGCCATGTACCCGAACAGCCGCTCCGCGGCACCGTTCCAGGTGCGCACAGTGCCGTCCAGATCTTTGCTGATGATCGCATCGAAAGACGATTCCACGATCGCAGCCAACCTGGCCCGAAGGACATCGTTGGCGACTGCGTCCTCATCGAACGGGTGTGACGACATCGGATTGCTCGCTTCCGACCGGGCATTCATCTGCGGATTCGCATTGCCCGGCCCAGCTAGTACGTCCCAACTCTCAAAAATGTTCCGCGCAGCGGAAGCTCAATACCGCTTTCAGGAAGGACTTGAGCATCAGCGCGAGGTGCGATCTTCTATCGGTTTGCGCGTTTCGGCTGCCTTCTTCGGAGAGACCGAGCGATCCGCCTTGGAACGTCGGGCTGAGGCGTCCACGCCGATTTGTCCGCCCTTCTGCAATGACGCTTCGCGTTCCGGTTCATTACCATGGCCAGTCTTGCGTTGATTGTCCTGGCGGTTTGTCCGTTTGTCTCCGCGGGGCACGACCGTTCTCCTCTGGTTGAAGCCGTCAAACCGCCGTCGCGACCAAATGTTCCGCACGAACATTCGCGCCAACCGCGACCGAAAGATCACGGAACCTCTTCAGCCCGCAAAGGTTCAATTAAGGACACAAACCTGACGCGGAGAACACAGAGAGATCATCCTATGTCCCGGAAGATAAAGGTCGAGAAAGCTCAAAAAATGAACCTGATGCTGAGCCAGGCCGTCACTGCGATGCGCGTGAATGAGAGGTTGATGTGCCGGCTCTTGCGATGGGCGGCCTCTCATAGCCAGGATCCACACCGCTTCATCGAGAAGACGGTGGAAGAGGCGAGAAACGACCTGCAGCAGGCCGTCGACGACGGCAGTACCACCTCCGCAATCGCTGCGGGTGAGGCGCTCGAATATCTCGACGACCTCGCAGTCGAGATCAAGACGAAAGGCCGCAGAAAGCGCCAGCGTCAGGTCGACCGACCGGCGGCGCGCTGAGCGTCCGATTTTGAGGTCTAACACCCAAAGTTTAGAAGTCCCCGACAATTCAGGCCGCAACGGCGGCCAAAGAAACGGGCCGACTGGCAACCCAGCCGGCCCGATCGATCTGTCAGGCAATGATCACGACAACCTGCAGCGAAGACGGGTCAACGATGACGATCCGACCATCGGCAAGGACGAAGTAGAGGTAGCCTTCATATGCGGGAACGATCTGAACTATGCGACGCGGAAGCGGTTGCAGCTTGGCCTTGACGGTCCGAGGCACAACGACGCCGACCGAAACGTCGAAATCAACGTCAATGGGGCTAACGTTTTCTTCCTTGATGACCTGTGTGATTTCGGTCTTCTGTTCGACGGTCACATTGGTCGTGGACGCGTTGGACTTGCCTTGCCCAGACTGATTGGCTTCACCCTGTTGTGAGGGCTGCTCGTCGCCGCCCTGTCCGCTTCCCGATTTCTGAGTTTGGCTCGTATCGTTCTGTTGCGTGGTGCCGCCTTCCTCCTGAGTTTGGCCCTCGGCTGCAGCATCGGTCTTCTTTCGGTCGGTCTTCTGTTGTTCGGTGCTTTGACCTTGCTTTGTCTCGCCTTGGGTGTCGGGCGCTTTCTGTCCCGTTCCCATCTGCCCGCCATCCGAATCCTGTTGATCAGGTGACTGCGCCTCAGGCTGTGTGGAACCCTGAGTGTCGGGCTGTTGGCTCTGTTCCGTACCACCCTTCGGGCATTCGGTGCCCACAGGACACTCGGTCGATTGGCCCTGGGCGGGTTGCTCGGCTTGCCCTTGAGCGGGCTGTTCTGTCTGGGCAAAGGCCGGAATGCCCACGGTACCAAGGCTCAAGGCCAAGGCACTTTTGATAAGGATATTGGTCATTAGAACTCTCCAACTTGTTTATCCGCACTGCGGCCCAAACCATCGTGCTTTTCTAATGTTCCGGAGACTTCAGGCACTTCGCCAGTTTGCCGAGAACCATTTCATCCTCCGCGAGCCGCAATAGCGCCTGTAGATTGATGACGACCTTGAACGGTCAGCAACCGTATCGAAGGAAATTGGAAGCGGATCAGAGACAAGATCCGGAGCCGTTTTCGCAGGCCAATTGCCGCGATCTGAGCCCAGGGCGACGCAAGAAGGGATCGATCGCTTTTCCCCACATTGCGGTACATTTGCTGGCGGGGACCGACATAGCCGGGATACCTCACGGGACCAGATTGCGATCATCGCCTCACGAACCGCAAAGGAACGATCGCATGCGCCGCTCCCAACCATTGCTCTTGCATTTGCCACGAGCGTTGTCGCCTTCGCCGCCCAGGTTGCGGACATCAAGAACATCGTCATCGTGCACGGCGCCTTTGCCGACGGTTCGGGCTGATGGCAGGCCGGCGATATCCCGGCGCGGCGCGGTTTCAACGTAACGGTGGTGCAGGAACCGCTGACCTCGCTTGCGGCCGACATCGAGGCTGCGAACCGTGTTCTGGACCTGCAGGACGGACCGACCTTGCTCGTCGGGCACAGCTAGGGCGGCATGGTGATCAGCGAAGCCGGCCATCACCGGAAGGTCGAAGGATTGGTCTACGTCGCCGCCTTCCAGCCTGACAAGGGCGAGGATTTGGCAACGCTTGCCGGTTCGAAGCCGCAGGCGGCAATGAGTATCAAGGAAACCGCCGACGGCAAATGCGTCTATCTCGACCCGGCGGCGTTTGCTGCTGATTTCGCCGCCGACCTCCTTAGCAGCGAAGTCGCAAGTCTTTGCCGCAAAGGAAGTTTTCACGGCCGGGGCGGGCGATCCCCCCTGGAGGACGAAAAAGGGCTGGGCGATCGTGGCAACCGAAGATCGCGCCATCAATCCGGACCTTGAGAGAAGCATGGCCAAGCGAGCCGGCAGCAAGGCAAGCGAAATCAAGGCGAGCCACGCCGTCTTTGCCTCGCAACCGGAAAAGGTTGCCGAGATTATCGAGACCGCAGCCAAGGATGCCGGCAAATAGCCCGAACACGGCGAGCATCCGCGTCCTGAGTGCAGCGCCCTTGCGCACTCAGGACGGTGGACTGGCCCTTGCGTTCTCAATCGTCGACTTGACAGTCGGTTCAAAGAGCGGAAAACTTGATACATGGGGGTGCGATCACCCCATGAGGCGCCAGCTGAAGAATCGCGTCCATTCAACCGCTCATCCGGAGGACGCGTCATGTCGTCATTTCTCGAAATATCCTCGGAAAAACTCTCCCGCCTCATCGGCACGCCGAACTGCCCGGCACTGATCGATGTCAGGATCGACGAAGACTTCGATGCCGATCCACGCCTCATCCCAGGTTCCCACCGGCGTGACTATCGCCGGGTGCAGGACTGGATGAAGGATGTCGACAGAACAGCGGCAATCATCATCTGCCAGCAGGGCAAGAAGCTGAGCCATGGCGTTGCAGCCTGGCTTCGACATGCCGGCATTGCTGCCGACGTGCTCGAAGGCGGTTTCGAGGCCTGGGCGGAGGGCGGCCATCCGGCCGTGCCGGCTTCTGCTATCCCCGAACGGGACACCAATGGACGAACCGTCTGGGTGACACGGGCGCGACCGAAGATCGACCGTATCGCCTGTCCCTGGCTGATCCGCCGCTTCGTCGACCCGATGGCGGTGTTCCTGTATGTCGCCCCATCCGAGGTCGAGTTGGTCGGCGAGCGCTTCGGCGCCACGCCCTTCGATATCGATGCCCCGATCCGCTGGAGCCACCGCGGCGAGCTCTGCACCTTCGACGTCATGGTAGAGCAATTCGGCCTGGCAACCGCCCCGCTGCTGCGGCTCGCGACCATCGTGCGCGGGGCCGACACCGCCCGTCTCGAGCTTGCGCCCGAGGCACCTGGTCTGCTGGCCGCCTCTCTCGGTCTTTCGCGCATGTATGCTGACGACCTGGAGCAACTGGAAGCAGGGATGCTGCTCTACGACGCCTTCTATCGCTGGTGCCGGGACGCGACCAACGAGACGCACAACTGGCCCTCGCCGAAGAAGGATCTCTGAGATGACCGATATCGCTGACAAGGCCGCGCCCGACGTGGCGCGGCAAGGGCAGAGCCACGGCATTTCGTTTAGCGAAGCGGTGCGGGTATGGGCGCGCATCGCGGCGCTGAGCTTCGGGGGCCCGGCCGGACAGATCGCGGTGATGCACCGCATCCTCGTTGATGAGAAGCGCTGGATCGGCGAGCATCGCTTCCTGCATGCGCTGAACTACTGCATGCTGCTGCCTGGACCCGAGGCGCAGCAGCTTGCCGTCTATATCGGCTGGCTCCTGCACCGCACCGCCGGCGGCCTCATTGCCGGCCTTCTCTTCGTGCTTCCTGGTTTCCTGGCGATCCTGGGCTTGAGCTACATCTACACCGCCTTCGGTAATGTCACCGTCGTCGAAGGGCTGTTCTTCGGCCTCAAGGCCGCCGTGCTCGCGGTGGTTTTCCAGGCCGTCTTCCGCATTGGCGGCCGGGCCCTCAAGAACCGGATGATGGTCGGCATCGCGGCAGTCGCCTTCATCGCCATTTTCTTGTTTCGCGTTCCCTTCCCCCTGATCATCCTTGCAGCCGGTGTGCTTGGCTATGTCGGGGCGCGCGTCGGCTCGCCGCTTTTTCGCATCGGCGGCGGACACAAGGGTGGCACGGGCACATTTCTGAGAGACGAGGACTCCGCGCTCGGCGAGGAAATCCCCGTTCACGCACGCCCCAATCTTGCATGGTCGCTTCGGATCTCCGGCGTCCTGCTTGCGTTGTGGCTCTTGCCGTTGGCGCTCATCGTCATCGTCCTCGGCCGGGAGAGCGTCTTCAGCCAGATCGGCCTGTTCTTCAGCCAGATGGCGGTCGTCACCTTTGGCGGCGCCTATGCCGTGCTCGCCTATGTCGCCCAGGAGGCGGTCCAGCACTACGGCTGGCTAAGGCCCAGCGAGATGCTCGACGGTCTCGGCATGGCCGAGACGACGCCTGGGCCGCTGATCATGGTGGTGCAGTTCGTGGGCTTCATGGGCGCCTACCGTGATCCGGGTGGGCTCCATCCGATGGCGGCGGCGACACTGGGCGCGATGCTGACCACCTGGGTGACCTTCGTGCCCTGCTTCCTCTGGATCTTCCTCGGGGCGCCCTTCATCGAGCGGCTGCGGAACAACATCGCGCTCACAGGCGCCATGTCGGCGATCACCGCCGCCGTCGTCGGCGTGATCCTCAACCTTGCCGTCTGGTTCGGCCTGCACACGTTGTTTGCGGAGCTCGTGAGCTGGCAATTCGGGCCGTTCGCGCTCGACATACCGGTGCTACGGTCGCTGGTCATGCCATCGCTCCTGCTGACGGTTGCTGCCGGCACGGCGATCTTCCGCTTCAACGCCTCGGTCATCACGACGCTGCTTGCCTGCGCGTTTGCCGGCATGGGCTGGACGCTGGCAACCGCATGATTGCGGAGGCGACATCTCGTCTTGGTCTCGTCGCTTTGTGCAGAGGATTTGGCGGGTTATAGCTTTGGTAGGTCGTCGGGTTTGATGAGCCATTCGACGCTTCGCGCGACGCCCAGCCGCCTTCCGTGTCGATCTCGACCGACCCGAACCAACGGGGCTCGCACGCGCCCCCTGCCCCCGAGCGTCCATGGTGTCAGCCATCAGCAACAGCACGGGATCGCGCAACGCCGCTTCGTCCTCTCACCCTCGATCGGTAGAAAATTGCGCTTTCATCCGGTAGAGGGTGGGTGTATATAGCTAGACAGACTAGCTAGTTTGGAGCGCAATCATGGAATGGCAGTTGCAGGACGCCAAGAACCACTTTTCGAAAGTGGTGCAGAAGGCCCGACACGAGGGGCCGCAGATCGTCACGCTGCGTGGCGAGCGCGCGGCGGTGGTCCTGTCCGCCCATGACTATGACGCCCTGCGCGCCGGCCGACCGACGCTGGTCGACGATCTACTTGGCGGTCCCCCTTGGAATGATGAGCTTGCCGATGCGGTCGAGGCGCGCGCCAAGACACCAAGCCGCGACGTGGCCTTCTGATGTATCTGGTTGATTCCAACATCGTTTCGGAGGCGCGGCGCGGCACGCCGCAGGCGATTGCCTGGTTGCGCTCGGTCGATCCGCTCAGTATCCATCTGAGCGCGCTGACCCTCGGCGAAATCATGCGCGGTATTGCGGTGAAGCAGAAGTCGGATCCGAAGGCCGCTGCTCACCTCACCGAATGGCTGCGCAAGCTGCGCCACGACCACGGCGACCGCATCCTCCCGGTGACCGACCAGATCGCCGTCGAATGGGGCCGCATCGCCGCCATCCGGCCGCGTGGCGATATTGACGGGCTCCTCGCCGCGACCGCGATCGTCCACGACCTGATCCTCGTCACGCGCAACGTCAAGGATTTTGAAGACACGGACGCATCTGTGATCAATCCCTGGGAGACATCGGCGTGAGCGGCCCACCCACGAGCTTGGAACTGACAGAAGTCGATCTCTCCGACCAGCTGGTGTAACGGTCGACACAAGCCCCGGGTGGCACTGCACAGGAAGCGATGCCGCCCTGCCGGCGCACCTCGAGCGCCTCGCCGATGCCGATGCCGATGCGCAGCATGCTCAAGAGTTCGTGGCGTTCGGTTGGTCGAGATCGACACGAAGGCGCTCCGGTGTCGAACGAAGCAATGGCTCGTCGAACCCGACTGTGCACCAAAGCTACAACCCGTCAATCCTCTGCGCAGAGCTACTCGCCGTCGTAGACCGACTGCGGCAGGTGAAAGCCTTCCGGCAATTGCGATCCGTAGAAGCGCTCTTCCGGCGGAGATGGCGGAGGTTCGCGGTGTTTCACCGCAAAGGCGGCGAGCACGGCCTTGAGCTGTACCGGCCGATAATGTTCGACAAGACTTGGAGGTGGATCTTGCTCGTCCGTCTGTCGCGACATCAGGCCCTCCTGGAAACAGCTCGTTACGCACCGACAGTGCCAGCCAATCGATCTCGCTGCAACTATCCACCGACGCAGTCGCCCGTTTGTCAGTGCGACCATTGGACAATTGACCTCTGGCCACTCCGGGTTTCCTTTATGGCCCCGTGCGATGCCCGGGCTATCAATCTTCGCCGATTGATCACCAGCTCCTCGGAACGTGGCCCCGACCCCGCAAGAGGAAGATGCCCGCCCCTTTACTTCTGCCAAGCCGCGGGTGAATGCTTGCCAATAGGCAACCATCATCGCGAAAGTCGGCAGAATGGATCGTATCGACGCCATGAAAGTCTTCGTGACTGCTGTCGACGAAGGCAGCCTCGCAGCCGCGGCCCGACTGCTGAAGCGATCGCCGACGGCCGTCAGCCGCGCCCTGAACCTGCTTGAAGCCCATGTCGGGGTCGAGTTGCTGCATCGAACGACGCGATCGCTGAAGCTCAGCGAGGCCGGCCAGCGCTACGCGGCGGCCTGCCGGCGGGTGCTGATCGATCTCGAAGAGGCCGACATGCTCGCAGGTGGCGAACGTGCGGCCCCTCGCGGCACGCTGACGATTTCCGCGCCACCGATCGTTGGCGAAGAGGTCCTGCGTCCGATCCTCGACGACTTCCTCAACCTCCACCAGGCGGTATCAGCCAGGCTTCTCTTGCTCGACCGCTTCGTGAACCTCGTCGACGAGGGTGTCGATATTGCGCTCCGCATCGGCCATCTCGCCGACTCGTCGCTGATTTCGACACGGATCGGCGGCGATGTCCGGCGCGTGGTCGTCGCCTCGCCCCGCTATCTTGCCAACCATCCGCGGATCGGCGAGCCGGCCGATCTCGCCAAACACCAGATCGTCGCCTTCACCAACTTCGGCCTCGATTCCTGGACATTCACGCCGGCCGAAGGCTCGTTGATCCCACGCACGGTGCAGTTCACACCGCGGTGCATCGTCAACAGTGTGCGTGCCGCGCTCGACTTTGCCGCTGCGGGTACTGGCCTGACCCGGCTCTACTCCTATCATGTCGCGCGCTATGTCAGCGATGGGCGGCTGAAAATCGTGCTGGCTGACGCCGAGCATCCGCCGATGCCGGTTCACCTTCTTGCGCCACAGGGCCGCATGTCGGTGCCGAAGGTTCGCGCCTTTACCGATTTCGCGTTACCGCGTCTCAGGACCGAGTTCTCACGAATGGCAACAGAAGCCGGCAAGCTCGACTAACTATGCCGATTTTGGGTTGACTGACTGTCGAATGGCGCCAATTCTCCCACTCATCGGATGGGTCTAAATCTGATTGCACCAACGCCGAGGGCGAAGGACGGGCCGGACCAAGCGCCCGTTGCAGTCGAAGAAGGATCACATCCATGAGCAATGAGCAGAAGGTCGCCGTCATCACTGGTGCATCGCAGGGCATCGGCGCCGCCCTGGTTCAGGCTTACCGCGATCGCAACTACCGGGTCGTCGCCACGTCCCGTTCCATCCAGGGAAGTTCGGACGCTGGCATTCTCAGCGTTGCCGGCGATATCAGCGAGCCGGAGACCGCCGAGCGGGTGGTTCATCTGGGCTTGGAACGCTTCGGCCGTATCGATACGCTGGTCAACAATGCCGGCGTCTTCACCGCCAAGCCGTTCACCGAATTCACCCAGGAAGACTATGATCTGAACATGGGCGTCAACGTCGCCGGCTTCTTCCACATCACCCAACACGCGGCCCGCGAGATGCTGAAGCAGGGCTCCGGTCACATCGTCAGCATCACGACCAGCCTCGTGAACCAGCCGATTGCTGGCGTCCCGGCAGCGCTTGCATCTATCACGAAGGGTGGGCTGAATTCCGTGACCCAGGCGCTCGCCATTGAGTTTGCCAAGACCGGCGTTCGCGTCAATGCCGTCTCGCCGGGCATCATCAAGACCCCGATGCACGCGCCGGAAACGCACGCGGCCCTCTCGACATTGCATCCCGTCGGCCGCATGGGCGAAATTCGCGACATCGTCGACGCCGTCCTCTACCTGGAGGGCGCCGGCTTCGTCACCGGTGAGATCCTGCATGTGGATGGCGGACAGAACGCCGGACGCTGGTAGGCAACTCTCAGGCGTGAGGGGAGCGGCTGTCGGCCCAATCCTGGTCGCTCCTCCGCCTTCCCACCCATTGCACAAGGGTGCGGCCCCTGATGGCGCTATCACCTCCCAGATTTGAAGAGGAAACGACAATGCCGATCGTTACAGTTCAGGTGACCCGAGAAGGCACCACTGCGGACCGCAAGGCGGTCACGGCCGAGGAAAAGGCCGAAATCATCAAGGGCGTGAGCCAGGTGCTGCTCGACGTGCTCAACAAGCCGTTGGAATCGACCTACGTGCTCATCGAGGAAGTCGAACTCGACAATTGGGGCTGGGGCGGCCTGCCGACCGCGCAATATCGCGCTCAGCGGGCGGTCGAGGCAAAGGCCTGACACCTCCGACCAGACGTCTCTGCTACCCGCCGCTCGAAAGCAAGCGGCGGGTTTCGTTTGCGAAATTGTGTCGAAATGTATCCGGAGGTGCTTGCATTACATTCTCATGCAAGTCTGGATGTTGCGAACACACCGAGGACATATCCCAGGCGCCAATCAGGCTGAGCAGGCCGGATGATGCCGCAAGGACGCGACGACTGAACCGGATATGAGGAGCTTGCTCGATGGAGCATATCGACCATGTATTGATTGTCGATGACGACCGTGAAATCCGGGAACTCGTGTCTAGTTATCTCAAGAAGAACGGGCTGCGCGCAACGGCCGTCGCCGACGGGCGGCAGATGCGCAGCTTCCTCGAAGGAGATACCGTGGATCTCATCGTGCTCGACGTGATGATGCCGGGCGACGATGGGCTCGTGCTCAGCCGCGAGCTGCGCGCCAGCAAGCACAAGGCAATCCCGATCATCATGCTGACGGCCCGCAACGACGAGATGGACCGTATCCTCGGCCTCGAGATGGGCGCGGACGATTATCTCTCCAAACCGTTCTCGGCGCGCGAACTGCTCGCGCGCATCAAGGCGGTGCTCCGACGCGCGCGCATGCTGCCGCCGAACCTGCAGATCTCGGAGGCCGGACAGTTGCTGCGATTCGGCCAGTGGAAACTCGATACGACCGCCCGGCACCTGATCGATGCGGAAGGCACGGTGGTCGCATTGAGCGGTGCCGAATATCGGTTGCTGAAGGTGTTCATCGACCATCCCCAACGCGTGCTCAACCGCGACCAGTTGCTCAATCTCACCCAGGGCCGCGAGGCCGAACTCTTCGACCGATCGATCGATCTGCTCGTCAGCCGGGTTCGCCAGCGGCTGGGCGACGATGCACGCGAACCGACCTACATCAAGACGGTGCGCAGCGAAGGTTATGTCTTCTCGGTGCCGATCGAAATCATGGAGGCGCGGGAATGACGACGCGTGCCGAGCCAAAAGGTTTTCGACTGTGGCCGCGCACGCTCAGGGCGCGGCTCTTCGTTATCCTTCTGGCCGGCCTCATCATCGCGCATGTCATGTCGTTCACCGTCCTGTTCTTCGAGCGCTATATGGCCGCCAGGTCGGTCATGTTCGATACGCTCGAAAACGACATTGCGACGTCGATCGCCATCCTCGATCGCCTGCCCGCGCCCGAGCGAGCCTCGTGGCTTACGCGCCTGGCCCGCGACAATTACGGCTTCGTTCTCGGACCCGGCATTCCCGGCAATCCGTCGCTCGATCCGGCCGCCATGGAGATCGCGTCAAAAATCGAGCGGGCGACGGGCCATCGATTTCCGGTCAAGGTGGAAACGATCCCGGGCGACCGCCGCCATCTGCAGGCGCATCTGACGCTGAGCGACGGCTCGCCGCTGACGATCGACGTCTTTCCCAAGGGGGTCATGCCCTTGGCCGATTGGCTGCCCTTCGTGCTCGTGGCCCAGCTCGCACTTCTGCTCCTGTGCGCCTGGTTCGCCATGCGTCAGGCGGTGCGCCCGCTCGTCAATCTTGCCGCGGCTGCCGATACGCTCGATCCGAACCGGAACACGCCGCGCCTCAGCGAGACCGGACCTACGGAGGTTGCCTATGCGGCGACCGCGTTCAACGCCATGCGCGACCGGATCGCCCAGTATCTCGAAGAGCGGGTCCAGATCCTTGCCGCCATTTCCCACGATCTGCAGACGCCGATCACCCGCATGAAGCTACGCGCCGAGATGGCGGATGATTTCGCCGACCGGGAGAAGCTGATCCAGGATCTGGGCCAGATCGAAAGCCTGGTTAAGGAAGGCGTCGCCTATGCGCGCAGCGCCCATAGCAACGTCGAAAAGGCGACACGCATCGACCTTGCCTCCTTCGTCGAAAGCCTCGTCTATGATTATCAGGACACCGGCAAGGTCGTTGCCATCAGCGCTGTCGATCGCGGCGCGATCATCACCCGGCCGCAGGCTCTCAGACGTATCCTCACCAACCTGATCGACAATGCGCTCAAGTTCGGCGGCAGCGCCGAGATCGAGGCCAGCCAGCTTTCTGACGACGCGGTGATAATCAAGGTGCTCGACCGCGGGCCCGGCATTCCCGATGATCAACTGGATGCCGTACTCAAACCCTTCGTCCGGCTGGAGGATTCCCGCAATCGCGATACCGGCGGTACCGGCCTCGGTCTTGCCATCGCCCAGCAGCTCGCGGCCTCGATCAACGCCTCGCTGACCCTCAAGAACCGCGACGGCGGTGGATTGATCGCAGAGCTCGCCATTCGTCATCATCGGGCATGAGACATAACAAGGCGCGGCTATTTCGCATGCCTGTGCCTCGCCGCTTCAATACAACCGATCCTCCAGTATCCGGCTTTGTGGTTCCGCACCTGCGTTGTTTCGGTCGGCACGCAGGACGTCTGAAGCCCGTTACAGATGCTTGCCAAGGATGGTCGTCTTATCGGCGCAGATCTTGCGCATGGTGCGGAATCGCGCACGTTGCCCACTGACGGCGACTGATCTCTTTCTTCGAAGGTTTGGCAGGGCCGGCCGCGGAAGCGGCCGCCCCCGTTGTCTGCCTAGATATCCCAATCGGAGTTCAGCGAGTACGCCTCGATGGAGTCGATCTTCATCTCCGATCCGTCGGCAAAGTCGTCATTGGGCGTGTCCGCCATGCCACCGACCGCGAGATTGACGACCATATACATTGGCTCGTGCATATCTGCGGGCGTGTCGGCGCGGGCGATCTCGGTATCGTCGAAGTACCAGACGATCTCGTCTTTCGTCCAAAGCACGCCGTAGTCGTGAAACCCATCGGTATCGGCAACCTGCACTCCGTCTCGGGTCATTGTGTGTTCGCCGCTTTCATTGGAATGGGCGGTGGTGATCACGGTATTCGTGTCCTGCCCGCGCATTTCGACGACGTCGAGTTCCGGCGGCCAGGAGCCGTCGGCGGGCAGCAGCCAGAAAGCGGGCCAGGCTCCCTGATCATCCGGCATGTCGGCCCGCATCTCGAAGTAGCCGTAGGTCTGGGCGAAGGAGGAGTACGTCGTCAGCATGCCCGATGTATAGTCATAGCCACCGATTTCGGCCTGGATCTCCTCCGAGGCACGCTCTGCGGTGATCGTCAGCACGCCTTCCTCGACCGAAAACGGGTTGGCGGAAGCGGTCGGTTCGTAGCTCGGATTGACGTACCACTGCAGTTCACCGTTTTCGACGAGCGTTGCTCCCTCTTCCGGCGCCCACCAGTATTTCGTGTCCCAGACACCGCCTGTGTCGTTTCGAAGTTGAAGCGTGTCGAAGTCGTCCGAGAAAGTCTGCGTCAGGGACGACCGATCCAGGCTCAACTGGAACTGGCTCTCGTGCAGCTGATCGGCTGTCGTATCGGAAAAGACCAGGCTTTCGCCATCGGTCAGATGAAGGCGGAGATCCTCCCCCTCCTGGGCAGAATTGGCCAGGACCTGGTCGAACGAGGTAATTCCATAACCGTCGAGGCGGACAGTGTCGTTGGAGCTGAAATCGGCAATGAGGTCGCTGCCATTGCCGTGCCCGAACACGAAGGTATCGGCGCCACCGGCACCGAACAGCACGTCGTTACCGGCGCCTCCGTCGATGGTCTGGCTGCCCGAACCACCCCTGATGATGTTGTCGGCACTATTGCCGAACGCGTGCCGGCCGTCGCCGGTGACGGTCAGATTCTCGAAATTCTGCGGCAAGGTGTAGCTCATCCACGTATCGATCGTGTCTACGCCTTCGCCTTGGTCTTCATAGGCTCGGTTCGTCGATGAATAGAGATAGTAGACATCGTCGCCCGTGCCGCCGACCATCGTTACGTCGACGGAACTGTCGCCCCAGATGGAATCATTGCCCGGCGTGCCATAAAGGGTCGGTCCGGATCCGGTTGCGGAAAACCATGCCGTCGAACCTCCGCTGTAATAGACCGGCTGTCCTAGGGCGTTCATGGCAGTTCTGCTCATCGAGAAGTCTCCTGCTTCATTGCGTGCCCCTTCCCGACGAACACCCCTAGCATCTCTGACTGTGGCCTGTCGCCCACACCTCCAACTCTTTTGCCGCGACGCACTCCTCAACCTGCGATGCAGCAAGTGGCGCCGACCGACCGGATACGGCGCGGCGCCAAAGCGCTACCCCGTGTGGCCGGTCCCAGCCCAGGCGATCTTCTCAACCCGATGACCGGTCGAGGGACCGCTGCCGAGGCACCGCGGCCTCGTGCCCTGCCGCATATGAAGGCATAGCGCTGGTTTCCTGCCAAACAACTGCACCGAAGACGCGCACGTCCTCGGAGAGCCCGAAGAGGATTTCCTTATGCCGGATGGTGGCGGGCGCTCGTAGGCACCGACGCCGACCCCGATAACGGTGGCGCTTTCCATTACAGCCTTGTAATCACCCTGTTTGAAGGCGGCCGAACCTGGTGTCGCCTGGTAGCGACAAGCTCGCGCCGCAGAGTGTCGGGCCGGCGCGCCGAGATTGTGCAGTCCGATGCCGAGCGCGATGGTCGCAAGCGCAACCAGTCGGCCACCCCTGTCGTTGGGAGATCGACCTGATCGACAGGCAGATGCTTGATGCTTGCGACCGCATCCGCGCACTCGCCGAGCCATGACGACACGTATTTTGCCGACCTTAGGAAGCACACTCGGAGGATTGCCTATACACCGGGGCTGCTCGCAGGCCTCGATCTCAGCACCGCCCTCGCCGCCCTCGCCGGCCGCCCCTTGCTGGAGGCGATCACGTTCAGGCCGCGCCGCGTTCCTCGTTCGGCCGAACGTTCTGGTTCAGCCGGAAGAGGTTCTGCGGGTCGTAGCGCCGCTTGACCTCCACAAGTCGGCGGTAGTTGCCGCCATAGGCCGCCTCAACCCGGTCGACCTCGTCTTCCGGCATGAAATTGACGTAGGCTGTGCCAGCGGCATGGGGCTTGGCGGCCTCGAAGAGATGCCGCGCCCAATCGATGCAGGCCCGGTCCATCGCCGGATCGCGCCAGCGGGCGTGCACATTCATGACGAAATGCGAACCGCGCTGCGGGAAAGCAGTCTCCTCGACTGCGATGCGACCGGCGGCCCCGCCGACATGGCCGATGAATATCTCGCATTCCGGCCCCGGCAGTTGCCGGATGGCATCGAGCAGTAAGCCCGTGGTCTGATCGGAAAGCTCCAGGAAATCATGGCTCTTCCAGTAGTTGCGCGCGCCGGGGGCCAGCAATGGATCGAAGGCCTGCTGCCAGGCGACGAAGGGATGCGGCGCGACGACGTCGGCGATCGGCCTGCCGATCGCGCGAAGGCCGGCCGTCGCCTTCTCACCCGCCTCGAGATCGCCGCAATAGCACATCGCGAGCACGAGCACCTCCTTGCCGTGCCACTCGGCAGGAAGGAACGGCAGCGGTGGAGCCTGCCGCATCACCACCCAGCAGGTGAGTTCGTCCGGCGCGTTTTCAAGCGCCTGCCGGTACTGCTGGAGCACGTTTTGCGCATCGGCGAAGGGATGGACGACGAGCCCGGAGAGAACCTCCGGCCCGAGATCGTGCAGTTCGAATTCGAACGCCGTGACGACGCCGAAATTCCCGCCGCCGCCTCTTAAGCCCCAGAAGAGGTCGCGGTGCTCCGTCGGGCTGGCGCGCACCAGTTCGCCGTTCGCCGTGACCACATCGGCCGAAAGCAGGTTATCGATCGTCAAACCGAACTTGCGCGTGATCCATCCAAAGCCACCGCCGAGCGTCAGGCCGGCAATGCCGGTCGTGGAATTTATGCCGGTCGGCAGGGCGAGGCGGAATGCCTGCGTCTCCTTGTCGACATCGGCAAGCGTCGCTCCCGGCTCGACCCAGGCCCTCTTCGTAGTCGCATCGACACGTACCGATTTCATAGGCGTCAAGTCGATCATCAGGCCGCCGTCGCAGACCCCGTTCCCGGCAATGTTGTGACCACCGCCACGCACGGCGACGAGCAGGTGGTTTTCAGCCGCGAAGCGAACCGCATGGGCGACATCGGCAGCCCCGGCGCACTGCACGATCAGTCCGGGCCTGCGGTCGATCATGGCGTTCCAGATCGTCCGCGACTCATCATAGGTGGCGTCGGTCGCGTTTAGGACTCGACCGCGCAACCGTCCCGCCAGCACCTCGATCGCCGCGGCGCTGATCATTGTTACTCCCGCTTGCAGATTGGTGAGGCTCATATCGTCCATGATTCGCTCCTCCAACAGGAAGCATTGCCCCAGCGGCCAGCATTCTGCGCCTTTGCCGCGCACCCGGCAAGCGCGCCGGCGACCGCCATCCATAGCCCTTTGGGGTGCTGTCGGCCCAAATCGTCGATGCCGTGTTCCCCCCATCACGACCTTCCGGAGTTGAGGAAGCATTGTCGAATGCAGAGGCGTGTGCGTTGTCGCTGTGAACCGGAACCGGCAATCTCCGGTTGAACATTGATCCACCCAAGACCGGGCGCGTCGCTTGCCCATGTCCCGACCAGCGATCGCGATCGAACGTTTGTAGCCGCAGGCCCGGCAGACCCGACCATCGGGCGACACCATGCTTTCCAGCAATCTGCGGCAATGTACCTCGTCGCGGAAGCCCGCAACCATCTCCTCTCTCAACGACAATGCTGTCTTTGGTTGATAAGCCGCGTTGTTCGGCAGGCGCTATGCCCTCCTATGGAGAATGACGCACAATCTCGTCCGTTGCATCCTGAGAGATGTGCATTGTCGATACGCCGAGAGTGTGTCAGCTTCCCGTGTAGGAGGATGGTCGATGATAACGCCGCTATCGCATATACGTGAGATAGAGCGTGTAGCTTCGGGAGCCGCGAGCCCGCGCGATGCGCCCGTCGTCCAATCCTGGCTTCGCTGCCTCAACGATTACAAGCTGGATCCGACAATCGCGCAGGAAGCCTATATTGTTCCGGGATCGAAGCTGCGCGAGCATCGCGAGCAGGCAGAAGAGCTGATCCGCATCGGTCGCTCCGGCCTTGAAGGGCTGTTCAATCAAGTCGCCGAACAGAACTATGTCCTGTTGCTGTCCGATGCGCGCGGCGTCACGGTCGATTTCATGGGGGATCCGACCTTCGACAACCAGTTGCGCAAGGCGGGTCTCTATCTCGGTTCGGAATGGTCGGAGAGCCGCGCGGGCACCTGTGCCGTCGGGGCCTGCATCGTCTCCGGCGAACCGGTCATCATTCATCAGGACGATCATTTCGACGCCAGCCATATCGGATTGACCTGTACGGCAGCACCCGTCTTCGACACGCTTGGCGACCTCACCGCCGTGCTCGATATCTCCCAGCTCCGATCGCCTTCCGCCAAGGCGAGCCAGCAACTGGCGTTGCATCTGGTGTCCGCCACCGCCCGGCGGATCGAGCTCGCCAATCTCATGACCCGTACCCGCAATGACTGGGTCCTGCGGCTCGCTCGCTCCCCGGAATTCCTCGATGTCGACCCGGACGCCGCCATCGCACTGGATGGCAGCGGCCGCATCACCGGAATGACCCATGGCGGTTTTGGCGCACTCGCCCGCTCGATGAACATACGAAGCCTCAGAACGCGCGACTTCCTTGGCCTGCCCATCTCCGAGGTTTTCGATATCGACGTGGACGACCTGCCCAACTTCATGCGCGGCCGGCCGAACGGCGAGCGCCTGCTCCGGGCCAAGAGCGGCCTGGTCCTCTTCGCCAGCGCAATCGCGCCCGTCGTCAATGTTCGAGCGCCTGCCGTTCCGGAACCGCGGCTGCCCCGGGCTTTGCGCGACCTCAGCCACGGCGACGCGGCAATGGAACGGGTGCAGGCACGCGCGGCGAAGCTTGCCACTCGCCATATCCCGATCCTCATTCAGGGAGAAACGGGCAGCGGCAAGGAATATCTTGCGCGTGCGATCCACGACAGTTGCGGCGACAACGGCAATTTCGTCGCCGTCAATTGCGCGGCGATCCCGGAGCACCTCATCGAATCCGAACTTTTTGGCTATGCGCCCGGCGCGTTCACCGGCGCCAGCCAGAGGGGTAAGCGCGGCCTGATCGAGGACGCCGATGGCGGCACCCTGTTTCTCGACGAGATCGGCGACATGCCGCTTTCGCTGCAAAGCCGGCTATTGCGCGTGCTTTCGGAAAACGAGATCCAGCCGGTCGGCGCACTGAAGGCCCGCCCGATCCGCCTGCGCGTCGTCTCCGCCTCCCACCGCGACCTCGCAGAACTGGTGAAGGAAGGTCGGTTCCGGCAGGATCTCTATTATCGCCTGAACGCCGCGACGCTCTCGCTTCCCGCATTGCGGGAGCGCCAGGATCTCGGCTGGCTGATCGACCAGTTGCTCTCTCGCATCGAGAAGGAGAACAACGAGTCCTACCGGATCGACAAGGCCGCGCGGGCGGCATTGCTGGCGCATGAATGGCCGGGAAATCTGCGCGAGCTTTCCAACGTCCTGCGGGTGGCCGCGGCACTTTCCGAACGCGGCCTCATAGATGCCGAGTGCCTGCCGGAACAGCTCTTCTCCGCGTCCGTCTCTCCGCTACCTGGCGAAGACGACGCATTGCGTCAGGCGCTCAAAGACTGCGGCGACAACGTCTCGGCACTTGCAAGGAAACTCGGGGTCAACCGCTCAACGATCCACCGCCGTCTGAAGCGGCTCAACTGACGCAACGTCTGCAACACCTGTTGCAGAGCAACTGTTGCATTCCCTGAATGCCTTCGACGAAGAGCTTTTTAAGCCATTGATATCACGCCGCAAATAGGCGTCCCGTCGATTTGGCATGCCGCTTGCTGCGCCTCCTGTGCAAGAACAACAGGAGGAAACGAAATGAAAGCTCTGCGCTTTCACGCCGCCAGGGATTTACGCATCGATGAAGTCGAGGCCCCACCGGAGCCTGGGCCAGGTGAGGTGCTGGTGGAAAATCGGTTCTGCGGCATCTGCGGGACCGATCTGCATGAATATGCCTATGGTCCGATCTTCATCCCGAAGGAACCGCATCCCTTCACCGGCGCCCATGGGCCGCAGATTCTCGGTCATGAATTCGGCGGCGTGGTGAAGGCGGTCGGCGAAGGGATCAGCCATGTGAAGCCGGGCGACCGGGTCTCGATCCAGCCTTTGATCATGCCGCGCCGTGGCGACTACTATGCCGATCGCGACCTGTTTCACCTGAGCGCCGACCTCGCTCTTGCAGGGCTCTCCTGGCATTCCGGCGGGATGGCGCAAGCCGCCCTTCTCAACGACTACAACGTGCAGCCCATACCCGATGCCCTGTCAGACGAGGAGGCTGCGCTGATCGAACCGACCGCAGTCGCCGTTTATGCCTGCGACCGCGGTGGCGTCACTGCGGGAAACAGCGTGCTGGTCACCGGCGCGGGACCGATCGGCATTCTCGTCGCCATGGCCGCGCGAGCCTCCGGCGCATCGAAGATCTTCCTCTCCGACCTCAACGACACCCGGCTGGCGCTGGCAAAGGAGGCGCTTGGCGAAGTCCGCACGATCAACCCCAAAATGGAAAAGGTCAGCGACGTCGTGCAAGCCGAGACCGAGGGCGGCGTCGGTTGCGACGTCGCAATCGAATGCGTCGGCAACGAACATGCACTCAAGAACTGCGCAAGCGCCGTGCGCAAGCAGGGTGTCGTGGTACAGACCGGTCTTCATCCCGGCGAAAACCCGCTGAACTGGTTCGACGTGACCTTCAAGGACATCGATATCCGCGGTTCCTGGGCCTACCCGACCCATTACTGGCCGCGGGTCGCACGCCTGATCGCCAGCGGCCAGATACCGGCCCGCCGCATCGTCACCAAATATGTCTCGCTCGCCGAGGCCGTTTCGGCCGGGTTCGACCAGTTGCTCGACCCCGCCGGCACCCATCTGAAAATTCTGGTCGACCTCAAGCGCTAGGCCGATCCGCGTTGCGGGACGGTTGAGGAGCCGCCCCGTTTTCCATCGAAGAGCAGGAGGAGAAACAATGCTCGACAAGACCCCCACCACCCGCGTCCAGGCACTGCTTGATGCCTTTGGCGCCGCACTCGAAGCCGGCCGCATCGACGATGCGACCAGCCTCTTTGCCGAGGAATGCTACTGGCGCGATCTCGTCGCCTTCACCTGGAACATCAAGACCGTCGAGGGGCGCGATCAGGTACGCGACATGCTTCTTGCGCAGCTTGCCTCCGCAAAGCCCTCCAACTGGCGCGTCGCCGCCGGCGAGGAAGCGACAGAGGCGGATGGCGTACTCGAAAGCTGGATCTCGTTCGAGACGGCGACCGGGCGCGGCTATGGCCTCGTGCGCATCAAGAACGGCCTCATCTGGACGCTACTGACGGCACTGGCAGAACTCAAAGGTCACGAGGAGAAATCCGGCTTCACCCGCCCGCTCGGTGCCAAGCACGGCCAGAATGTCGGCGCGAAGACCTGGAAGGAGGAGCGCGAGCACGAGGAGCGCACGCTCGGTTATGAGACGCAGCCCTATGTCGTGATCATCGGCGGCGGACAGGGCGGCATTGCGCTGGGTGCCAGGCTTCGCCAACTGGGCGTGCCCACCATCATCCTCGAGAAAAACGATCGGCCGGGCGACAGCTGGCGCAAGCGCTACAAGTCGCTCTGCCTGCACGACCCGGTCTGGTACGATCACCTGCCCTACATCGATTTCCCGAAGAACTGGCCGGTCTTCGCGCCGAAGGACAAGATCGGCGACTGGCTGGAATTCTATACGAAGGTAATGGAGCTGAACTACTGGACGCGCTCCACCGCCAAGTCGGCGAAATGGGACGAAGCCACGAAGGAATGGACGATCGTGGTCGACCGCGACGGCGAGGAAGTGTTGCTGCGCCCGAAGCAGCTCGTCTTCGCAACCGGTATGTCCGGCAAGGCAAACATTCCGGACTTCAAGGGCCGCGAGCGCTTCAAGGGCGAGCAGCATCATTCCTCGCAGCATCCGGGGCCGGATGGCTACAAGGGCAAGAAGGTCGTCGTCATCGGCTCGAACAATTCGGCCCATGACATCTGCGCGGCCCTTTACGAAGCGGGCGTCGACGTCACGATGATCCAGCGCTCGACGACCCATATCGTCAAGTCCGACACGCTGATGGACATCGGCCTCGGCGCGCTCTACTCCGAACAGGCGCTGGCAAATGGCGTGACGACGGCCAAGGCGGATCTCATCTTCGCCTCGCTCCCCTACCGGATCATGCACGAGTTCCAGATCCCGCTTTACGACAAGATGCGCGAGCGCGATGCCGACTTCTATGCGGCGCTGGAGAAAGCCGGCTTCCAGCTCGATTGGGGCGCTGACGGCTCGGGTCTTTTCATGAAGTATCTGCGCCGCGGATCCGGCTACTATATCGATATCGGCGCTTCGCAGCTGATCATCGACGGCAAGGTGAAACTTGCCGCGGGACAGGTGGAAGAGATCACCGAAACCTCCGTAAAACTGTCTGACGGCAAGGAACTCCCGGCCGACGTCATCGTCTATGCGACGGGCTACGGCTCGATGAACGGCTGGGTCGCCGATCTCATAGACCAGGAAACCGCCGACAAGGTCGGCAAGGTCTGGGGGCTCGGCTCCGATACGCCGAAGGATCCCGGCCCCTGGGAGGGCGAGCAACGCAACATGTGGAAGCCGACGCAACAGGAGGCGCTGTGGTTCCACGGCGGCAACCTGCACCAGTCGCGCCACTACTCGCAGTATCTCTCGCTGCAACTGAAGGCGCGCTTGGAAGGTATTCACACACCGGTCTACGGCCTGCAAAGCGTTCATCACAAACGCTGATTGAAGCCAGACGACGAGAGGGCGGTTTGACCGCCCTCTCGTCGTGCCCGGCCGGGTCCATTGAAAAGAGGCTGGCAAATAACGACTCAGGTCCAGCTCGGTAGGGGCGGCGCCGTCAGAGGTTCGCCGGGGACGGATCGCATTCGACAATGCCAAGCTCTTGAAGGAAGTCGAACCGCGGGCCGCAAAGCATGCATTGATGTTGTGTCTACTCGTCGCCGAACTCGAAGGGCCAAATCTGGGCGCCATGCAAAATACGAAGAATGCGATTCGATCCACCATCAGCATGTAGGCTGCGATGTATGGTGTGCGTGGGATTACCAACTCCCGCGTTCCCTCTATTCGACCAGGTCGACCGCTTTCGGGAAAATCGAGGAGACGGCGAACGGCTCGCGCAATCTCCTCGTCGACGTGAACCGCCGCCTTCGGGTTCTCATTTTCAATGTAAGTGAAGATGGCATCGCGATCGTCAAGCGCATACTGCGCCCAGACAATCCTCATCGGCCGCCCGCTCCGGATTTACGCGCAGCCGCCATCCGACGCTCGCGGAATCGAGCCTCCGCGTCGCCATCCTCGAGATCGGGTCGCGTGTCTTCAAGAGCCTGCAACACCTTCGCGCGGAACCAGGCATCATGAGCGTCAGTGCCACCAACCAGTTCCAGTGGAAGCGAGCCTTCGTTTGCCGTTCGAGTTAAAAGGATTCGAACAGCATCCGAAACCGTCAGTCCCATATTCTGTAGGACAGCAGTAGCGCGGTCCCGAATATCGGGATCAATCCGAGTCTGTACGATTGCATTTGAAACCATCGCAAATCTCCTTCGGTTTCAGTGTAATGCAATTGCATGACAAACTTCAGTCCAGCCATACACGCCGAGCATTCCGGTCGATATATCATGCACTTCGGTCAGCTTTTCCAAACGTTCTTTTCTACGTGCGGTCCCCCTTGTGCCGCGGGCGCTTTGTAATTGGCGGTATTGCTAACCGTGTTTTTTTTGCAGCCCCACGGCCCTGAAGCGCACTCGAACTGGGGCCTCATCCAAACCGATGGCCGTTCGCATCGAACATGTGGAGAGCCTCTATGCTCGCCCCGACTTTCACCGCGTCGCCGATCGCGTTGCGGGCACGCCCGGAAACACGAAAGATCAGTTCACTGCCGTTTTCGAGCCTGCCGTGCAGCAGGCTTTCGGCTCCGACCAGTTCGATCCCGTCGACGCGAACCGTCGCCTCGAAGGCCGGAGCCGGACCATTGGCAAGTATCGGGGAAAGGTCCTCTGGACGGACGCCCAGCGTAAAGTCACCATTCGGACGCGCCACGTCAGGGGCGAGCGACCAGCCCGCCGACGCGTCCCTGCCGTGCAGCAGGTTCATGGAAGGCGAGCCGATGAAGGTGGCGACAAAGGTGGTCGCGGGCTTCTCGTAGAGCTCCAGCGGCGTGCCGACCTGTTCGATCCGGCCGGCGCTGACGACAACGAGCCGATCGGCGAGCGTCATCGCTTCCATCTGATCGTGTGTGACATAGACGCTCGTCGTCCCGAGGGAGCGCTGCAGCCGCTTGATCTCTATACGCATCTGCCCGCGCAGCTTCGCGTCGAGGTTTGACAGCGGCTCGTCAAAGAGAAAGGCCGCGGGTTGGCGAACGATGGCCCGTCCCATGGCAACCCGCTGGCGCTGGCCGCCCGAGAGCTGCCGCGGCTTCCGGTCGAGATAGGGTTCGATCTCCAGTGTCTTCGCCGCGGCGGCGATGCGCCGATCGATCTCGGCACTCGGTGTTTTCCGGTTCTTGAGACCATAGGCGAGGTTCTGTCGCACGGTCATATGCGGATAGAGCGCGTAATTCTGGAACACCATGGCGATGTCGCGTTCCGCCGGCTCGACATCGTTGACCTGGCGCCCGCCGATGAGGATATCGCCGCCCGTAATGCCTTCGAGGCCTGCGATCATGCGCAAAAGCGTGGACTTGCCACATCCCGACGGGCCGACCAGAACGACGAACTCGCCGTCGTCGATGTCGAGCGAAACGCCCTTGATCGCCTCCACCGTGCCGTAGGACTTGCGGACGTCTTTGAGGGTAATCTCAGCCATTACTTTTCTGTCTCCACAAGGCCTTTGACGAACCAGCGCTGCATCAGCACGACGACGAGAATGGGGGGAATGATCGCAAGGATTGCGGTCACCATGACATAATTCCAGGGGGTCGAAGCGTCGGTGAAATCGATCATCCGCCTGAGCCCGATGATGATCGTGTTCATTTTCGCATCGTTGGTCACGAGCAGCGGCCAGAGATATTGGGTCCAGCCATAGATGAAGAGAATGACGAAGAGCGCAGCAATGTTCGTTGCCGAGAGCGGCAGCAGGATGTCCCGCATGAAGCGGAACGGACCGGCATTGTCGATGCGTGCGGCCTCGACCAGTTCGCCCGGTATCGTCAGGAAGAACTGGCGAAAGAGGAAAGTCGCCGTGGCCGAAGCCATCAGAGGCAGCGTCAAACCCGCATAGGTGTCGATCAGGCCGAGGTCGACGATCACCTTGTAGGTCGGCAGGATACGCACCTCGACCGGAAGCATCAGGGTGATGAAGATCATCCAGAAGAACAGCATTTTCAGCGGGAAACGAAAGAAGACGATCGCGAAGGCCGACAGGAAGGAAATCACGATCTTGCCGACGGCAATCGCGATCGCCACGACCGTCGAATTGAACAGCAGCCGCTCGAGGCTGACGCCGACGACGCGCTCGACGCCGCCGCCGACCGCCTCCCTGTAGTTCGAGACGAGATGATCGCCGACCGCAAGCGACATGGGTGGCCGCACGATCTCGATCGAAGTGTGCGTGGAAGCGACGAAGGTGTAGTAGATCGGCAGCGCGACGATGATGATCCCGAGCACGAGCAGCAAGTGGCTGATCAGGGTGGAAATCGGACGATTCTCGATCATCGGCGTCTCACGAATAATGGACCCGCTTCTCGACGAAGCGGAACTGGAAGGCCGTCAGTGCGACGACGATGATCATCAGGATCACCGACTGGGCCGCCGAACTGCCGAGGTCGAGATTGACGAAACCGTCGTTGTAGACCTTGTAGACGAGCGTCTCGGTCGCCTTTGCCGGACCGCCGCCTGTTACCGCGTGGATGATGCCGAAGGTATCGAAGAAGGCGTAGACGGTGTTGACGACGAGAAGGAAGAAGGTCGTCGGCGCGAGAAGCGGAAAGACGATGGTCCAGAACCGCTTGGTGCCGCGCGCGCCGTCGATTGCCGCTGCCTCGATCAGCGATTTCGGGATCGCTTGCAGACCAGCGACGAAGAAGAGAAAATTGTAGCTGATCTGTTTCCACGCCGCCGCGACGATGACCAGCCACATCGCCTGGTTACCGTTGAGCAACGGATCCCAGACGAAGCCGTTCCGCCGCAAGATATAGGCGAAGGTTCCCATCGCCGGATTGAACATGAAAAGCCACAACATGCCGGCAACCGCCGGGGCGACCGCATAGGGCCAGATCAGGAGCGTGCGGTAGACGTTGCGCCCGCGCACCACACGGTCGGCCGAGGTCGACAGCAAAAGCGCGAGAGCCATCGACAACAGCGCAGTTGCGAGACTGAACACGACCGTCACCTGCAGCGAATGCAGGTAGTCCGGATTGGCGAGAATGGCCCGGAAATTGGCAAGGCCGACAAAACCGGACTTCAGGCCGAACGGATCCTCGCGCAACACCGACTGGTAGAGCGCCTGGCTTGCGGGCCAGAAGAAAAAGACGACCGTCAGGACGATCTGCGGCGCAAGCAGAAGATAGGGCAGCACCTTGTTGGGAAACACGACGGACTGCATGAAAACGACCCCTCCATGAATAACCAGTCCGCACCGCCTACAGCGTCGCGCGTCTTATCAGACGCGCTAAGGCCGCTGTAGCACTTTGAAGTGCTGCATGTTTTTATCCTTTAATCGGCGACGATTAAAGGAAACATGCAGTGGCGGTGCGGACGTTCGCTGAGAGGATCAGTTGCCGATCGCGGCAGTGATCGCCGCGTTTGCCTTCGCTACACCTTCGCTGAGAGCCGTCTTTGCATCCTTCTGTCCAGCAAGCATCGCCTCGAATTCTTCGTTGAGAATGTCGCGAACCTGCGGAAGGTTGACGAGGCGAACGCCCTTCGAATTTTCGGTCGGCGCCTTGCCCATCATTTGCTTGATCGGCGTTTCGCGACCCGGATTCTTTTCATAGAAGCCGGACTTCTTGGTTTCCTCATAGGCTGCGAGCGTCACGGGCAGATAGCCGGAGACCTGGTGGAGCTGGGCCTGGGTTTCCGTTTTCGAGAGGAAATGGAAGAACTCGGCCACGCCGTTGTATTCGGCATCACTCTTGCCGGCGAAGACCCAGAGGCTTGCGCCACCGGGAATGGTGTTTTGCGGGCCATGGCCTTCATAATAGGGAAGCTGGCCGACGCCATAATTGACGCCCGACTTCACGATGTCGCCCAGACCGCCGGAAGATTCGGTGAGGATGGCGCATTCGCCTGACATGAAGAGCTGCTTTGCTTCCGAGGTGCGGCCGCCGTAGCGGAAGGTACCGTCCTTGGCGAGGTCGGCAATCGACTGGAAATGCTCGACGAACAGCGGGGCGTCGATCTTCAGTTCCACTTCGAGGCCGGCAAGCCCGTTTTCGTTCGTGCCATAGGGTACATTGTTCCAGGCAGAGAAGTTCTCGGTCTGGATCCAGGTCAACCAGGTCGAGGTGAAGCCGCAATTTGCCGCCCCGCTCGCCTTGATTTTCTTCGCCGCCTCGAAGACCTCAGGCCATGTGGCCGGCGGCTTTGCCGTATCGATGCCGGCCTTCGCGAAAGCGTCCTTGTTGTAATAGAGAACCGGGGAAGACGAGTTGAAGGGGAAGGACAGCATGGTACCGTCCGGCTTGGAATAATAAGCAACGATCCCCGGCAGGTACTGATCCTTGTCGAACTCGTAGCCGCCCTTCTTAAGAACGTCCGCCACCGGGACCACCGCGCCCTCGGCACCCAGCATCACGCCGCTGCCTGCGTCGAAGACTTGCAGGATGGCGGGAGCCTGCCTGGAACGGAAGGCGGCGATACCGGCATTCAGCGTCTCGGCATAGGTCCCCTTGAAGACCGGAACAACCTTGTATTCCGACTGGCTTTCGTTGAACTCCTTGGCAAGCCGTTCAACCGTTTCGTTGTTGGCGCCGGTCATTGCATGCCACCAGGCAAGTTCCGTCGCCGCGAAGGCGCTCGAGGTGGCAAAGATCGAAAGCGCAGATGTGGCCGCAAGGGTCCATTTCAAAGCTCTCATGGCGGTTCCTCCCATTGGTAAGACGATAAGTCCCGATGCTCAGGCACGTCGACTCTCCTCAATCGGACGCGCCTGACTTTCGTTGCGAAAGTGCACCGATTAAAAACGAACGATTACGAACCCGCAAGAGAAAACTGGAACGGAAAATTCGCAGATTTTTCATAGTGGAATATTCGTTCTGCTTCATATGCGAATGGCGGATGAAGCGGCCAAACGGACAGAACGAGATGGATCCAGGCAAGCGGCGGCGGTGACATGGAAATTCTCGAGCGGCCGGCGATCGCCGGCCGCGAAAAGATGGCGCCTGTTTCAGACGAGCTTGATGAGAACGACGCCCGCAAGCAGCAGCAGCACCCCGGCAAGACGCAGGCCCGACACCGGCCTTTGCGGCAGGCGGAACAAGCCGTAACGATCGACGAATACGCTTGCCACCTGCTGCCCCGCGACCGTGAAACCAACGGCGGCAGCGGCGCCGATCACCGGGATCGCCGTAAAGACCGTGGTGACATAGGTCGCTCCGGCGAGACCGCCGAGCCAACCCCACCAGGGCATGGCCTGCACGCCGACAATGTTGGGACGGGGTGTCTTCTGTCCGGCGAGCGCCAAGAGCAGCACCGTTGCCATGGCGAGCGTAGCGACGAAGAACGAGATCGCGCCCACCGCAAACGGCGCACCGCCAAGATCATGGCGCAGCAGCGCATTGACGGCCCCCTGGACCGGGAGCACCGCACCGGCCACGAGTGCCAGGGCGATCCATCCAAGCTTGTCGGCCTCGATCTTGTCCTTTCCGCCTTGGCCGAACACAATCATGCCGACGCCGATCAGCACGACGAGCGTACCGATCGCGGCTCCGACCCGAAGCCCGGTTTGCACGACACCCAGCAGGCCGAAGCTGTCGAGCGCGAGAGAGGCGAGCATCTGCCCGGCGATAAAGAGCCCGACGGAAACGACTGCGCCGAGGCGGGGGAAGAGAACGATCGTCGAGACGACGTAGACGGCCGAGGCAGTGCCTCCGACGAGATGCCACCACTTAGCCTGCGGAACGGTCGCAAGCACGGCCAGTGTCCCGGTGAACAGGGCGACCAGAACCAGCAGGCCGGTGCCGATCGCGAGTTGGAGCGTGGTCGCCACGAACGGCGATCCGACCGCTTTCGAAAGTTGCGCGTTCGCGCCGGCCTGAACGGCGAGCAGACCGCCCGCGACGAGAGCCAATGGGACAAACAGGGTCTCCATGACGGGACCTCCTTGATGAGAATGACGTTGGACGGATGGGAGAAAAGGGATCAGGCGGTGATGCGCTCGCGAAACGGCAGCCGCGGCACGACAAATCTGGTGTCTCCATCGACCGGCCCATCCGATCATGGCTACTTAGTTAGACCGTGCTTTCTCGCAGCGCGATCTGTTGCTTTGCCGAGTTCTTCTGCATATTTGCACATCCGCAGCCACGACGACCGCGCAGGCCGACGCAACACCGGTGGCGTAATCAGGCGAGGTCGACTTGGCGGATCCGATCAATAGTGGCGCGCTGCAACTTCGCTCGCTCGATCACCAACCGTAGCTTTGGGCAATCATGCACAGCCATCACCGTATCGACTGGGAAGATCTCCGTTTTGTCTTGGCGGTCGCGGAGGCAAACTCCCTCGCCGCTGCCGCCCGCATGCTCGGCGTCAATCACACCACCGTGCTGAGACGCGTTGGATCGTTCGAGCAGAAACTGGGGGTTCGGCTTTTTGATCGCCTCCCTTCCGGCTACACGCTGACAGCCGGGGGCGAGGAACTGCTCGCGGTGGCCCGCCAGATGGCCGAGACCGTCACGGAACTCGAACGCCGACTGACGGGGCAGGACCTGCGTCTGGAAGGTAGCCTGCGCATCACCACCACCGACACGCTCATGGCTTCGATTCTGCCGTCGATATTGGCAGCCTTCCAGCAGCGCCATCCCGGCGTCCTCCTCGAGGTGAGCACGTCGAACGCTCTCGCAAATCTCTCCCATCGCGACGCGGACGTCGCCATTCGACCAGCAATCGATTCACCCGATGCCCTGGTTGGCCGCCGAATAGCGAGCGTTGCCTTCGCCGTCTATGCGGCGCCCGCCTACCTGCGGGAACGCGGCCTCGCTTCGATCGAGAAGATCAACTACGCAAACGAACGCTGGATTGGGCTCGGCGATGCGCTTGCCTCTACAAGCGTCGCACGGTGGATGCGGGCGACGCTGTCCTCTCCAGCGGTGCTGCGTTGCGACTCACTCGTTACGGCGCGTGAAACTGCCGCAGCCGGCATCGGCCTTACCGCCCTGCCGTGCTATCTCGGCGATACGACAGCCGGTCTGGTGCGCGTCGGCCCGCCTGTCGCTGAAATGACGAGGGAACTTTGGCTTCTCACCCACGAGGATCTCCGCCGTACGGCCCGCGTCAGCGCCTTTACCGAGTTTGCGGGCCAGGCACTTGCCAAACAACGCCCGCTGCTCGAAGGGCACCTTCCCTTGGAACGTTCCCGCTAGGGAATTTACCCTAGGCGACGGGATCCGTCCCGTGCCTCAGCCGATCGAGCGCTTCGGCGTGGAGCGTCCCGTTTGCTGCCATCAGGACCGTCTCGTACCGGCTCGCGTCGGTCAGCGTCCGGCCCTCCCAGTCCGTAACGATACCACCCGCCCCTTCGATGATGGGTATCTGCGGAAGGATGTCGTAGTCAAACACGTTGCTCTCGACCAGAAGGTCGATGCTGCCAAGCGCCAGCAGGCCGGCGGCGTAGCAATCATGAGACATTCGCGTGAAGCGCGCCCCCGCGGCCAGCCGCGAGAAGCGCTCTCTGGCATCGAGATCGAACTGCTCCAACGCCGATGTATAGACGATTGCCTCCCTGAGGCGGGCCGTATCGCTCGTTCGGACTGGCACACCGTTGAAGAGCGTCGGGCTCGTGCGTTGGCCGACCCAGCGCTCGTTCGTTATCGGCTGATCGATAATGCCGAGGACCGGCGCGTCCTGATGCAACAGGGCGATCTGGATGCCGAACGCAAGGGAGCCGGACGCAAAGGATTTCGTGCCGTCAATCGGATCGAGCACCCAAACCCATTCCGCCTCCGCATTTGAAGTGCCAAACTCCTCGCCACGAACACCGTGGCCGGGAAAGCACTTCTCGATCATCCGTCGCATCGTCATTTCGGCAAGGCGATCGGCGACGGTAACGGGGCTGCTGTCCGCCTTGGCGGCGATCTCGAGCCGCTGGCGAAAATAGGGACGGATAACGGTAGCGGCGGCATCGGCTATTTCGTGGGCGAATGCCAGAAACGCCGGCGGACAGACATTTTCGGCCGTCATTCTTGGACCTTCTCGGCTTGGGTTGTAATTCTCTGCAACAGGCTTCTGACCGTATCGACCTGCCGGCGGGCGGCGACGGCCTCCTGGCGCAACCGAGCCTGCTGATTGCCCGTTCCGATCGCGGTGAAGCTTGGCGAGCGGGCGGGAATGAACGGGTCTCGGGCCTCGGAGGCAAACCGGAGTGCCGGTGCGAAATAGCCCTCCTCCTCTTCCAGCCCGAAGGCCAGAACCTGAGGCTTGTCGCGGCCAAGCAGCAGGAGTTCCACCAACATCGCGAGCATCGGCAAGTCGCCGTCTCCGGACAGGCAGGCGAGATGGGCCCAACCGCCACGATCGGGTCTCACGAGGCAGTCCTTGACATGCACCTCGGTGATGTATGGCGACTGGGCGATCAGGGCCGACATCGGCATTTCAAATGCATTGATCATGTTGCCGAAATCGAACAGAAGGCTGAGGCGCGGATTGGCGACCGCCTCGATAATCCGGATCAACTCCGCCGATTTGAGATCCTCATGCTGTTCAAGCGTGAAGCGAAGCCTGCCGTCAGGATCGAGTATCTCGAGCCGGCGGAGATCTGCGATCGTCCATTCGACGATCTCAGAGACGCGCCCCTCGTAGCGCGGATAGCAGCGAAGCGAAGTGGTGCCTGTGGCAAGCGCGATGCGAACCGCATCCGAGAGCCCGGGCAGTTCCGTCGTGCTGGTTTCGACATGCAGTTCCAGGCCGAGCCCGCCAACCGCTGCCCCGAAGGCACGCAGCTCTTCGTCCGGCATTCTCGCGAGACTGGCCTGCTCGCCGTCCTCGACGTGAATCTTGAGGCCCGAGAGGCCCTGAGCTTTGGCGAATTCAGCCAGATGCAAGGGCTTCATGCCGCCAAAGCGGAAGTTCAGATGAAAGGCATAGGCATGAGCAAAAAGCGGCGCGCATCGCGCCCGTGCAGCCAGCTGCGCGCGGCTCTCAGCGGACAAGCCTTCTATCCTCTGTCGCCAATTCGGACGAGGCGTCATTTCCCACGGCATATCGGTCACCATCCCCGGTTCCTTCCCGCGCTGCGTCAGGCGGCAAGAACGAGCAGGTCGCGATCAGAAATGCTGACCTCGACCGGGGTGCCGACCGAAGGCGGCGGTCTATCGGGTTGATTGAACGTGTCGAGCGAGACGAACTGACCGGCAACCGCGACCCGGATGCGGATGACCGACCCTAGGAAATGCACCTCCGCGATATGGCCGGGGAGAACGACGCTGCCTTCGCCTTTTCGCCCCAGCGCCACGGTTTCCGGCCGAAGCGCCAGGCTCACCCGGTCTCCAGCCCGGCCAGGCAGCTTACGGTTCAGCGCCACCGGCAGATCCCCCAACCCTACCCGCCCTGCGGCTGCGTCGAGGAGGCTGGCGTCCAGGAGATTGAGCGTACCGACGAACTGCGCCACGAAACGCGTCGCCGGACGATTGTAGATTTCAAACGGTGTGCCGACCTGATCGGCAATGCCCTGATGCATGACCACGACCCGGTCCGACATCGACAACGCCTCTTCCTGATCATGCGTCACGAAGATGGTGGTGATGCCGAGCTCGCGCTGGATGCGGCGGATCTCCTCCCGCAGGCTCGTGCGTATCTTCGCGTCAAGTGCCGACAGCGGCTCATCCAGCAGCAGAACCTGCGGTCGGATTGCCAGTGCGCGCGCCAAGGCGACCCGCTGCTGCTGGCCGCCGGAAAGCTGGAACGGGTAGCGTTCGCCAAGATTCGGCAGGCCGACCATCTCCAACATTTCGCCGACACGTGTGCGAATGTCCGCCTTTCCTTCACCCTTTATTCGCAGCCCGAACCCGACGTTCTGCTCGACTGTCAGGTTGGGAAAGAGCGCATAGGCCTGGAAGACCATCCCGATGTTGCGACGGTTGGCAGCAAGCCCGCTGACATCGCGCCCGTCGATGCAGATCGCGCCTGATGTTGGTGTCTCGAAACCGGCGACCATACGCAGGACCGTGGTCTTGCCGCAGCCGGAGGGCCCGAGGAAGGAGATGAATTCGCCCTTCTCGATGTTGAGATTGAAATCCTTGACGACGCGATGCGCGCCAAAGGACTTTTCCAGTCGAAGGATATCGAGAAAGGCCATGGTCAGCGCCTCACGGTGGAGAATTTGGAAAAGCGGGTGAAAAGCTGGATCAGCCCCATACAGGCCCAGGTAATGGCAAAGGCCACCACCGCGAGCGCGGATGGTTCATAGGCTCGGTTGCCGCCCATCCAGACCATGTAGGGACCGAAGGAGCCGACGTTGAGCAGGGCGGCAAAGACATATTCGCCGATGACGATCGCGAAGGTCAGGAACGCCCCCGACAGTATTGAGACGAAGACGTTCGGCAGGATGACGACGGTGAGAATGCGCGCCCAGCCGGCCCCAAGGCTCTGTGCTGCCTCCGTCAGGCTGCCGATATCGATGGTGCGAAGGCCCGTATCCACCGAACGATACATGTAGGGGAGCGACAGCGTCGCATAACCGAACAGAAGCAGGAGATTGGTACCCCACCAGCTTCCCGTCAACGGCAGGACCGAGGACGTGTTGTAGATGCGGATATAGCCGAAGACGATGACGATCGGCGGAATGACCAGCGGCAGCAGCGTGAGGAACTCGACGATCGGCCGCAGGCCCGGAAAACGCAACCGCACGAAATAGGCGGTGGGGAACACGATCAGGATACCGAGCACGATCGTCAGCAGCGCCAGCACGACCGAATAGCCGAAGGTCTGCTGGAATTGCGGATCGGCCAGCACGACACGGTAGGCTTCGAAGCTGTAGCCATCGCGCTGCATGCGCATCGAGAAATCGACCATGCCGACGAGCGGCAGCAGGAAGTAAAGCCCGCCGAGGACGACGGCGAGCCAGGACCAGAGGCGTCTCTCCGTCATTTGACCCACCTTTCCGCGCGCATGCGCAAGAGGATGTAGATTGCATTGGCAATCGCGGTCAGCAGGATCATGGCGAAGGCAATGGCGTAGCCCAGATGCGGGTCATTGAGCACGTCGCCGCGAACCTGCGCGAACAGCACGATGGGGGCGATCGAGAGCGACGAGCCCGTAAGGGCGATGGCGGTGGCAACCGCTCCAAAGGCATTGGCGAAGAGCAGCGCCAGCGTGCCGAGCAGCGAAGGCCAGAGCACCGGCAATGCGACCATGCGCCAATATTGCAAGCCGCTGGCGCCAAGGCTTTCGGCCGCCTCGCGCCATTCGCGCCGCAACCCTTCCAGGGCGGGGGTGATGATCAGCACCATCAACGGGATCTGGAAATAGAGATAGGTAAGCGCCAGGCCCAGAAACGAGACGATGTTGAAGCCGGCCCCGTAGAGATTGATGCCAAACCAATGGCGCAGCAGCATCGTCACGAAGCCGAGGCGGCCGAGCGTTGCGATGAAGGCGAAGGCGAGCGGCACGCCGGCAAAGTTCGAGGCGACGCCCGAAAAGGTGAGAATGGCACCGCGCAGCGGGCGCGGGAGACCACCGAGGGTGATGGCGGCAGCGATCAGGAAGCCGAAAAGACATCCGAGCGCCGCCGTCAGCAGGCTGAGTTCGATCGATATCCAGAAGGCCGACCGTATGGAGGGTGACAGAAGTTTGCCAAGGTTCTCCAGCGTCACCTGTCCCTCAGCGTTGCGGAACGCGCCGAGCACGATGTTGAGTGTCGGCAGGATGAGGAAGAGCGTGGCGAAGAGGAAGAAGGGAGCAACCCCGAGCCAGCTGAAAACCTGCCGCGGCCGGAACGCCGTCGGCAGGGATGCGACGCTTGTCGTCATCGGATTTGTCCCTGGAATAAATTGCGCCAAAGCGGGCGAGAGGCTTCGTGCGAGCCTCTCGCCGGCCGAAAGACTTATTTCACGTTGGCGCCGACCACCTTGTCCCAGCCCTCGACCACGGCGGTCTTGTTGGCGGCAAGTTCGTCGACCGTCGGGAAGATCGCCTTTTCATAGGCTTCGGCCGGCGGCAGCTTGTCGAGCAGATCCTGCGGGAACTTGCCGGCCTTCAGCATGGCGTTGAAGCGCGCCGGGTGGCAGTAGCCCTTCAGCCAGCCGGTCTGGCCCTCGTCGGAATAGAGGTATTCCATCCAGAGCTTGGCGGCGTTCGGATGCGGCGCATAGGCGGAGATCGCCTGTACATAGACGCCGGCGACGACACCGCTTGCCGGCACGACCACGTCCATCGGCGGATTGCCTTTCAGCGCGTCTCGCCAGGCCAAGAGATTGTAGTCCCAGGCAGCGACGATCGGCGTCTGCCCCTGTGCGATCGTGCCGGCCTTGCCGAGCACCGGCACGAAGTTGCCGGACTTGTTCAGTTCCGCAAAGAGCTCCAGGCCCTTGCCGCCGGATTCCGTTCCAGGCTTGGCACCGCGCGAAATACCGGCCGACATCAATGCGAGGATTGCCTGCGCCGAGGACCGCGGGTCGCCGGTCAGCGCCACCGCCCCGGAATATTCCGACTTCGACAGATCCGACCAGTCGGTCGGTGCGGTCTCAAGCAGGTCCTTGTTCACGCCGAAGGCCATGACGCCGTAATAATCGCCGTACCAATAACCCTTATCGTCCTTGATATTGCCGGGGATTTCGTCCCAGGTCGCCACCTTGTATGGCTGAAGCAGGCCCTCTTGCGCGGCAGCCGGCGCGAAGGCCAGGCCGAGATCGACGACGTCGGGGGCCTGCGACCCCGTATTGCCCTTGTTCGCCCGGATTGCTTCCAGCTCATCGGCCGTACCGGCGTCAGGGTTCAGTTCGTTGACCTCTATGCCCGGATACTTGGCCTTGAACCCCTCTATGACCTCGCCATAGTTGCACCAGTCGTGCGGCAGCGCGATGACCGTCAGCATGCCTTCCTTCGTGGCGGCCGTGACCAGCTCTTTGGCGGCTTCAGCGCGCGCGAGACCCGGCAGCGCCGCTGCCAAGGCAAGCGTGGAGACGAAGGCGCGGCTCATTGCGCGCGATACAAGCTTCTTCATGAACTCCTCCTGTTGACCGTCAGCGACGGATCGTGGGCGATGGCTGTTTTTTTCCTTGCATCCGGTCGTCGGCACCGCCGCCTGGCCCGGTTCCCCCGCACCTTGTCTGCGTCCTGCGGGGGCTGCATCGGTGCGTTTTTGTGTAGGGACAGGATGTAACAATTGGACGACGAAGGAACGTCCATTATGATGCATTTGACTGTACCAATTTTGAAAGACGCATCGATGGTCAAACAACTTGAAGGCCCTATCCTGCCTTTCCTTCGCCTCGACGCCACGATCGCGCTGCCGAAATTCCGCCAGGTGCAGGACCAATTGCGCGCGGCGATCCTCAAGGGGCACTTGCGCGCCGGAACAAGGCTACCCGCAAGCCGCATCCTTGCCGAGGAGTTGGGCCTGTCGCGCCAGACCTTGGTGCGGGTGCTCGAGAACCTGAAGGCGGAGGGCTACCTGGAGGCACGACAGGGAGCCGGCACTTTCGTGTCGGCCGCCCTGCCCCGCCCATCCGCCAACCGCCGCTTCACCCCAATTCGGCGAGATGCCGCGGAGAGCGCACCGCCGCGCCTGTCGCGTATCGGCGACCTCTCACGCCTGATGTCGGCCGATATCGGCCAGATGGAAGACAGGCCTTTCCTCCCGAATCGTCCGGCGCTCGACCGGTTTCCTTTCGCCGTCTGGCGCAAATGCTGGAATTCGGTGACGCGCGGCGGCAAGGCCGTGGCCTTGGGCTACGGCGACGTTGCGGGCGAACTGGTTCTGCGGCAGAGGATCGCCGAATATCTGGCCCTGCATCGGCGCGACCCCTGCGATCCCGAGCAGATCGTCATCACGCCCGGCGGGCATGCAGCCTTCACGCTCGCAGCCCTGGCGCTTGCCGACCCTGGCGATGGCATCTGGTTCGAGGATCCGGGGCCCGTGACGACCAGCAACCTTTTCCGCACGCTCGGGCTGCGACTGTGTCCGGCCGATGTCGATGCGGACGGCATGGATGTCGAAAGCGTCATGGCGCGCTATCCCGATGCGCGGCTCGCCTTCGTGATGCCGTCGCGCCAGCACCCGCTCGGCATTACCCTGTCGCTGCCCCGCCGGCTTGCCCTGCTCGAATGGGCACGGGCAAACGATGCCTGGATCATCGAGGACGATTACGACAGTGAATTCCGTTATGACGGTGCGCCGCTGCCCTCCATGCGCTCGATCGACGGCTCCGACCGGGTGATCTACGCGGGCAGTTTCAGCAAGGCGCTCTACCCGGGAATCCGCGTCGGCTATCTCGTCTTGCCGCCGCAGCTCGTCGGGGCCTTTCGCACGCTTTCGGGGTTGATCCATCGCAGCGTGCCAGTGGAAACCCAGCTCGCCCTTGCCGAGTTCATCGGCGGCGGTCATTTTGCCAGCCATCTGCGCCGCATGCGCGGCCTTTACGCCGAGCGCCGCGAGGCCTTCATCCAGGCCGGACGAGAGACCCTCGCCGGACTCGCCCGCATCGACTGCTCCGAAAGCGGGCTCAACGCGCTCGCCTGGCTGGAGGGCGGCCGGGAGGACCAGGCCCCGCACCGCGCGGCGCTCGATGCGGGGCTGCAATGTTATCCGCTGTCCGACTATACGATCGCGTCACCCCAGCCCGGGGCGCTCATTCTCGGTTATGCCGGCGTTCCGGCGGATCGGATGAGACCTCTTCTTCTTCGGCTGGCCGAGGCGATCGCCCGAAAGGAAGGCCACATCGGGAAGGTCTCTTGAAAATAAGATCGAGCGTTCGCATTTGAGGTGACGTCGCAGTGTCAATAACTGCGCAAGAATTGTTATTGTGGCATGCTGTAATGCAATCGGAGGTGTCACATAAACGTTTCCATTGGTGACCGCTGGGAAGCCTTTGTATCCAACATCGTGAAGGACGGCCGTTACGGTTCCGCCAGCGAAGTCGTGCGGGAACGACTGCGCCTGGTCGAGGAACGCGAACAGAAGCTGAGGGCTCTGACCAGCCTGCTCAACAAATCGATTGCCGACGGCGGTGAAGCGTCGGATGCAGATATTAACGCGGCGCTGGAGGCGAAGGCCGCCCAACTAACCAGGGAAGGCTTCTAAGCGTGCCGCAGCTTCGTATGCTGCCTTCGGCACTCACTGACCTCGTCAATATTCTCGAATACATCACCTAGCTTGGTCGTCGGCCGTCGCTTTGTCGGGGAACTCCGGCAAAAATGCCGGACACTGGCCGACCTCCCCGGCACCCTCGGCCGAGCACGGCCGGAATTGCGTCCCGATATCCGCAGCTCGGCGTTCAAGGGATACGTCATCTTCTTCCGCTATGTCGACGAACGTTTTGAGGTAGTCAACATCATCGAGGGACACCGCGACATCGACGAGCTGTTTTCTCCGGTCGACACGGACGAGTAACTCCCAGGCCCAGCTAACCCAACCGCCTATTCTACGCGCGTTCGGCGGGGTGGCGGCCCTCGGCAACCAGCCGCCGGCGCGTTGCCGCTCGCCCAACGACAATCTGCTCAATGAGCCGCACGGCTGAAGCGCTACGGTGGGATGTATTGGGCGTTCGGCTCGGACGGGAAGACGGAACTGTCTATGACCGGCAAACCTTCGATGCCGCGCACGGCTGTGAGTCCGATTGAAAATTGGCCATCAATGCATTCTATGCAATCAATGACTAATGGAGGCGTTCAACATGGCCAGCATTACCATTCACAACATCGACGATCGGATGAAACAGAGGTTGCGCGTCCGCGCGGCGACCCACGGCCGTTCGATGGAAGACGAGGTACGCGACATCTTGAAAATGGTGTTGGCGCAGCAGGAGGCAACAGCGGGAAACCTCGCTGGCGCTATCCGCGCCCGTTTACAGCCGCTTGGCGGCGTCGAACTGGAACTTCCCGCGCGCGAACCGATCCGTGACGTTCCGCATTTCTCCGCCCTATGATCGTTTTCGACACAAACATCATACCGAACTGCTATTGCCGGCTCCGGAGCCCGCGGTTGTCGACTGGCCTGCGGAACAGCCTTCGGCCGCGGTCTTCACGACCACGATCACCGAAGCCGATCCTATACGGTCTACGCCTGCTTCCCGATGGGCGCCGCCGGCGCGACCTTGAAGCGGCAATCTTGCCGATCTTTGCGCAAGATCTCGCCGGTCGTGTCCTGCCGTTCGATCGGGAGGCCGCCGACGTTTACGGTTTAATTGCAACTGAGCGGCGCAAGGCCGGTCGCCCGATTAGTCAGTTCGACGCGCAGATCGCCTCGATCGCCCTCTCCCGCGGCGCCGCGCTGGCAACCCGGAATGTTTCGGATTTCGAGGGTGTCGGTTTGGTGATCGTCAACCCTTGGACGGGTAAATAAGGTGGTCGAACGCGCTCATTCTCGGCTATGCCGGCGTTCCGGCGGATCGGATGAGACCTCTTCTTCTTCGGCTGGCCGAGGCGATCGCGCGAAAGGAAGGCCACATCGGGAGATCAGGCGGTTGAGGAGCTTCTCGACCGCCAAAGCCCATTCGTTCGGCTCTTGCCTATCGCCGCGAGCTCGCCGGGCCACCACATAACCGATACCCCGCAACATGCCGCACCGCCTTCTCTGACGTCATTGTCGGACGGCGCGCAGCGGCTTGCCACTACGCTGCGTTACGCCGACACCCGGTGCAACACCGACTTCCGCGTTGGAGGCCGCGAGCAGCGGCTTGCCACGCACCATGTCGGAGGCCCGCTCCGCCAGCATGATCGTCGGCGCATTGAGATTGGCGTTCGGCTCTGACGGAAAGACGGAACTGTCGATGACCCGCAAACCTTCGATGCCGCGCACCTTGAGCTCGCTATCGACGACCGCCATTCCATCCTCGCCCATCCGGCAGGAGCCGCAGGGGTGATAGGTGCTCTCCATGGTCTCACGCACCCAGGCGTCGATCTCGTCATTCGTGCGAACATTCGCCCCCGGGGCGATCTCCTCGCCCCGGAAACGGTCGAAGGCCGGCTGGGCGATGATCTCGCGCGTCAGCCGCAGGCAGCGGCGGAACCCTTCGCGGTCCTCTTCGCGGTCGAGATAGTTGAAGAGGATATCCGGCTGTTCATGCGCTTCGGGAGAGCGTAGCCGCACATAGCCCCGACTCTTCGGCTTGTTCGGTCCGGTCAGTACCATGAAGCCATGGCCATCGAGCGGCTTCTTGCCGTCGTAGCGCATCGCCGCCGGCAGGAAGTGGAACTGAACATCAGGCCACTGAAGCGAGGCGTCGGAACGAATGAAGCCGCCGCTTTCGAAGTGGTTCGAGACCGAGAGCCCCTTCTTGAGCAACAGCCATTCGGCGCCGATCAAGGCCTTGCTCAAAAGCCCCATCTTGCCATTGAGCGTGATCGGCTCCTTGCAGGCATATTGGATATAGACCTCGGAATGATCCTGCAGGTTCTCCCCGACACCCGGCAGATCGTGCAACACCGCGACGCCCGCCTGTTGCAGAACCGGCGCCGGGCCGATGCCGGAGCGCTGCAACAGGTGGGGCGATCCGATCGGCCCGGAGGAGATGAGCACTTCGCGGTTCGCCCGTGCAACAACACGTTCGCCAGCAAGTTCGTATTCGACGCCGACGGCGCGCTTGCCTTCGAGCAACACCCTTCGTGTCATGGCATGCGTGACCACGGTGAGGTTCGGCCGGTCCATCGCCGGCTTCAGATAGGCATTGGCCGTCGACCAGCGCACGCCGTTCTTCACGGTCATGTGCATCGGCCCGAAGCCTTCCTGCATGTATCCGTTCGGATCGTCGGTGGCGATGTAGCCCGCCTCGCGACCGGCATCGACGAAAGCGCGGTAGAGCGGGTTTTTCATCTTGTTGCCGGCATTGGTCGCAAGCGGCCCGGAGGCGCCGCGATAGCTGTCCCCGCCGTCCTGCCAGCTTTCGGCCCGCTGGAAATAGGGCAGGCAATTGGCATAGCGCCAGCCGCGCGCGCCCAGTTCCTCCCACTCGTCGAAGTCCCGAGCATGGCCACGCATGTAGACGAGACCGTTGATCGACGACGAACCGCCGATCACCTTGCCGCGCGGACAATGCACCCGGCGGCCGTCGAGACCGGGTTCCGGCAGGGTCATGTATTTCCAGTTGTACTTCGTTCCGTTCATCGGAATGGATAGCGCCGTCGGCATCTGGATGAAGATCGACTTGTCGCTGCCGCCGAATTCCAGCACGAGTACCCTGGTGGACGGATCCTCCGACAGGCGGTTGGCAAGCACGCAGCCGGCCGACCCTGCGCCGATGATGATGTAATCGTATCTGTCGCTCATGGCGGTGATCTCCGGTGTCACGGGTATTGGCCCCAGCCACGGCCGCGGGCGAAGAGCCGGGTCAGCACGTAGTGCACGGCACCTGCCGCAAGGCAGGACGGCACGGAGGCGGTCAGGTATTTGAAGGCCGGCAGGCTCGCGAGCGTCTGCGGGTTGAAGACGGCGACATAGACGATGAAGCCGACCGCAAGAGCGAAGAGCCCGATGGGGTTGAAGCCCGCGCAGAAGCGGTAAGGTCCGTTTTCCTGCGGCCCGTGCAGGCTGCGCATGTCGAGCTTCTGGCCACGCAGGAAGAAGTAATCGGCGATGCCGATGCCGGCGAGTGCGGAGTTCAGCGCCGAGGTCCATACCAGGAAGATGAAGAAGCCGTCGTACATCTGCGGGTAGAAGATCACGAGCCCGAACGGGATGAGGCAGAAGAGGAACAGGATCGTGCCCCAGGAAATCGCGCGCACCGACGCCGTACCGACCTGCCTGAGGCCGACAATGGACGTGTAGAGGATGTTCGCCATAGAGGTCATGTTGGCGAAAGCGACAAAGAGCAGCGCCACGATGCCGATCATCGGGCCGGCGATCTTCGTCATCCAGATGGTCGGATCGCTTTCACCGAGCGCAACCGCCGCAAGCAGACCGACGATTTCGCCAAGTGCAGCCGCACCGAAGATGCCGAGAATGTTTGGCCAGAAGGCGGTGCGCTCGCTCTTCGTCAGCCGCGCCAGGTTGCCGATATAGGGCCACCACGAGAAGCCGGCGGCGAGATTGACCTCGACCGCGACGACGAAGTTCAGCGTCTTGTCCTCGAAGGGCGGCGCGAGCGCGGGAAGTGCCAGAAGCTCGCCGATCGAATGGTGGCTGAGGATGAGGTAGAGCATCGCCACCATCAACAGCACCAGCGCCGGCGAAACGACCATGTTGAAGAACTTGATCGAGGTCGGCCCCTTGGCGACGATGAACCAGGTGAGAAGGATGGCGCCAATGGCGGCGACGATCATCTTGGTGCCGGTCGGGTTGGCCGCTTCGTTGGCGCTGAGCGCCATCAGGCCGTCAATCGAGCGGCCGAACATCATGGCAAGGACGGCGAGCCAACCCATGGTCAGCACGACCACGGCAAGCACATAGACGACGCGGCTGCCGTTGTAGCCGAATTGGCTGCGCAGCGCGACGAATTGCTCGACACCGTAGCGGCCCGACATGGTTGTCGTGGCGAGCGCGGTCAGAACGACGCCGACGATGTTGCCGATGACGATGGCGGCGATGCCCTCCTTCGGCCCGACGAAAAGACCGACGGAGCCGCCGATCAGAAAGGCCCAGGTGGCAATCGCCAGCGCGGAGTTGGCATAGGTGAACTCCCAAAAGCCCCAGAGCCTTTCGGATGGCAGCAGCGGCGCATCGCCGCGCTCGGCGGCGGCGCGGTTGCGCGCCGCCTCTGCCTGTTCGGTTTCGACGGATGCCAGCCGGCCCAGTGCAACGTGATCGGTCATCTCACGCCCCCCAGAACCAGAAGCCGACAACCAGCAGCAGCGTCAGCACGGTCATGCCGGTGTAGTCGAGCTTGGTCATCCTGCCCTCGAAGCGGTCTCCAGCCTCGATGTCCTCATAGATGCGGGCGCGCCGAGACAGTTCGCTCTGCCAGGCGATATCGTTGTGTTCCATTGTCGTTCCCCTTTTCGCGTCGCGCCTTTTGGCGTCTTTCCCGCGAAGACAGTCGCGGCTCCATCAGCCGCCGATCTTCGGGAGCGGGCGAACCCGCTTCCGGCTACCGAACCCGCACGGGCTCGGAATAGAAGGGCAGCCGGTCGATCCTCGGCGACCAGCTGCCGTTTTCGACAACGCGCCGCACATGGGCGGCAATCTCCTCCATCGGCGCGAACCAGACGTCGCCGCGTGTGAGAACCTGTTCGAGAAAGCGGTGCACCACCTCCCAGCGGGCCAGACGGCCGGTGGCAAACGGATGGACGACCGGCACCCAGAGCGCGCCATGGCGATAGGCGGTCTCGAACTCCTGCGCAAAGGCGGCAAAGCCCTGTTCCGGCGCCCGGATCGGCATCATGTAGTCGAGGTCCATCGACTGGACGTATTGCGGCCAATCGTCGAGACCCCAATGCGAAGGAAGTTCGACGAGGCGCCCGGCATCGCACTCGAGGAGGTAGGGAATATCGTCGCCCATCAGCGAGGCGTCATACTCAAAGCCACGCGACACCAGGAGATCGGCGGAGCGATGGGAGAAATTGTAGAGCGGTGCCCGCCAGCCACGCGGCCGCTTGCCGCTCGCTTTCAAGATCACCGCGATGCCACGATCGAGCCAGCAAGCCTCTTCGTCATCGGAAAGCTCGCGCGGGTGTTCGTGCAGGAAGCCGTGATGAGCAAGCTCGTGACCGCCTTCGAGGATCGCCTCGATCGCTTGCGGATATTGCTCGATGCACCAGGCAGGAACGAAGAACGTCTGTTTGATCCCAAGTTGCCGGTAGCTCTCGACGATGCGCGGGATCGCCACCTTCGGCCCGTATTGCAGCATCGAAATCGCCGAGACGCGGCTATGGCCATCCTCGGGATGGGCGATATGGATGAGGCTGTCGGCATCCATGTCGAAGGTGATAGAGGCGGCGCACTTGGCGCCATTCGGCCAGGGGATGGGGTTGCGGATCATGGCATGATGCTCCCGCCGTTGCTGCCGATCCCCTGACCGGTGAAGTAGCGTCCTGCGGACCCGGCAAGGAACAGCGCGAGTTCACCGATCTCCTCCGGCTTGCCGAAGCGGGCAAGCGGGATCGCCAACTCCCGAGCGCGCCATTCCGCGCTCATATGGGCGACACCCAGCATCTCCGTATCGATCGGACCTGGGCAGATGGCGTTGACGAGGACGCGTGGCGCGAACTCCTTCGCCCAGGAACGCACCAGGCCGAGCACGCCGTGTTTCGAGGCGACATAGGGCGAGAACGTCTCGCGGCCGTAATAGGCCATGTCGGAAGCGATCATGATCAGCCGGGCCGGCGCTTCGGCCGTTCCGTTCATCAGCCCGAGCGCCATTTTGCCGACGAGGAAGCTGCCGCGCAGGTTGACGGCAATTACCCGGTCGAAATCGGCAACCGGCGTTTCGAGTAGCGGCGCCTCGTGGATGACGCCGGCGCAGTGAACGACGACATCCAGTCCGCCGAACGTCCGCCGCAGCGCCTCGCCGACGGCGGCGACGGCGCCTTCGTCAGAAACATCGCAGGCGAGCGTGAGCGCCTCGGTCGCTCCTGCCCGTGCGGCCGCCGCCGCGGTCTCCTCAGGTTTGCGGATGTCGGCAAGCGCAACGCGCGCGCCGGACGCGGCGAAAGCCAGCGCACAGGCGGCGCCGATGCCACGATGGGCGCCGGTGATGAGAACACGCGTGCTCATGCCATCACCTCGCCGCGGTCGAGCATCAGCGCCTGGCCCGTCATATCCTTGGCACCGTCAGAGGCGAGGAAGAGATAGGGGGCGGCCAGATCCTCCGGCTCGAGCAGTCCCGGCAGAACCTGCGCGCCGACGATCTCGGCCAGGAGATTTTCTTCGCTGCGCCCGGTGCGCAACGACATGTTCTTCAGCGACAACATCGCTGCCTCTGTGCGCACCCAGCCCGGACAGACGGCGTTGACGCGGATCCCCTTGCCGGCGAGTTCCTTCGCCATCACGCGGGTAAAGCCGAGGTTGGCATGCTTGGAGGCGATATAGGCGGAGAACTCCGGCACCGCGACCCGGCTCCAGATCGACGCGGTGACGACAATACGGCCGCCGGCGGCCATATGCGGCACCGCGCGGCGGGTGACGTAGAAGGTGCCGTTGGTGTTGATATCCGTGATGCGGCGGAACGTGTCCTCGACGGCATCCCCTTCTTCGGTTAGTGGCGTGATGCGCTCCAGCCCGGCATTGTTGACGAGAACGTCGATCCGCCCAAGCGGCGCAAGTGTCGCCTTCACCGCGGCGCTGTCGGTGATGTCGCATTCGAGCGCCGCGATCCTGCGGCCGAAACGAGCCGACATTTCGCGGGCTGCCGCATGGATGCCGGCGCCGGAGGAGAGGATCGTCACTTCGGCTCCGGCAGCGGCAAACCCCTCGGCCACAGCACGGCCGATGCCGCGGCTCGCGCCGGTCACCAGCACGTGTTCGCCGGAAAAATCGTAACGAATGCGCCCCATGGTCTCAGCCCCTCTTCGCGTGCATAACGCGGCCGATCAGGTTCATCAGCACCTGTGCGGCGAGGACCGACGTGGAACCGGAATGATCGTAGTCCGGCGCAACCTCGACCAGGTCGATACCGACGATCGTGCCGCGCTTGGCAAGTGCCGCAAGGATCTCCAGCACTTCGTAGTAGACGAAGCCGCCATGCGACGGCGTGCCGGTGCCGGGTGCGATCGAAGGATCAAAGCCATCGATGTCGATGGTGACATAGTAGCGGACGCCCGCCGGTACGCGGGCGGCGACAGCCTCCGTTCCCAACGCGCGGATCTGGCGCACCGAGAGGATGTCCGAGCCCATGGCGCGGGCATCCTCATACCCCTCCTTCGCGGTCGAGGAGACGTTGCGGATGCCGAGTTGCGAAAGCCCGCTGACATAGGATTTTTCCGCTGCCCGGCGCATGGGGTTGCCGTGGCCGTAGCGAACCCCATGGCGCTCGTCGACGAAATCGAGATGCGCGTCGATCTGGACGATATGGATCGGACCGTTCCGGGCGCAGTCCTCAGCGAACGCATTGATGCAAGGAATGTTGACGGAATGGTCGCCGCCCAGCACCACCGGCAACGCACCCGCGGCCAGGATCTTGCGCACGCCGAATTCGATATTGGCGTGGCTCTTCATCGTGTCGGTATGCACGATGTCGGCGTCGCCGATATCGACGATCGAAACCTTGTCATTCGGCAGGTAGGTGACGTCGTCTTCGTGGTCATAGGCGCCGCCGTGGCCAAAGGAAAACAAGGTCGAGGCCTCGCGGATGGCGCGCGGTCCGAAACGGGTGCCGGCACGCCATTGCGTGCCGCAGTCGAAGGGCGCACCCAGGATCGCGACGTCGGCGTCGATCGCGTCCCAATCCGGCTGATAGGAATATTTGCCGAAGGTGCAGATGCCGACAAACGGCAGGTTCAGTCGCCCGGTTTCGTAGGAATTGCTCGCCATGTCTCTCCTCCACAGGTGAAGGAGTGTGCGGAAGGTCGATACCTTTAAAAATATCTATGATTGGATGTTTAGTTGTGACTTAATCGATGCATGATCAACAAGGTTCGACACCGCGTTCTCAATCTGTCGCTCGGCGACACGGAGCTCAGGCTGCTGCGCGTCTTTGCCTCCGTCGTCCAGTATGGCGGCTTCTCCTCCGCGCAAACCGCGCTTGGAATGACGCAGGCAACGATCTCCACCCATATGCGCCATCTCGAGGATCGCCTGGGCTTGCGGCTCTGCAGCCGCGGGCGCAGCGGCTTCCTGCTGACGGACGAGGGGCGCCTCGTCTATGAGGCGACGCTGGAACTCTTCGGATCGCTGGAGAAGTTCCAAAGCCGCGTCGGCGAGGCGCAAGGCGAGCTGACCGGCAGCCTGACCTTCGGCACCGTGGATGCGATGATCACCAACAGGGATCTCGATCTTCAGGGCGCCCTTGCCGCCTTCCATCGGCAGGCGCCGCGCGTGCATCTCGAAATCGACGTCGCCGCGCCGCAACTCCTGCAGCAGGGGCTGCTGAGCGGCGGCTATCAGATCGTGCTGATGCCATCGGTCGGCAGCGTCACCCCGCATTTCCGTACCCAGCCGGTCTTTTCCGAGGTTCAGAAACTCTATTGCGCGCAAGGCCACCCGCTCTTCGGCGTGGCGGATGCGGCAATCACGACGGAGCTTCTGGAGGCACAGTCCTTCGCTGGCCGCACCTATATGCTGAACGAGACGATTTGCGGCGTGAACTTCCGCTGGGCGGCAGCCACGCCGCATATGGAGGGAACGCTGCTGCTTCTCCTCTCCGGCGCCTATATCGGCTTCCTGCCTGATCATTACGCCGAGGAATGGGTGCGCAGCGGCCGCCTTCGGCTGCTGGTGCCCGAGCGTATGGCCTTCGAGGACATGTTCCACATCGCTCACCCACGCAACAAACCGTCGCGCGCCGCCGAGACGCTGGCGCGCGCCATTGTCGAAAGTGTGCGCACCCATCGTTGACGGCGGCGGCCGTAGCCCACGCGAAGCGCCTGCGGCCGACACGATCACTAGCCTTTCACCCGGACCGCTTTCGGATCATAGGCCGCAGTAAGGTGCGCAGTGACCGGGAAACGGTCGCCGGCGAGTTCGACCTCGAAGCGGCCGGACTTCACGAAGGCCCGGTCCACACCAGCCGCATGTTCGATCAGTGCCAGCGCCACCGAGCGACCAAGGGTATGACCGTAGGCCGCCGAGCGCACCTCGCCAACGGGCTTTCCATCCCGAAGGATCAACTCGCCACCCCAGAGCATGGGCAAGGGATCATCCACGGTAAATTGAAGGATGCGGCGGGAGGGTGAGCCCTTCGCCTTTGCGGCAAGATAGGCCTCCCGGCCGATGAAGCCCCCAGCCTTGTCGACAGCCACCGCAAAGGAGAGCCCCGCTTCGCAAGGATTGACGTCCGGCGTGAGTTCGCGGCTCCAGGCACGGTAGCCCTTCTCCAGCCGGAGCGCCTCCAAGGCATAGTAGCCGCAATCGGTGAGCCCGAAATCACGGCCCGCCGCGTGCAATGCCTCGTAGACGCCGACCGCGAATTCCGTCGGTACGATCAGTTCCCACCCGAGTTCGCCGACATAGGTCATGCGGTTGGCATAGGCGGTGGCGTAGCCGATATCGATTTCGCGGATCGTGGCGAAGGGAAAGCCCTCGTTCGAGAGATCCGCGGAGGTGAGGCGCCAGAGTACATCGCGCGACTTCGGCCCCATCAGGGCGAGAACCGCATAGGCGGAGGTGACATCGGTGAGCGTCACATGGGCGTCAGCGGCAACGTTCTTGCGGATCCAGTCCGCGTCATGCACCGCCTGCGCCGATCCGGTAATCAGCAGGAAGCGGTCGGCGGCAAGGCGCATCACCGTCAGGTCGCTCTCATATCCGCCTCGCTCATTCAGGAGGCCGGTATAGACGGAGCGGCCGATCTCCACGTCGACCTCGGCTGCACAGATGCGATTGAGTGACGTCACCGCATCGCGCCCCTGGACCAGCAGCTTGGCGAAGGAGGTCTGGTCGAAAATGCCGGCTGCCTCGCGCGTCGCTTTCATCTCGCGCTTTACCGCCTCGTGCCAATTCTGCCGGCCAAAGGCGTATTCCGTCACGGGTCTTTCACCCTCGGCGGCAAACCAGTTGGCTCGCTCCCATCCCATCTTCGAGCCGAAGCAGGCCCTCTTGGCGGCGAGCCGATCATAGAGCGGCGACCGGCGGAACGGACGCGCCGTATCGAGCTCCCTGTTTGGCCAGGGCATCGCATAATGCAAGCCGAGTGTCTCCTTGACGCGATCGTGCAGCCAGCGCGGGTTGTTGTTGAAGCTCGCGAAACGGCGGATATCGACGGGCCAGAGATCCATGGTCGGGGCGCGGTTGACGATCCACTCGGCCAACGCGCGCCCTGCCCCGCCGGCGCTGGCGATGCCCATCGAATTGAAGCCGGCGCCGACAAAGAAGTTCCTCAGCTCGGGCGCCTCGCCCAGAATGAAATTGTTGTCCGGGGTGAAGCTCTCCGGGCCATTGTAGAACTTCTTCACCTCCGAGGTCGCCAGCTGCGGCACGCGCTGCAGCGCGTTGTGCATGAGAATTTCGAACTGGTCCCAATCGTCCGGCAGCAGAGCGAACTCGAAATCGTCGGGAATGCCCGCCATGCCCCAGGGTTTGGCCTCCGGCTCGAACCCGCCCATGACCAGACCGCCGACCTCCTCCTTGAAGTAGATGTAACCATCGGGATCGCGCATGACCGGCAGATCGGGATGCACGCCGTCAATCCGGCCTGTGACGATGTACATGTGTTCGGCCGAGTGCAGCGGCACGGCAACACCGCACATCTGGCCGACCTTGCGCGCCCACTGACCCGCACAGTTGACGACGATCTCGGCGGTGATGGCCCCACGGTCGGTTTCCACGCCCGTGACGGCGCCGTTGTGGACGGAAATGCCGGTGACCCGAACGCGTTCGAAAATGCGCGCGCCGCGACTGCGTGCGCCCCTGGCGAGCGATTGCGTGAGATCGGTCGGATTGGCCTTGCCGTCGCCCGGCAGCCAGACGGCGCCGACGAGGTCGTCAATCGCCATGACCGGCCACAGATCCTGCGCCTCCCTCGGCGAGATCACCTCGATCTCAACACCCTGCGCGCGTGCCGAAGCAGCGGTGCGTTTCAGCACCGTCATGCGGTCCACCGAGCGCGCGACGGAGAGGGAGCCGCAATTCTTCCAGCCTGTCGCCAGACCCGTCTCCGCTTCCAGCTCGCTATAGAGCTTGGTCGAATATTTGATGAGACCCGTCATATTGGCCTGGCTGCGCAACTGCCCGACCAGGCCCGCCGCGTGCCAGGTGGTGCCGCCGCTCAGTTGCCCCTGCTCCAGAAGAACGACATCGCGCCAGCCGAGCTTGGTCAGATGATAGGCGACCGAGCAACCGATAATACCGCCACCGACGATGACGACCTGGGCTTGTGTTGGAAATTCCTGCGCCATGAAACGACCTCCCGAAACCATGGAAGGTCATACGGTAACAAAAAGCCGCCAAAGGACAAGACAAAATGTTACAAAACATTACATCTTCCTATTCCGCGACGATCAGAACCGGCCCCTTGCGCTCCAGTGCCTCACGGATCGCCTCCGGCGGACGACGATCAACGATCACCCCGGCGGCAGCCTCGAACCGCGGGATGCGCAGCGGCGTCAGCCGTCCGAACTTGGAACTGTCGAGCACGAAATAGGCCTTGGCAGCCGTCGCCACCATCCGGGAGCGCTGCTCGGCGCCATTGCGGGTAAAGTCGGTCACCTCGCCATCCGGCGACAGTCCGCCACCGCCAAGGAACGCAACGTCGACGCGGAAGTGAGCGATGGCTTCGAGCGCATCGACGCCGACAGCTGCCTCCTCGTCCGGATCGATTTCACCGCCAAGCATATGCACGCGGACTTGGGGTTGCCGGCACATCAGCAGCGCAATTGACAGAGAAGTCGTGCAAATCGTCAGGTTTTTCCGCCCAGACAGCGCATGGGCGACCGCCAGCGTCGTCGTGCCGGAGTCAAGGAAGACGACCATGCCGTCGCGCACCAGGCCGGCGGCAGCACGACCGATCGCCGCCTTCGCCCCGGCATTTTCCTCCCGGCGCTCGACGAACGCCGCTTCCGTCGGCTCAAACAGGGTGGCGCCGCCATGCACGAGATCGAGCTGGCCGCGATCGGCAAGGAGCTTCAGATCCCGGCGGATCGTCTGACGTGAAACATCGAAGAAATCGGCAAGCTCGGTGATGCTCACCGTGCCGTCCTGAGCAAGGCGTCGCAGGATTTCGCCGTGACGGCGTGGTGCAAGGGCTCGGGCGCTTTGCGAGTCTGACATATGGCTATCTGTGTTCATTTTTGTCGTTTTGGCAAGCCGAGCGGCAACATCGCTGCCCTTGCGGGATCGTTCGCGCTCAGATCAGCGGCGTTCACGCAGGTTTGCCGATATCTCGACAAGAATACGCTTGGAGATGTCCTTATATGTTGCATAATGTAACTATTCCTTTCACTCACGTTCCAACCCGTCGCTTCGCGATCAGGAAGGTGACAATGCAACAGGCCAGCATGGGCGCCCGCCGCTTCATCTTCTATCTGCTCGACGGTTTTGCCCTGCACGGCTTTTCCGCGGCGATCGAGGCGCTGCGCCTCGCGAACGATGTGGCAGGTCGGCCGGTGTACGGATGGCAATCTGTAACGGCGGATGGTCATCCCGCGGTCTCGTCCTGCGGCACACGCATTGCTGCGACGGGATCGCTCGTGGACGAGCGTGGTCGTATGCATCGCGGCGGAGAACCGCCGTTCGTCGTCGTCTGTGGCGGCCGCGCAAAGCCGCCCGATGACAGGGCGCTGGACGCATGGCTTCGGCTTTGCGCGCGGAGCCACCGGCCACTCGCCGCGCTTGCCGGCGGTGTCTACTGCCTGGCTCGCGCCGGCCTGCTCGACGAGCGCCGTTGCGCCGTCCACTGGGAACATTTCCCGGATTTTTCGGAGCGGTACGTCGCGGCCAAGGCGCACCAAACTGCGTTTGAGATCGACGGCAGCATTTACACCTGTGCCGGCGGCAACGCACCGTTCGACATGTTCCTGCGCATCATCGAAACGGACCTCGGTCGGGACGTGACCAACCGCATCTGCGAGACAGCGCTTTGCGAACGGCTTCGCGAGACGGGCGAACGCCAGCGGCTTCCGTTGCAGGCACGCCTCGGCATCGACAACCCGTTGCTGATCCGGATCATCGAGCAGATGCAGGCAAACCTCGCCGAGCCACTGAAACTTGCCGACATGTCGCCGGCAACCGGCCTTTCCCGACGCCAGATGGAGCGCCTGTTTCGAAGGGAAATGGGGCGCACGCCAGCGCGCTACTATCTCGAGCTGCGGCTGGAGCGCGCCCATCTCCTTCTGCTCACCTCGTCGCTTCCCGTCATCGAGATCGCCGTCGCCTGCGGCTTCTCCACCGCCTCGCATTTTTCCCGCACCTATCGGGAGCGCTACGGCATCACGCCGCAGCGCACGCGTATCGCCGAAATGGAGCGGCTTCATAAAGGTGGTGGGTTGAGGATGGAGAAGGAAGAGCGTCGGGTGGCCTGAAAGGCGCCACGTCCATGGCGCCTTCCTTCGGGATAAAGTCTTGTTGGAGCGGGGCTACCCGCCGCGATTGGCTATCGCCAAGCCTGGGTGCGGGCCAGCAGGCCGCGGGCGATCAGCGCGTGAACGAGCTTGGCAACGACGTTCGTGTAGAAGATCATCATGCCCATGGCGGCGGCCGGCGCGATGTCGCCCGCATCGTCCATGTTCAGCACCGCAACCGAGGCAAGCTTGGTGTCCGTCGCATAGAGAAAGACCACCGCCGAGACCGTCGTCATCGCATTGACGAAGAGATAGATCGCGATGTTGAGGATCGCCGGAAGGCAGACCGGCACGGTCACGCGGAAGAACAGCCGGTGGAACGGCTGCTTGAGGGAGGCGGCGACGGATTCGAATTCCGGATCCATCTGCTTTAGCGCGGTCAATGCCGTCAGATGCGCGACGGTATAGAAATGCGTCACCGTCGATACGACTAGGATCGTCATCGTGCCATAGATCGCGTGCAGCGGATTGGCCGGGTTGTTGAAGAAGAAGATGTAGGCAAGGCCGAGCACCATGCCGGGCACGGCCATCGGCATCATTGCCAGGAAATGAAAGAGGCCACGGCCGAAGCGGAAGCCATCGGCCTTCTCGACCATATAGGCGCCGGCAAAGACGACGACCGAGCCGAAGAGCGCCGTCAGCAGCGCGAGCCGGATCGAATTGCCATAGGCCGCCCAGCCGCCACCGTCCATCAGGTCGAAGGCAAAGTTCTTCGTCGTCAGCGTCAGGTCATAGGGCCAGAACTTAACGACGGCCGCGATCTGGCACATGGCGATCATGCTGAGAATGAAGAGGCTGACGAGGCAGGCGAAGGCAAAGCAGAGCCCATCCATGCGCATGTTGGGCTTCGGCGAATAGGGTACCGCGCGCGCCGAGAGAAGTGCCACTTGCCGCTTCTGCATATGTCGATCGACGACAAAGGCAAGCACGGCTGGCACGAGCAGGATGACGGAAACGACCGCCCCCATCTCGAAATTCTGCTGGCCGATCACCTGCTTGTAGATATCGACGGCAAGCATGCCGTATTGCCCGCCGATCACCTTGGGCAGGCCGAAATCCGTGATGACCAGCGTAAAGACGACGAAGGCCGCCGACACGATACCATAGCGCGCGCCGGGCACGGTGACGGTGGTGAAGGTGCGCCACTTGCTGGCTTTGAGAGAAGCGGCCGCCTCGTAGTGTCGGGCATCGGCGACGGAAAGCGCCGTCAGGATGATCAGGAAGGCGTGCGGCAGGGTGAAGAAGATCGAGCCGATGACGATGCCGATCGGCCCGTAGATCGAATAGCCGAGCAGCCAATCCTTGAAGATGCCCTGATTGCCGAAGAGATAGACCAACGCTATGCCCGGCAACAGCGACGGCACCAGGATCGGGATTGTCAGGATGCCGCGAAACAGGCCCTTCAGCGGCATGCAGCTTCGCGTCAGCCCATAGGCGAGCGCAAAAGCGATCGAGACTGTGAACACGGTGCTGAGCGCTGCCATCAGCACCGAATTGTAGATCGACTGGGCAAGGGCCGGTGTCGAGAAATAGGTCGCGAAGTTCTCGAAGCCGAGGCTGCGCGTCGGCCGCAGCACGACGCGCCGGAACGTGCCGGAATCGTATTCGCGCCATTCCGTCCCCTTTTCCAGGGTGGAGCCGACGAGGAAGGCTGCATCATCCGTGGTACCGCGAATGCGGTAGTGAACGGGACTGCGGAACTTGAACTCCGGAAAGAACGTCGTGGCGGCGAGCCGCCCGTCGGAACTGCTGGAAAGCTCGCTGTCCGCCACTGCTTCGAGCGTCCGGTTGAGGTCCGCGGCACTGACGACCGGTCCCCAGTTCGCGCCCGTCTCGTCGCTCACCTGCAACTCGAAGGCCGCAAGGTCGAACCGGTGGGTGGACAGCGACTTCGACAGCATGACGAAGAGCGGCGCACCGAGCGCCACGATCAGGTAAAGCCCGATGACCGCCATGAAGCCGAGCTTGACGCGGTCGTCGCCGGAGGACTCCTGCCGGAGCCGCTTGCCGATAACGGGAAGATGAGGCGCTTCGAGGACCATGTTCATCGTCAGGCACCCCTCGGATAGAGCAGCAGGCGCTCCCGCGGGATCTCCACCTGGATGGCGCCGCCCGTTTCGATCCTGAGGCGCCTGACGGCGTTGACGGAAAAATCGGCGACGAGCGTGCGCTCGCCGAGGCGAGGTGCCGTCAGGCGCGTGCGCCAGAACATGCCGAGGAATTCCATTTCCCGCACCTCCGCATCGATCAGGTTCTGCGGCGTTGCCGGCCGGTCGCTGGCGTTAGCGGCATGCGCATCGGCACCATGCGGGATGATGTCGACGGGACGCACGACAGCCGTGGCCGCATGACCGGCCGAAAAATCCTCGGTCGAGCAGCAGAAGGCCGAATGGCCGATCTCGACCTCACCGTCGCGTAGCACGCTCGCGGGAAACTGATTGGTCTCGCCGATGAAGTCGGCGACGAACAGCGTTTCGGGATGGCGATAGATTTCGGTGGGCGGGCCGACCTGTTCGATGACGCCGTGGTTCATGACGACGATCCGGTCCGCCATGGCGAGCGCCTCCTCCTGGTCGTGCGTGACCATGATGGTCGTCACGCCGAGTTTGCGCTGCAGTGCCTTGATCTCGTGACGGAGGTGCACACGGACCTTGGCGTCGAGCGCGGAGAGCGGCTCGTCGAGCAGCAAGAGCCCGGGTGAGATGGCGATCGCGCGGGCAAGCGCGATGCGTTGCTGCTGGCCGCCGGAAAGTTGCGCCGGATATTTCTTGCCATGGGCCGCAAGGCCGACCATTTCCAGCAGTTCAGCGACACGGGCTGCCACCCCCGCCTTCGATCGGCCGGTGTTTTCCAGGCCAAAGGCGATGTTCTGTTCGATCGTCAGGTTCGGGAAGAGCGCGTAGGACTGGAAGACGATGCCGTAGTCCCGGCTGGAGGCCGGCAGGGTCGAGATATTGCGCCCATCCTGCAGGATGATGCCCCGTGTCTGCAGATCGAGGCCGGCAATTGCCCTCAACAACGTCGTTTTGCCGCAGCCGGACGGGCCGAGGAAACAGATGAATTCGCCCCTCGCGATGCTGAGCGATATGTCGCGCAGCGCAATGAAGTCGCCATAGGTCTTCCACAAATCCGAGATCTGCAGATAGGGCGCCGGTTCCGCATGATCGGCGGGGCGCTGACGGCTGGTGGGCATCGGTTCGATCGACAGGGCATGCCTCATCTGCAAGCTCCGCTGCTTGAGGGATTTCGGGAGAATGCGGGTGGGCGTAGCGCCGAGGCGCTACGCCCGGCCGATCAGGCTCAGCTCTTCGGTTCCGACTTGGCGTCGTAACGCTTCTGCCATTCCTTCAGGATCGCCGCCCGATGGTTGGCGGCCCATTCGAAGTCGTTGTCGATCATCTTCGAGGCGATGTCGGACGGCAGGTGCTCGACCTGCTTGGCGACACCCGGATAGGCAACGACGGCATAGCCGGCATTGTACATCTCGTTGGCTTCCTTGGTGACCGACCAGTCGACGAGCGTCTTGGCGGCTTCGAGATTTGCCGTACCGGCAATGATCGCCGTCGCCTCAGCCTCCCAGCCCGAACCTTCCGAAGGAAAGATGATGTCGATCGGCGCACCAGCGCTCCTGGCCTTGGCGCCCGGGAACTCGAAGGAAACGCCGATCACCGCTTCGCCGGCGCCGGCCATCTTGCAAGGCTTGGAGCCGGAATGGGTATAGGCAGAGATGTTCTCGTGGAGCTTGTCCATGAAGCCCCAGGCCTTCTCCTCGCCCCACATCTGCATCCAGCCCGAGACGTCGAGGAACCCGGTGCCAGACGACGCCGGATTCGGCATCACGATGTGGCCCTTGTATTCCGGCTTTGTCAGGTCGTCCCAGCTCGTCGGCGCCTTGAGGCCGAGCTTTTCGCCCTCGACCGTGTTGTAGCAGAGTGCTGCGACATAGGCATCCATGCCGACCCAACTCGGCGGCGTGTCCTTGTCGACGAATTTCTTGTCGAGTACCTCAACACCCTTAGGCTGGTAAGGCTCCAGCATGCCTTCCGTTTTCAGGAGCAGCAGCGATGTGGCGGCCAGGCCCCAGACGACGTCGGCCTGCGGATTGTCCTTTTCGGCCAAAAGCTTGGCCGTCATGACGCCGGTGGAGTCGCGCACCCAGTTGATCTTGATGTCCGGATGGGCCTTCTCGAAGGTCGCCTTGTACCGATCGAGGTCCACGGCTTCGATCGCCGTGTAGACGGTCAGTTGGGTTTCAGCGGCAGCGATGGTAGGAAGCACAGCGGAAGCGGCGCCGGCAAGCACAAGGAGCGTGCGTCTGTTCATGATTGAAGTTCTCCTCTGAAGTCCTGGAAAAACCGGGGAAGCGCGGCGGGCAATCTTGATGCTGCCCTGTTGTGATCGGCTTCGGGAAACATTCTGCGCAGTGGCTTCCGGTAAGTAAAATTTATTATTCTTATCGTTCAGTAGATAAAAACTATGGATGCCATGCCGCGAAACCAGGCATATCGACAGGCAAACGGTCACATCTTCGGCAACTTTCAATAGAACTTCGGAAAGACTGCAAAATCCTGAGGCCGATCTACGATTGCGCCCGAAACAAGTTGCAGAGACACCGACGGCGCAACAAAAAAGGGAGCCGCCACGGCAGCTCCCAGAAGGGTGATTGCGCGGGGGAAACGCTCAGATCACCATGGCAGGGAGAAGGTCTTGACGTTGGTAAAGCTCTTCATCGCCTCGATGACACCTTCCTTGTAGCCGTTGCCCGAATCCTTGATGCCGCCGAAGGGGCTCATCTCGATGCGGTAGCCCGGCACTTCCCAGATGTTGACCGTGCCGACCTTCAGCCCGGCGATGTATTTCTGCATGCGCCGGAAGTCGTTGGTGCAGACGCCGGAGGAAAGGCCGAAGGCCGTCGAATTCGACAGGGCGATCAGCGCGTCGTCGTCATCGGGTGCGCGCACGATCGGGATGATCGGCGCGAAGGTTTCTTCCATCACCAGTTCGCTCGAGTGCGCGACCCGGTCGACCACGATCGGTGGCAGCAGGGCACCCTGCCGGCCGGGGTTGTAGAGGATCTCCGCTCCCTCTTCTGCCGCCCGGTGAACGCGCCGCTCGAAGATTTCGGCCGCGCGCGCATGCACGACCGTGCCGAGCTCCGTCGCGCGGTCCATCGGATCGCCGAACTTGAGCTCCTTCGCCCGCTCCAGCACCAGCGGCACGAAGCGGTCGGCAACGCTCTCCTGGCAGAGAATGCGCTTCACCGCCGTGCAACGCTGTCCGGAATTCTTCGTCGCGCCGGCAACGGCGAGTTCCGCTGCTTTGGCGAGATCGGCGTCCGACAGATCGTTGAGAATGATCAGCGGGTCGTTGCCGCCGAGTTCCAGCACCTGCCGCTTGTAATGCGCGTGCGCCGCGATCAGCTTTCCGACCGGCACGCTGCCGGTAAAGGTGATCAGGTCGAAGTTCGGGTTGGTGATCATCTCCATGCCGATATCGGCCGGCCAACCGGTCACGACCGAGAGCATCTCCGGCGGCAGGCCGGCTTCGTAGAGTATGTCGGCGAAGACGAGCGCCGTCATCGGCGTCAGTTCGGTCGGTTTCAACACCACGCAATTGTTCGTCGCAATGGCCGGCGCCACCTTGTGCGCCACCATATTGAGCGGGTGGTTGAAGGGCGTGATCGCCGAAATGGCGGTCAGCGGTTCGCGGGTGGTGAAGATCTTGCGTGCCTTGCCGTGCGGGGTGAGGTCGCAGGAGAAGATTTCGCCGTCGTCACGGATGCACATCTGGCCGGACAGCGTCAGCACGTCGAAGGCGCGACCGACCTCGTAAAGCGAATCCTGCTTCGAAATGCCGAGCTCCAGAGTGATCAGGTCGGAGATCTCCTCCTTGCGCGCGACGAGCAGTTCCGCCGCCTTCAGCAGGATGCGCTGACGCTCGTAGCGCGTCAGCTTCGGCTGGTAGGCCGCCGCGATCTCGAAGGCCTTGCGGGCATGCTCGGCGTTGCCCGCCGGCACTGTGCCGATCACGGCATCGTCCCAAGGGTAACGCACCTCGATGCGCCCCTCGGTATCGACCGCCTTGCCGGCGATCCGCATCGGCTCGTGGCGAATTGCGAATGTCGTTTCCACCTTGGTCATCGCCTCCTCCCTAGTGCGCGGCTTGCGCGGCTGCGACGAGCGCATAGTAGAAGGCATCAAAATTGCGCAACGTACCAGCGGCCGAAAGCTCGGGCAGCTTGCGGTTGGCGATGAAGGGGACCTCCTGCTCGGTCAAGCCACCGTGCGAGCGCAATGGCTCGTTCAGTGCGGCAAGGTCGTGACGGTGCTCGCTGGTGCCGAGCGTCTTGTTTTCGGTCGAGATCAGCACGAGATCGCCGATGCGGTCGTCGGGCAGGTCGAAACGCACGCAGGCTTCCGGACGGGAGAGCACGACGTCGATGCCGTCGATCGCCTGCAGGCGCTCGATGATCTCTTCCTTGTCCGTCCCTTCAGGCAGATAGGCCGTGGCGAACGAGCCGAGCGCGCCGTGATGCACGACATAGGGGTCGGTGATCGGCAGGATCACCCGCGCGGCGTCCTTGCCGAGCCATTCGTCGAGCAGGTCCTGAACGTAGACGACATCCGGCGAACCATCGGCCTTGTGCTTCGGCTTCATGCCGTGATCGGCGGTGACGATGATTGCCGCACCCAGCGCGTCGAGTTCGGTCAGGTACTTGTCGAACATCTCGTAGAAGGCGTTCGCCTGCGGCACCCCCGGCGCGTATTTGTGCTGCACGTAGTCGGTCGTCGTCAGGTACATGACATCCGGCCGGAATTCCTTGAGCAGCTTGACGCCGGCTGCGAAGACGAACTCGGAAAGATCCGCCGAATAGACTTCCGGCACCGGCCGGCCGAGCCAGGCCGAAGCATTGTCGAGGCCGTTTTCCGCCCTGGTCGTCTTGTCGGATTTTTCCGACGAGAAGCAGATCGCCCTGCCCTCGTCGAATGTGAGTCCGTGGCCGAGAAGCGCCCGCAGCTTGTCCTTCGCCGTCACGACCGCGACCTTTGCACCGGCATCGTAGAACGCCTTGAAGATGGTCGGCGCGCGCAGAAAGCGCGGGTCGTTCATCATCACTTCCTTGCCGGTCTGCGGTTCGTAGAGATAGTTGCCGCAGATACCGTGGATCGCCGGCGGCCGGCCGGTGGCGATGGACAGGTTGTTGGGGTTGGTGAAGCTTGGGATGACGCTCAGCGCTGTGCGCTCGGTTCCGGTCTTGCGGATGCGCTCGAGCGTCGGCATCAGCCCCGCCCTGATGGCTTCGTCGAGATAGGCGGGCTCGCAGCCATCGAGACAGATGGCGATGGCCGGGACCTTCGGCCAGGGATAGGTGCGGCGGTTGGCGGTGACGGTGATCTTGGACATCTGGTTCATGGGAGTTTCCTCTGTGTTCAGGCAGCGAGGCGGCGGCGTTCCTCAAGGGCAACGGCCGGCGGGGCGGCGCTGTCGACGCCCATTTCGATCAGGGATTCGCGGGCAGCTGCGACCACGCGGCGCATGACATGCTCGTCCATGCGGCCGATGCAGCCGACACGGAAGCTGTCGACGACGGTCAACTTGCCCGGATAGATGATGAACCCCTTCTCCTTCATCAGGTCGTAGAAACGATCGAAGGCGAAGGCCGGATGGGCCGGGCTGAAGAAGGTGACGATGATCGGCGACAGCCACTGGTCGGCAAGCAGCGTCTCGAACCCGGCCTCGCGCATTCCGGTGACCATGACGTCGCGGTTGCGGGCATAGCGGGCTCCGCGGCCGGCGACACCGCCCTCTTCCCGGTGCAGCCGCAGCGCTTCCAGGAAAGCCGCGACCACATGGGTTGGCGGCGTGAAGCGCCACTGGCCGGTCTTGTTCATGTATTCCCATTGGGCATGTACATCGAGGCTTAGCGAATGGCTGCGACCCTTGGCGGCCTCCAGCTCGCTCTTGCGGGCGATGACGAAGCCGAAGCCGGGCACGCCCTCGATGCATTTGTTGGCGGAGGAGACGATCGCCTCGTAGCGGAAATCGTTGACACCGGCCGGCACGGCGCCGAAGGCGCTCATGGAGTCGACGAGCAGCTTGCGGCCGCGGGAGTAGACGGTTTCGGAGATTTCCTTCAGGGGATTGAGGATGCCCGAGCTGGTCTCGCAATGGACGACGACTACATGGGTGATCGCCGGATCAGCATCGAGCGCCGCGGCGACTTCGGGACCGCGGGGCGGCATGTAGTCGCCCTTGTCGATCGTCACGTGATCGCGACCGAGATAGGAGAGCGTCTGGGCGATGCGCTTGCCATAGGCGCCGTTCATCAGCACCAGCACCTTGCCGTCCTTCGGAACGAAACTGCCGAGCATCGCCTCGACCGAGAACGAGCCGCTGCCCTGCATCGGCACGCAATCGAACTCCCCCTCGGTATCGCCGGCAATCTCAAGCAACTCGCCGCGAAGTCTGGCGGTCATCGCGCGGAAATCGCCGTCCCAGGACCCCCAATCCTTCAGCATCGCTTCCTTGACTTCATAGGCCGTGGTCAGCGGGCCGGGCGTCAGGAGATAGGGTTCGCCGAGTCTCGGCTTTTCCAGGGGCGCGATGGTTCTGTCAGAAGCGGTGTTTGGCATGGTCCGTCCTCGCAGTTGGCGTGTTCGAGAAAGACAATGCGGTGGAAACATGTATCTGTAAAATCGTTCTTTTGTATCAATATATAGACTGTACTTATACATCTAGGCTGCGGGAACCAGACGGCTTTCGAGCAGATCTCCGCTTTCGCGCAGACGCGGATAGGCCATGGCCGTCACCAGTGAATTGACCTCCTTCAGCGCCCGCACGATCTCCAGATGCATGTCGCTCGACAGGATGCTCGCCGCCACCCCTTGGCGAAGCCGCTCCAGATGGCTCTTGCTGCTCTCCTCGACGAGGCGGCGCACATGTTCCTTTTGCCGGACCATCTCGCGGGCAATCACCGGGTCGGGCGACACGAGAAGATTGGCCGCGAGCCTGACGTTGGAAGATACGGCCGCGTGCAGCAGGGTGAGCTCGCGCCAGCCCGCCTGCGAGAAGGTGCCCGCGCCCTCCAGCCGCTCCTCTGCCATTTGCAGAAGGTTCTTCGCAACGACGTCGCCGGCATATTCGAGATGGATCGCCGCCTCCGTGAGCTCGATGCCGCGCCGGGATTGGTCTTCGGTGAGCACACCGCGGTTGACGGCGGCGATGTAGAGCTTGATCTCGCTATGCGCCCGGTGGATGTCGGCGTCGATGCCGCGCAGCGTCTTGACCGCCTCCGGCGTCGGCGACTGAATGACAGTCATGACTGGCTCCAGCATTCGCGCAATGAGATTGCCCATGTGCAGCACTTCGCGCGCCGCGGCCGCGAGCGCCTGCGCCGGCTTGTCGATCAGCGTGCGGTCGAGCGCGCTGACATGGACAGAGTGGTCGCCAGCACCGGCGGCGTCCGGCATGAGCAACTGAACGAGCCGCGCCATCGCGCCGCAGGAAACCATTCCGACGAGAACCAGGGTGGCGTTGAAGAATACATGCAGGTTGACGAGTTGGCCGGCCGCCGTATCACCCGGAAGCCAGGTGAAAGGGGCGTGCAACGAGAATAGGCCGAAGATCATTGCGCCGAACAGGGCGCGAAAGAGGAGGTTCCCAAGCGGCAGGCGCCGGCCCTCGACCGGCAGACCGCGCGTCAGCCATAGCGCGATCAACCCGCCGCCAATGTTGACGCCGAGAACCAAGGGTATGCCGACCTCGATGGGCACGATGCCTTTCGCGGCAAAGGTCAGGATCAGCAGGATCGCCGCCACGCTGGAATGCAGCGCCCAGGTAAAAAGCGCCGCAAGGATCATCACGGTCAGCGCGTCCCTGCCGATGAAAGCGACGATGGACGGCAGGAGCGGGCTTTGCGCGAGCGGCTGCGTCGCATGGCCGATCATCTGCAGCGACAGGAGCAGAAGGCCGATGCCGAGCACGGCGCGTCCGCCTTCAACAGCCTTGCGCGCCGAGGCCTTCAGATGCATGAGGCCGCCCACCGCAATCAAGAGCGGCGCCAGCCAATTGAGATCGAAGGACAGGATCTTGACGACGAGCGCCGAACCGAGATCGGCGCCGAGCAGCACCGCCAGGCCGGTATCAAGGGCCAGAGCGCCGCTGACGGCAAAGCCGGCGGCAAGCATGGCGACGGCTGTCGAGCTCTGCAAGGCAACGGCAACGGCGCAGCCGCAGGCGGCGGCGCGCGGCCGCCCACCAGCGCCGCCGACGGTGCGCGCGACGATGTCGCCCGCCGCCGCTTCAACGCCTTTCTTCACGAGACTGACGGCATAGAGCAGCAGGACGGTTGCGGCGGCGAGTTCGAGGGCGACAGCCGGCAGGTTCATGGGCGTGTTCCGGAAAGAGCAGCAATCCGAAAACTATCCTTTGCGACTTTACATAAATCAAATCGTTCGTTCTAATGAATCCATAGGTCAGATCTATCCTGAAGAGGCGTCCGCACGCATGCGCTATGTCCAGCTTCGCGCCTTCCACAATGTGGCAATCCATGGCGGCTTCTCGCGCGCTGCGGAAGCGCTGTTCCTCACCCAGCCTGCCATTTCGGACCAGGTGCGCAAGCTCGAGGAGGAGTACGACGTGCTGCTCTTCAACCGAAACAAGAAGCAGGTGACACTGACCCAGGCCGGCCAGAACCTCCTTGAAGTCACGCGCCGCATGTTCGACGTCGAGCAGCAGGCGCTGGACCTTCTTTCGGAATCGCGGGCGCTCAGGGCCGGCAAGCTTCGCATCGTCGCCGACGCTGCCCACCACCTGCTGCACATCCTTGCCGCCTTCCGGCGCACCTACCCGACAGTGCAGGTCTCGATCGATTCCGGCAATACCGAGACGGTCATCACCAGTCTGCACGCCTACGAGGCGGATATTGGCGTTCTCGGCGAAATCCCGCAATCGAGCGATTTCGACATCCTGAAACTCAATTCCACGCCAATCATCGCCTTTGCCAGCTTCAACTATTCGCTGGACAATCGGAAGAAGATCACCTTCGCCGAGCTCGTGAAACACCCGCTCGTCATGCGCGAGCAAGGTTCGAAAACCCGGCAAAAGCTGGAGGCCATGGCGGCACGATGCGGCGTGCAGCTGACGCCGCTGATCGAGGCCGAAGGCCGTGAGGCCGTTCGCGAGATCGTGGCGGCCGGCGGCGGCGTCGGTTTCGTCTCCTCCGCTGAGTTTGGCCAGGACGCCCGCCTCGTTCCCATCGAAATCGACGCGCCCGAGATGCTGATGGACGAAGCGCTGATCTGCCTGCGCGAGCGCAGCAACGGCAAGCTCGTCAGCGCCTTCTTCGACATTGCGCGCAAACTTGCGCACACGCCGACGTGAGCCGCGAGGGATCAAAGACACAAAGGTGTCGCTGCAGCGCTTTGACTTGCCGCATGCTTTGTCCCTTTGACCCGCTGTCATTAAAGGGGACGTGCAGTCGGCCGCCGGTTTGACGCCTGAACGACGGTCACGGCGATCATGTGAAAGACATCGTCGACAGTGCAGCCACGCGAAAGGTCGTTGGCGGGCTTGGCAAGCCCTTGCAGGATCGGGCCGATGGCGGTGGCGCCGCCGATGCGCTGGGCGATCTTGTAGCCGATATTCGCCGCATCGAGATTGGGGAAAACGAAGACATTGGCCTCGCCATGCAGCGCCGAGTTGGGTGCCTTAGCGGCGCTCACCGCCTCGACGAAGGCGCTGTCGAACTGCAGTTCTCCATCGATGACGAGACCGGGTGCGGCGGCATGGGCAAGCCTCGTCGCCTCCACCACCTTGGAAACGCGCTCGTGCGCAGCACTGCCCGCGGTCGAAAACGAGAGCATCGCCACCTTCGCAGGCTGGCCGGAGAGCGCCTCGAAGGACTGCGCCGAAGTCACGGCGATGTCGGCGAGGCCCGCAGCATCCGGATCCACCACCAAACCGCAATCGGCAAAGACGAAAGCGCCCTTCTTCGCGTGATGCGGTGCACAGAGCATCATCAGGAAGAAGCTCGAAACGAGACTGACGTCCGGCGCGGGGCCGATGGTCTGGAGCGCGGCGCGCACCGTGTCGGCGGTGGTCGCAACCGCGCCCCCCACCGTACCATCGGCCGCATCTTCCCGCACCATCATGGCGGCAAAGACGAGCGGCGAACGCACCGCTTCGCCCGCTGCTGCCGCATCCACACCCTTGTTCCGACGCAGTTCATGGTAAGCCGCAGCAAGGCGCCGGGTAAGCGTTGACGAGGCCGGATCCTCGATGCGGATTTCGCCCGGCCCAGCACCAGCGGCCTCCAGCCGCTCTTCGACAATCTTCCGACTACCGACGAGCGTGATCTCGGCGAGACCGGCACGAACGGCCCTGAGGCCCCCCTCGACGATGCGCGGGTCTTCCCCTTCGGCAAGCACGATATGGCGCGGCGCGGCCTTCGCGGCTTCGAGAATGCGATCGAGCGGTTTCATCAGGCGTGCCCCAGATAGTGAATGCCGACGAGGATGAAGAGAGCGATGAAGATGGTTTCGGCAACGATCAGCGCGACCGCATCGCCGCCGACGTCGAGCACGCGGCGAAGCGAAGTGCGCATGCCGACGGCGACGATGCCGGCGAGCAGCGCCCAGCGCGAGGTCTCCATCCCGGCCTTTGCGACCATTTCCGGCACGAAGCCGAAGGAGTTCAGCGCCGCAAAGATCAGGAAGGCGACGACGAAGCCGGGCAACAGCGGCGGGCGCTTGCCGGTCTCACCCTCGGGCTGCGGCACCTTGCGCAGTGCCAGCGAGAAGGTCAGCACGACCGGCGCCAGCATGGTGACGCGGATCAGCTTGACGAGGGTCGCCGTCTCGCCCGCCTCCGGCGAGACCGAAAAGCCGGCGCCGACGACCTGGGCGACATCATGGATCGTGCCACCGAAGAAGATCCCGGTCGCCCGCGCATCGAGCCCCATGGTCTGGGCGATGATCGGATAGGCAATCATCGCAAGGGTCGAGAGTACCGTGACCGAGAGCACGGTGAAGATCAGGTTGCGCTCGGAAAACTCGTTCTTCGGCAGCACCGCGGCGATCGCCATTGCCGCCGAGGCGCCGCAGATGGCGACGGAACCGCTGGTGATGAGCGCCAACCGCCAGCCGCGGCCGAGCAGTTTGGCTGCGAGCAACCCGAAACCGATCGTCGCGGCAATGGCAGAAACGAGCAGCAGGATCGTACCGGCGCCAAGCCCGATCAGGAGGTCGACGCTGATGCGCATGCCGAGCAGCGCCACGCCGATGCGCAGCACCTTCTTGGCGCAGAAATCGATGCCGGCGACGCAACGCCCCTCCTCCGAGAGAAAATGAAAGGCAATGCCGAGCAGCAGCGCCATCAGCATGGCCGGCGCACCATAGTGGTCGGAGAGGAACTGCGCAGCAACGGCGACCGCCGCGGTAACGGCGAAGCCTGGCCAATAGGTCGAAAACCCTGAGGGCATGCTGCGGAAACGTTCGTGGACGGAGGCGGTGAAGGTCATGTTTGCGTTCCGGTCGCTTGCGGGAAGCTTCGCCTGCCCGGGCCGACCGGGCAGGCATGGTCTGTGAGCGGTCAGGCCCGCTTCTGCGGACGCATGTCGGCGCGGTCGATGCCGGCAACCGGCACCGGCTTCTTCATCGCGTCGCGGCGGAAGGGTTCGCCAAGCTCCTGGTTGAGGATGACTTCGATGAAAGTCGTCACGCCGTTCTTCTGGTCGGTGATCGCATTGGAGAGCGCCTCGGTGAGTGCTGCCGTGGTATTGACGGCAACGCCCTTCAGGCCGCAGCCCTCGGCGACTTTCGCGTAGGAGAGATTGGGATTGAGCTCGGTGCCGACGAAATTGTTGGCGTACCAAAGCGTCGTGTTGCGCTTTTCCGCACCCCATTGGTAGTTGCGGAAGATCACCATGGTGATGGCCGGCCAGCCCTCGCGGCCGATCGAACCCATCTCGTTCATCGAGATGCCGAAGGCCCCGTCGCCGGCAAAGCCGACCACCGGCACATCCGGGCAACCGATCTTGGCGCCGACGATCGACGGGAAACCGTAACCGCAGGGCCCGAACATGCCGGGTGCAAGATATTTCCGGCCGGCCTCGAAGGTCGGATAGGCGTTACCGATCGCACAATTGTTGCCGATGTCGGTGGAGATGATCGCCTCCTTCGGCAGGGCCGCCTGGATCGCCCGCCAGGCCTGGCGCGGCGACATGCGGTTCGGCTCGCGCGAACGTGCGGTCTCGTTCCACTCCGTGCCCGGATCGTCGTCCTCGTGGTCCATGGAGGAGAGCTGCTGCTGCCAGGCCGAACGGGTCTGGTGGATCGCAGCCTTGCGCTCCTCGCGACCGGCATCACCGGCCGACGGCGAGAGCTGCTCGAGGATCTGGCGGGCGACCTGCTTGGCGTCGCCGCAGATGCCGACCGTCACCTTCTTGGTGAGGCCGATCCGGTCGGCATTGATGTCGACCTGGATGATCGCGGCGTTCTTCGGCCAATAGTCGATGCCGTAGCCCGGCAGGGTCGAGAAGGGATTGAGCCGGGTGCCGAGCGCCAGTACGACGTCGGCCTTGGAGATCAGCTCCATCGCCGCCTTCGAGCCGTTGTAGCCGAGCGGACCGACCGACAGGCGATGGCTGCCGGGGAAGGCGTCATTGTGCTGATAGCCACAGCAAACCGGTGCATCGAGCCGCTCGGCAAGCTTCATGGAATCGCCAATGGCATTGCCGATGACGACGCCGGCGCCATTGAGGATGACCGGGAATTTCGCCTCTGAAAGCAACTTGGCCGCTTCTGCGATCGCCTGCGGCCCGCCGGCCGGACGCTCGAAACGGACGATTGCCGGCAGGTCGACGTCGATGACCTGGGTCCAGTAGTCGCGCGGGATGTTGATCTGCGCCGGGGCGCAGCCGCGCCAGGCTTTTTCGATGACCCGGTTCAGCACCTCGGGAATGCGGGAGGGATCGCGCACTTCCTCCTGATAGCAGACCATCTCCTCAAACATCGCCATCTGGTCGACTTCCTGGAAACCGCCCTGGCCGATCGTCTTGTTGGCCGCCTGCGGCGTGACCATCAAAAGCGGCGTGTGGTTCCAGTAGGCGGTCTTGATCGCCGTGATGAAACCGGTGACGCCGGGGCCGTTCTGGCCGATCGCGATCGACATCGTGCCGGTGGCGCGGCTGAAGCCGTCGGCCATCATGCCGGCATTGGTCTCGTGGGCGCAGTCCCAGAACTTGATGCCGGCCTTGGGGAACAGATCCGACACCGGCATCATGGCCGAGCCGATGATGCCGAAGGCATGTTCGAGGCCATGCATCTGCAAGACTTTGACGAAGGCTTCCTCGGTGGTCATTTTCATGGGGCAGTTCCTTTCCTGGGAATTATTTCAAAGAGTTAGAGGATCTCGTCGCGGAGGTAGTACCAGCGGTACATTCCCCATTGGCCAAGCCGGCGGAACGGCGTCAAAAGCCCGTGGCTCGGCAAGGGCGAGGTGAAGATGGGAAGGTCGAGGGCGCCGCCCTTGCCGGCGACCATCTGGGCCATGCGGCGGCCGGCCTGGGCGGAATACATGACGCCGTTGCCGCCATAACCCATGGCGTAGAACAGCCTTTGGCCCGGATCCGGCTGGAAGATGCGCGGCATCATGTCGTGGCTGACATCCACCCAGCCCCACCAGGAGTAGTCGATGTCGATGCCCTTCAGCGCCGGGAACTTGCGGTAGAGACCTCCGAGCAGCAGCTCGAGATGCTTCGGGTTGCCGGCATCGCGCCCGGTTATGGCGCTGCGGCTGCCGATCTGCACGCGGCCATCGGGCAGCATGCGGTAGTAGTGGCGGAGTGTGCGCGTGTCGGTAAGCGGTATGCGCGCCTTGAAGTTCAGCGCCTGCTGCTCGCCTTCAGTCAGCGGCCGGGTGACGATCGAGTTCGACAGGATCGGCATCAACCGGTGGCGCGTGAGCGCATTCATGCCGGGTGACGTGTAGCCGGCGGTTGCAATGCAGACGGCGCGGGCACGAACCGTGCCGCCCGGCGTCGTCAGGTAGTGCAAGCCACCCTTCGTCGTGCAGGAGAGCACGGGACTGGAGGTATGCACCTTTGCGCCAAGCCGGCGGGCGAGCTTCAGGTAGCCGAAGGCGAGCTTTGCCGCATGAATGCCCATGCCGTCGGGCTCGTGCATCGCCCCGCGCGCTTCCTCATCGCGGACGAAATCGCGGTGGATCTCCTCGCGCGAGACCATGCGGGCTCGGTAGCCAAACGTGTCGTTGAGGACGCGAACCTCGCTCTCGAGCGCCGGCAGCATCTTGTCGCGGTGGGCGATATAGAGATGGCCGCCGTCCTGCGGATCGCAGTCGATCTCCGGTTCCCGGACCAGCGCCCGGAAAAGGTCGAAGCCTTCGGCGATCTCGGCATGCATCTTTCTGGCGACATCCACACCCCAACGGGCAATCCATTGCGAGCGCTTCAGCCGGCCGGCGGAAATCTGCGCCTGCCCGCCATTGCGGGTGCTGCAGCCCCAGGCAACGCCATTGGCCTCCAGCACCATCGCCTTGATGCCGTGGTCGCGCGCCAGATGGATGGCACAGGAGAGGCCGGTATAGCCCGAACCGATGATGGCGACGTCGACATCGATGTCCCGGGTGACGGGACCGTCATCCTCGGGTTCGGGCCCGGCGGTACCAATCCAGTAGGTCGGCGCATAGTCCTTGCCCGTGCCGGGGCTGCGGGCATGGTTGGGATCGTAGGCCGGATCAAACGGCTGCCTTGCGGGCTTGAGGGGTGTGGCGCGCAGTTGCATGGCTCTTGCTCCAGGCCATCAGTAGCGGGGTTGCAGGACCGGGCGGTTCTTGCGGAACGCCTGCTTGCGCACGATCTTGCCGTTGCGGAATGTGAAGAGGTCGCAGCCTTCCGCCTCGATGCGGCTGCCATCGGCCGCCGTGCCCGAGAAGGTCCATTCGGACACGCCGCGATCGCCCTCCACGAAATGGCTGTGGTTGCCCCACTCGGCATCCGGCATCGATTTCCAGACGCTGCTGAAAGCATCTGCGATCGCTCCGGTGCCGACGAAGCGGGTGCCGTGAACCTCCGGGCCGCCGACCGCATTGAATACGCAGTCCTCGGCGAAGAAGCGCATGACCCCGTCGATGTCGTGCCGGTTGAAGGCATCGAACAAGGTTTTGAGATCGGTTGCAGAGAGTGTCATGGTCCTGTCCTTTGGCTTGGTCCGCAAGGCATGGCTTCGCCGGAGACGGGAAATGCCGTCTTCAAAAGGCCGCCAGGCCGAATTCAGATGAAGTGTCGAAGTTGCCGCCGGTTACAGGCGGCCCTTCCAGGGGATCAGCGCCTTTTCGAGGTAGCGGATCAAAAGATCGAAGGCGAAAGCGAAGATGCCGATGATGAAGATGCCCATGATCACGGTATCGCTTTCGAGGTTTTCGGCGGCGTTGAGGACCATGAAGCCCAGGCCTCGGTTTGCAGCAACCATTTCCGCGGCCACCAGAGTGGTCCAGCCGACGCCGATGCCGATGCGCATGCCGGTGAAGATCTCGGGCAAGGCGGCCTTCATGATCACCTGGCTGATCACCTGTCCGCGCGTGGCTCCCATCGCATAGGCCGCGTGGATCTGTTCGGTCGAGACCGAACGTACCCCTGCCCTTGCGGCAATCGCCATCGGCGCGAAGATCGCCAGATAGATCAGGAACACCTTCGGGAACTCGCCGATGCCAAGCCAGATGATCACCAGCGGCAGGTAGGCAAGCGGCGGCAGCGGCCGGTAAAATTCGATGATCGGATCGAAGAGGCCGCGCACGACGCGATTGACCCCCATCAGGATGCCGATCGGCACCGCCGTCACCAACGCCAGCAGGAAGGCACCGAAGACGCGGCCGATACTGGCGAGCGTATGCTCCATCAGCGTCGAGTTCGAAACGCCGTCGGTCAGCGCCAGTATGAATTTGTCCCAGACCGCCAGCGGCGACGGCAGGAAGAGCGGCTTGACCCAGCCGGATTCGGTGACGGTGAACCAGAGGGCGACGAGAACGACCGTCGTTGCGAAACTGATCAGGCCGCTGCTTCCGTCACCTGGCGCACCGAAGATCTTTCCGGCCTTGGCGGGCTTGGCTCGTGTCACTCTATCAAGCATGGGCCACCTCCGGGTTGCCGGACGCACGTTCGTCGCCATAGATGATGCCGAGCACTTCCTCGCGCATGCGGATGAATTCCGGGCTGGACTTGATCGCACGCGCATTGCCCTCGGCGAGGAAACGTTTGTTGAAGTCGAGTTCGTAGGTGTGGGTGATGCGGCCCGGCCGCGGCGACATGACGATCAGCCGCGAGCCGAGGAACAGCGCCTCTTCGACGCTGTGGGTGATGAAGAAGAACATCTTGTTGGTGAGCTGCCAGACCTTGAGCAGCAGTTCCTGAATGGTCTCTCGCGTCAGCGCGTCGAGCGCTGCCATCGGCTCGTCCATCAAGAGCATGGCGGGATCGCAGGTCAGTGCCCGCGCAATGCCGACGCGTTGCTGCATGCCGCCCGACAGGTGATAGATCATGTGGCGGTGGAAGTCCTGCAGCCCGACCAAGGCGAGGTTCCTGGTGGCGAGTTCCCGCCTAGTCGCCTTGTCGACACCACGCAGCTTGAGACCGAATTCGGTGTTCTCGATTACGTTGAGCCACGGCAGAAGCGCGTGTTTCTGGAAGACCACGCCGCGTTCGGCGCCCGGCCCGTTGACCTGATGGCTGCCAAGCGTGATATCGCCCTCCGAGGGGGCCATGAAGCCCGCCATCAGATTGAGCAAGGTGGTTTTTCCGCAGCCGGAAGCACCCAATGCAACGACGAAATCGCCGCTGTTGATGGTAAGGTTTACACCTTTCAAGGCGATGATCGCCTGGTCCGAGTACAGGCCCGGATAGGTCAGACTGATGTTCCTGACGCTCAGTGTTTCCATGAGAAATGCCTCCCTGCACCTCGGTCACGGTCTCGATGATGGACGCACCGGCCGCTCCCCACGGCCGGCGCAACAGGCAGAATACGCTATTGCGCGGCAGCCTTCGCGAAGTTCGCGTTGACGTAGGGCGCATAGTCGTCAAGCGAATTGCCGATCTGCTTCTGTTCGACCAGGAATTTTGCGCTCTCGCCGAGCGCGCGCGTCGCACCGCCGCCGAGCCAGACGTCGGAGGCCTGCTCATCCGCATTCGGGAAAGAGAGCAGGCGCAGGGCTTCCACCGTGCTCGGGCCGTCGCCGCCGATCAGCTTGACGATACCCTGAACCTCGGCCGACTCTTCCGTCCAGGCGGCCTTGTTGGAATTGTAGTCGGCATAGGCTTTCGCCAGGACCTTGGTGAAGGCCTCCATCAGCTTCGGGTTTTCTTCCGCCCAGGCCTTGTCGACCACCAGGCCGTCGAAGGTCGGTACGCTCGCCGCACCGATCACCTCGGAATCGGAGATTGTCTTGCCGGTCTTCTGGATTTCGGAAAGCGCCGGTGGCCAGACATAGGCGGCATCGATATCGCCGCGCTGCCAGGCGGCGACGATCTGCGGCGGCTTCAGGTTGAGGATTTCCACCTCGCGGGGATCGACGTTCCAGACCTTGTTCATGCCGACAAGCAGATGAAAGTGCGAGGTCGAGACGAAGGGGACGGCGACTTTCTTGCCCTTGAGGTCGGCCGGCGTTTCGATGCCCGAACCATCGCGCGCGACGAGCGCTTCCGACTGGCCGATATTGTCGAGGATCCAGAAGAGCTGCAGGTCGACGCCGCGTGTGGCGGCCGCCGCCGTGCCGGTCGACCCGAGAACGCCGATCGGCACGTCGCCGGAAGCGAGCGCCGTCGTGATGTCGCCGGCCGAGCTGAACTGGCGCCAGTCGATCGAATAGCCGGCCTCCTTGGCCGCCGCGTCGAAACGGCCATCGGCGATTGCGGCGACGAAGGGACCAACGATCTGCTGATAGCCGACGACAAGCTTCGTCTCCGCATAAGCTGCGCTCGATGCGGCAAGGCTCGCCACGATGCTGGCCGCTGCTGCTAACCGCTTGAAATGTCCATGTAGCATTGTTCGTTCTCCTCTTTGATTATTGATTGACCGGTTCTTCCGGCCTTGCTGACGACGATAAGGTCGAGGCTTGGCTTGCGTTATATCCAGTTTGGAAGTTGAGTAGATCCAGATTGACCTCGCTGAGGGCTGCCTCTGTGCGCATGAGCGTTTCCGAAACGATTTTCTTCATCGAGCGCGAAAGCGGAATCGGCTTGCAGGCGCAATTACGCGAGACGGTAGTTTCGGCGGTGCTCGCCGGGCGGGTACAGCCCGGCGCGCACCTGCCCTCGACGCGCAAGCTCGCTGATTATCTGCGCATCTCACGCATCACGGTCACCCTCGCCTACCAGGAATTGGTCTCTCAGGGTTACGTCGAGGCCGCCAGCCGCAGTTCCTATCGCATCACCGACAATCCGCCAGGCAGGGACGTGGACGACAACCTGCCGTCCGGCGGTTCCGCCGCGGTGGACTGGAGCAGCAAGATCAAGATGAGCTTCGGCGTCGTGCGCCAGATCCCGAAGCCGCTGGATTGGCGCCGTTATCCCTTCCCCTTCCTCTATGGCCAGATGGACCCGACGCTCTTCGACCTCAACGCCTGGCGTGATTGCGCCCGCCGGGCGCTCGCCCGTGAGGACTTCGTGTTGATGGCGAGCGACTTTGCCGCGGCCGATGACGTGCGGCTCGTCAATTACATCTGCTCGCGCACGTTGCCCAGACGCGGCATCCATGCCACTCCGGACGAAATTCTCGTCACCGTCGGCGCCCAGAATGCGCTCTGGATCGTGACCCGACTGATCTTGGACAAGGCCTCGGCCGCGGTCTGCGAAAACCCATGCCACCCCGACATCAGCGCCTCGCTGCTGCTGAGCGGTGCCGATGTCACCACAGTCGACGTCGATGGCGAGGGCCTTTCGCCGGATGCCCTGCCGGAGAACGTCGACGCCGTGTTCGTGACGCCGAGCCACCATTCACCGACGGGCGCGACTATGCCGGTCGACCGGCGCGCGCGGCTGCTTGAGGCCGCCGAGGAGAAGGACTTCGTGATCGTCGAGGACGACTACGAGTTCGAGATCAGCTATCTGGCACCGCCCTCGCCGGCACTGAAGGCCCTCGATCCGACCGGGCGTGTGCTCTACATCGGCAGCTTCTCGAAATCGCTGTTTCCAGGACTTCGGCTCGGCTACCTCGTCGCGCCGGCCCCCTTCATTCGCGAGGCCCGCGCGCTCCGCTCGCTGATGCTGCGCCATCCGCCCGGTCACCTGCAGCGCACCGCAGCCTATTTCCTGGCGCTCGGCCACTATGACGCCGTGCTGCATCGCATGCGCACGGAGTATCACAAGCGCCACGTGCTCATGGCGGAGGCACTCCGCCGCGAGGGATTGACGATCGCGGGCTCGTCGGCCTTCGGCGGCACGTCTTTCTGGATCAAGGGACCGGAAGGGCTCGACGCCGATCGACTTGTGAGCGAACTGCGCCAGCATGGCGTGCTCGTCGAATCCGGCTCCCCCTTCTTCCCCAGAAGTGACGAGCCCTGTCGCTACTTCCGCATGGGCTATTCGTCGATTCCGAGCGCGAGTATCCCGGAAGGTGTTGCCCGTGTTCGCGCCCGCATCGATCTCCTTTCAGGCCAGCGACGTTCTTAGCAATCGGATCGGCGGCCAGGAACGGAGTATCACCGCGCTTGCCGATGCGGATGCCCAGTTGGAACCATTGAAGATGAGATCGGTTGTATCCTTGGCCCCTCTCCTCATCGGGTAGCGGGCGCAGAGGATACATATGAGGCAGACAAATGGTTGAGCATTTGGACGAGCGCGGCGAACCGAAATCTGCAACGCATGGTGCAAAGCGAACCCAGTTTTCACCACGCGAAGTCAGGCAGGCAGGATTGGGCAGGCGCGTCTTTCTGGTGCTCGTCGCCAGCCTGGCTTTGGCGCTGGCCGCATGGGGCCTCGTGGAATGGGGGCAAGGCGGTGGCTCTGATCAAACCGGTTCGGTTGAACGCACTGGGCCCGCCGCTTCGGGTCAACGGCCGGAAGCCGAACAGCGCCTGAGCACCGAGAGCCCGCAAGGCCTGGCACCCACGGATCGCAACCCAACCCCACAATCCGGAACGGGCGCACCAAGCAACAACAGCGCGCCCGATGATACCAACAGGTGACGGGTGGCCCTCGATGTTGGGGGGAGACACCGACGGTGAATAATGCGCCGGGCATCGGCGAGTTAGGCAGATCCCTGCAGGCGCGTTTGGCCCGGTCGCAGTCGGAAGGGCAGTCCTAGCTCGTGCCCACTGGTGAGATCAGGGCCGGTCCACGAATTTGTTGAACCGGCTCAGTCGGCCATCCGCCGTTTTGTCCTGGCGAAGAAACAGCAGCTTGTTGTGATCGAAAATGCGGAAAAACTCATCCCAGGAGATCGGCTCCAGGTCCACCTCTGCTTCCCCGAAATCGATCCGCAATATTCCATCGAGGGCACCTTTTACCCGGGCGGGTCTTCCCTTGCGCGCTTCGGCCCAATGGCGAATTTCGTCGTGGTTGTCGGTGATTTGCGCCTCGCTCATGCATTCGCTCCTTGCACTCAGTCGCTCTGGACATCGTATCGAACCGCTTCCATGCATGTTTGTTCCTCGCGTGCGCGCTGCCGCCACGGACGGCAGCGAAGGCACGGGGATCGGATGCGAACGCCTATGGTCGCGCGCAAACGCCCTGGCCCTCGAAATGATGGGTGTCCTATGGTCGGCCCAATTGCAGGCCACATTCCAGCTCCGCTGCCCGCAGCGGAGCACTTTGGCACCACAAATTGCGGCGCACTTTTGCGCGACATCCTTTAACGGCAGCCGCTGGATCTAAAGCCCCGAACGCAACCGATCGCGATGCATTCCGATTTCGGTCTCTGTCAGCGGCTCCCCTCGTTCATCGAAGCGGCGCCAACCGGTCGCTTCGTAGGCGGCGCGACGTTCGGCCAAATCGACACCTCTGTTGCGAAAGATCGTCCGCGCATGCTCGGCCAGAGGTTCGCTCAGCGACCGCGCCGTCACGAGTGCGCCGCCACGGCGGATGCCCTCGGCATACACGTTCGCGTCCGCTTCATCGATACCCGATTCCGAAAGAGCGCCGATCACGCCGCCCACGGCACCGCCGGCAATGGCGCCGGTTGCGGCGCCCGCAGCCGTCGCAGCAAGCCACCCCGCCGCCACGATCGGACCAATACCGGGAACCGCCATAAGGCCGAGGCCCGTCAACAGGCCGACCCCGCCTCCACTGGTGGCGCCGATGGCCGCGCCGGCTCCGGCGCCCTCGGCAGCGCCGCTCTCAGGAGAATATCGGCCGCCCGCGTTGTTGGCGATAATGCCGATGTTTTCCGGAGGAATTCCCGCTTGCTCCAGTTCACGGGCCGCCGACTGCGCATCCGCATAGTCGTCGAACAAACCACTTACGGTTTTCATGTCGCGATCTCCTCACTTCTTCGATTGAGACGTCACGTTGCCCTGATAGTCGAGGGCGACCTCAACGGACTTTCCGCCCCTTGTCGCTGCAGCCCGCCAGACGCCCTGGCTGTCCAGTTTCAAGCCCTGCACGGAAGCGTAGCCGGCCTTTTCGATGCGATCCTTGGCCTGAGCTTCGGTGAAGCTGCTGGCGCCGGCCACCGGTGCGGTCGGATTGATCGAGTCCGGGGTCGCAATGGCGGGCGTCTCCCCGTCAAAATTGGGCGTCGTCTGCGCGAAGGCCGGCGTTGCGAGGACACCGAAGAGCGCTGCCATTGCGAGAGTGGTGCGTTTCATGGAGTTCCTCTTACCGGGTCCCAATCGGCCCGTGGCGGTCTAACCGGGGGGATACGCTGCAAGTTCCGAGAAACATCCGAATTTTGACGGCCATCGACCTGGTTCTCGATGCCCACGACGGCTGCCAGCCGTGGTTCGCGTGGAACAGTTTCGTCCAGTGCCGGTTCTTTTCGGTTCATTTCAAAGGAGCAACGAAAATGGATCATGCCAATCACGTACGCCTCGACCCGACGGAACTCACGCCTGCCGTCCTAGAGGGCGCGACAGTATATGGGGTGGATGACGACAAGGTCGGCACGGTTGACCACGTCCACGGCGCCGGCGCCGCAAGCACCGTTATCATCGACGTCGGCGGCTTTCTCGGCATCGGCGCAAAGCCGGTTGCAGTACCTACTGCCGACCTCGATTTCATGCGGGATGAAAACGGTGAGGTTCATGCGGTGACGGCCTGGACCAAGGATCAACTCAAGGCGATGCCCGAGCATCGTGAGTGAGTGAACAATGGCGGCCCGGCCCCGTGCCGGGCCGCTTCTCGCCCAACCGCCCGCCTTGACGCGAAGGGCGAACCTACGCCCCGCCCCTTGCTCCGATCAAGCTGCAACCTTTGCCTTGTTGTTGGCGGCGGACAGAGCGATCTTGGTGAGTGCCTTGTCGGTCGCCCCTTCTTCCTGAAGAGTCTGGTCGAGCAGCAGCGCCGCCTTCTCCAACCCAAGTTGCTTGGCCCAAGTTTTCAGGGTGCCATAGCGCGCGATCTCGTAGTGTTCGACCGCCTGAGCCGTGGAGATGAGGCCCGCGTCGAGGGCCGGGCTCCCTTTGAATTCTTCGATAATCTCCTCACCTTCGGCAATGAGGCCCTGAATAGCCTCGCAGGTCTTCCCCTGCGCACGTTTCTCGATGATCTCAAAGACCTGTTGCAGGCGCTCGACATGGTGCTCCGTTTCGTCCCGATGCTTCTGGAATGCCGCTTTGCTATCGGGCAACTGCGCCGCGCGCGCCATCTTCGGCAGCGCTTTCAGTATCTGCTTCTCCGCATAGTAGATGTCCTTAAGGCCGTCATAAAACAGCGCCTCGAGTGTCTTCTCCGGCATAACAAGCTCCTGTGCCATCTGGTTGGAACGCCTCCAACATCTGCGGCGATAAAAGGTTCCGGACGGCGCCGAAGCAGGTACCCGGAGTGCGAAGCGTGCCCGGGCACGGCCTTCGACAGGCTGGGCGTGAACGGGCGGAATTGATCCGTAACGACATTTCGATCACCGACACTTACGCCTCGGAGATGAAAGGATCTCGGCAATTGGCAGGGGTTCTGGCCCCTCTTGCAATATTCCTCGGATTTGACAAGCCCGATCCTCGCCCCAGTTCATGGGGATGGCTTTAAGTGAGGTCGTGCGCAGTAACGCACAGCGAACAGCAGCACTGGTCAGATGGACCTTCGGCCGGGAGCGACTGCGCCGGACCAGTCCTGTTGCTTCAATGCGCAGCTTTTGGGGTCTGTTGCTGGCCTACTGGCTCTCCGAGCGTTGGCGCGAGGCCTGGGGCTTGACGTTTCTTATCCTGCTGCTCACCGGCTTGTCGGCTCAGGCAAGCGTATGGTTCGCCTTGACCTCCGGCGAACTCGTCAATCGGATCGCGAATTTTCACCATCCTACCGTGCCGACGACGCCCTGGTCGCTCCTGACCACCGCAGCCACGCTTGCCGCGATCGCCATCACCAGGGACGCAGGTTTCACAGCGGTCCGTCATTTCTTTTCGACCACGCTCCACCGGAAATGGCGCCAATGGCTGGACGATCGCTTCAACCAGGCGCTGCTCGATTCCAACCACACCCATTTCCACCTCCTGCAAAACGGGTTTGGCGCCGCAAGCGAGGCGGAGGCTTCATCGCCCGACAACATCGATCAGAGGATGCAGGAAGCCATAAAGGGCATGACGGGCGGTGCAATCGGCCTGGGCGTGGGCATAGCCGGCGTCGTGCTATCGCTTGGATTCGTCGGGCTAAAACTGATCGAGACGTCGAGCACCGTCAGAGGACTCGATCTCCTGGGCAGCTACGGCAGCGCCTGTTTGACATTCCTCGCAATCGCGATCTACGTCCCGCTGAATACGTTCCTCGCAGCCAAGCTCGGTCGTGTCCTGCAGGGTCTCTCGATACGCATCCAATCGGCGGAAGGCAGTTATCGCAGCGAATTGAACCAATTGTTGCACCGCAGTTTTCATGTTGCGGTTATTAATGGCGAACCGGCCCAGAAGGTAGTCAACCGGAGCCGATATCGCGAGATCGATCGCACCTGGGCAAGCCTCAATCGCGTGACCGCCGGCTTCATGGGGTTCGAGCTGGTGCACAATTTCATCGGCTCACGCATTGTCGCCTACGCACCAGGGCTGCTCCCCTACGTCGACAAGACGATCAGCCTGCAGGACTATGTCACCGGCGCCGAGCTGGCGACGGCGCTCATCAACGAATGCTCGTGGTTCATCCACGCGATGCCCGACATTGCGACGCTAAGGGCCGATGCACGCCGGATCACCGAACTTGCGCAAGCGATAGAAAGCGTGCAGCAGCCACAGGACTACTATGCCCGAAGCGGCCCCTCGGCGTTCGAATACAAGACCCAGGATGCCGCGCGAGGCCTGACCATTCACTCGCTCGAACTCCTGCATGCTGGCGACGCCAACCCCTTTCTAACCGCCGACAAGCTGCATTTCCGCCCTGGAGAGTGGACGTTGGTGGTCGGTGATTCCGGTAGCGGCAAGACCTCGCTGCTCAAAGCGATAAACGCTCTTTGGGCACATGGCCGCGGCACGATCATTACGCCCGGAAAAGTTCGAAGCCTCTACGCCGCCCAGGACGTCAAGCTCCAGGGCGTTTGCCTGAAGGAGCTCGTCTGTTTGCCGGATGAGGCTGAGACCCATACCGACGCCGCTGCCGTGGCGGCGCTGGAGGAGGCCGGGCTCGAAGAATTTGCGGGCGAGCTTTCAAAGGATGGTCGCGATGGCCAGACCTGGGACAAGCTTCTCTCCGGAGGCGAGAAACAGAAGCTCGTCCTGGCCAAGATCATTTTGTTAAAGCCGGGCCTGCTCTTCCTCGACGAGGCGACGAGCGCCCTGGACAGCCAGGCGGTTCAGGCATTTCATCGATCGATAAAGGATCATTGTCCAGAGGCGACTGCAATCGCCATCACGCATGATACCTCGTCGATCCAATCAGGGAGTGACGCCGATCTCTTCGACAGCGTGCTGACCATCGACAATGGCATCGCGAACAAAGCGCCGATGGCAGCCTGGCGCGACGCGCAGGAGTAGGCCGTCTTGGTGCAGTGTCGTCCCGCCCTATTTCTTAGGTCGTGCGCGGTGCATCAGGCGCTGGCGCGAACAGGACCAAAATCCGAAGCTGGGGACCTCAATGCGAATCGCCCTCCTTGTCAACGCACTCGAAACCGAAGAGCCAGCTTATACGACCACAGCGTTGGCGCTTGCCGCGCTCGCCCGCGGGCATGAGGTCCTGTATGTCACGCCCGGTGATTTTATCCTGCGCCCGGACGACACATTGATGATACGGGCGGCCGGTTTCGACGGAACACGGCCAAAGAAACCAGAAACGCTTTTGCGCGCACTCAGGGACGCAGACAGGGTCGTCGTCAATATTGAAGACGTGGATGTTCTGTTTCTGCGTAACGACCCATCGGAGGATGCGGATAGCCGTCCTTGGGCATCGCACGCCGGGGCGAATTTCGGTCGTCTCGCCACCGAGCGCGGTACGATTGTCGTCAACGACCCCTGCGGCTTGGCATTGGCACAAGATAAGCTCTATTTTCAGGATTTCCCGGTGGCCGTTCGCCCGACAACTCTGATCTCCAAGGACATCGATGAAATTCGCGCGTTCATCGACGGTTACTCCGAGGGCGTGATCATCAAACCGTTGCAGGGATCTGGCGGTAGAAATGTCTTCAGGGTCGCGACCAGCACGGAGGGCAACCTTACTCAAATTGTCGAGGCCGTCGGCGTCGTCGGCTATCTGATCGTGCAGGGCTACCTTCCGAAAGCATCGGAAGGCGACACGCGGTTGTTCCTGATGAACGGACGGCCGCTCCAGAGGGGCGGCGTCTATGCTGCGTTCAGACGCGTGCCGCCCAAGGGAGACGTGCGGTCCAATATCCACGCCAGCGGCACTCCAAAGGCGGCCCACGTTACGAAAGAGATGCTGGCGATCGCCGAAACACTACGTCCGAAACTGGTTGAGGACGGCATGTTCCTGGTCGGCCTTGATATCGTCGGCGACAAGCTTCTGGAAATCAACGTATTCACGCCTGGCGGCCTCCAGACCATCCGCGAGCTTCACGACATTGATTTCTGCGAGGAGATCTTGGATTCACTGGAAAACAAGGTCGAGATCAAGAAGACCTATCGCGGATCGCTCAGCAACCGTATCCTGTCAACGCTTTGAACCGGCCGGTCGTCCGTCCCGCGTCCCACTTTCGCGTAGTGCGTTGAGCGTGATGTGTTGGTGGAACAGAACCGCCTATCTGGTTGTTATCCTCTATCTTCGAGTGGCAGACAGAAAGCCTGCCCGCATACAAAGGGCAACAAAGGAGATAGCGTTTCTGTGAATTTTCTAGATCAAATTGCCTCTGACGTGCAGTTGATGCTTCGCCGGCCGCCACGCGTGCAATACGCGGCCCTGTGTTACCGCCGTAACGACAACGCACTGGAAATTCTTCTCATCACCAGCCGGGACACCGGCCGCTGGGTCATTCCGAAGGGCTGGCCGATGAAGGGAAAGCGCGCGCATGAGGTCGCGGCGAGAGAGGCCTATGAGGAAGCAGGCGTCAAAGGGACTTGCCAGAGGTTCCCGTTCGGCCACTACTTCTACAAAAAACGATTGGACCACGGGCTCAAGATTTCCTGCAGGGTTCAGCTCCACCTCCTCGAAGTCGGGCGCATGCGCCGGAAATTCCCCGAGAAGGGTGAGCGGAAGCTGGCCTGGTTCGACTATCGGGAAGCAGCAAAGCGTGTCGCCGAGCCTTCGCTGCGGGACCAGATGCTCCGTTTCGGTCAGCAATGCGCTTCTTAGTGGACGCTGGCGACCTTGACGGCGCTGGCGAAATCTTCCGCCACCAGTTCACTGATCGCGATCAACACCTCCTCCACCGAAAACCCGGAGTCGATCGTGTCGCGGATCAAAAGCTGAAGATCAAGCTCAACGACGTCACGGCAATCCTCGAGCCGTTCCTCAGATACCGTGATGCTCTGCAGTTCTTCCATCGCGAGACTCCTCTTGGCGTGGATTCTGCTGGCTCGCCCTCGCAAGCTTCCTTCCAACCCTTGGGAGGAGGTTTGAGTTCCGGCGAGAACTTCTCGAAGAGATCAAAGAAAGAGATTCGCTGCAACGCCTTGCTGTCACACAGAGCTGTCTACCGGTCGCGGCGACCGAAACGGGGCAACCGCTCCGCGTCCTCTGATGGTCCAGTCGGTCCTTCCCAGCCAAATACACTGCGGCCGCCGAACTCTTGCGATTGGCGAAACTCGCCGGCCACGATTTCCTTGAGACCCGGGCCGGTCACATATTTTTCGAGCTGGCGAGCCTGATCGTCCAGGCGTTTGAGAACCTGCATCTCTTCGCCGCGACCGAGCTTCGCCTTCGACACGGCCGACTTCATCACCCGGATGGTCTCGTCATAGACTTTCAGTGGCACCGGAAATGGGTGGCGATCCTTGCCTCCATGGGCAAGCGAGAAGCGCGCCGGATCGGCGAACCGGCATGGCGCACCGTGCACGACTTCGGCCACCATCGCCAGCGCCTTGACGGTCCGCGCCCCAACGCCCGGCACCAGCAGGAGGTGCTCGAAATCCTCTGGACCGCGGTCGGCAGCGGCCGCGAGCGTGGCGTGCAGACGCTTCATGTTGACGTCTTCCTGGCGCACATCGTGATGTGCAGGCATGATCAGATGCGGCAGCATCGGCTGCGCGGTTTGCCTGGCTTCGCGCCCGGGCTCGATAGCCACGACCTCCCGGACAATCCGATCCGGTCCGAGCGAAGCCAGCAGATCGAGCTGACTGTTGCGCGAGGCCGCGGCGCGGCGATCGGCAAGATTGACGATCTCGCCCTGCCGCGCACCCTCGATCGCCGTATGAGGCGAGTCCACAAAGCTGGTGATACCCTCCGACAGCCAGTGGTAGCGCCGGGCCTGCCGCTTTTCGCCGTTCATGCCCTGTTGCACGACGACCCATTTGCCGTCGTCGGCGACGATAAAGCCGTGCAGGTAAAGGTCGAAGCCATCCTGCACCGCCGCGCTGTCGACCTTTGCGACGAGGCGGCTGGTGGTCGCAAGGCCACCTCCATCCAGACCCACGCGCTCGCCGATCGCGATCAACTCGCCAGGCGTCTCCCGAGAATTCCGCCCTCGCCCGCCGCAGACATGAATGCCGAGTTCGCCGGACAGAGGCGACAAACCACGCTTCAGGGCGCCGATGACGCTGGTGGTGATGCCCGAGGAGTGCCAGTCCATGCCCATGACGCATCCGAAAGACTGAAACCAGAACGGATGCGCCAGCCGCCGAAGAAATTCGTCTCGACCGTATTCGAAGACAATCGCCTGGGTGATGATCGCGCCAAGTTTCGTCATGCGCTCGCCAAGCCACCGGGGAACCCGGCCACTGTGAAGCGGAAGATCGGCGCTGCCTGCTCTTTGGACCATTCGGCCTTATACACCGGCAGATGATCCTGTCACACAGGAAAGTTCTCCAAACGTTCTCATCAGCGACGGCAGACCGCGAGACCACGGCCGCGGTCGGGAACTTTAGGCATCATCGCAGGTTCTAATATAACCCTGCAGGCCCATGGTGTTCAGCACTGACCATGGGTGCAAGACAGCATCAGAGCAGTCCCAAATTCCTTTCGGCCGGCTCTGCTGCTGTCGAGGGATAAGGCGACATGCAAGGACTTGGAGATGAACCACAAGCACAGCTATGACAAGCCGCGGAGGTCTTCGACAGAACTGCCGATAGGCTTGATGCTGCTCGCCATCTTGGGGATTGCGGCATATCTGTTCGTCGCCGGTGCGTTCTCCGGCGAAAGAAATAATGTCGCCGTCTATCTTCCGAAGACGACAGCTTCGGACCCGCGGTGAACGCATCAGACGTCAGCCGGCGCCCGCTTGGTCATTGCCGAGATCAAATGCGGGGCCTTGGGAAAGCTGACGCCTCGGCCTCCTGCGCTGCCGGACAATGGACGGCTAGAAGCGGGTGCGCAGAAAGTTCAATTGGGCGTTCAGCCAATACCCGGCGCGTCTGGTCGCGGAGTGAATTTCATGTCCAAACTCCTGGGTGTAGCGGCCTTCACACAGGGTCGTGTCCGCCACCCACAATCCGCCAGCGAAAATTGCCATCAGCAGAAAACCGCGCATGGTGGCGCAGTATGAACATTTGATATTTCTAAAATACTAACAAAGCATCGCTCTGCCGGCGCCGCGGCCGCCGCGCTCATGGCCCGATGCTGATCTCGTCGCTCAGCGTTACCTTCTCGAAGTCATTGATCAGAATATCGACCCGCAGTTGCCAGAGACCCGGCAAGGGGATGGCCATGCGGTCGACCCCCCAATCCGCTTCGCCACGCCGTACCGCTATGCGCTTGAACGGCTCGATACCGGAATCGAGCTTGGAAAGGATGAGCGTCACCTCCTTGGCAGCAAGCGGTTCACTTTCACCCGTGAGAACGTTGATCGATACGTCGACCTCACCCATCCGCTCCGGCAAGACCTCAACGAGGACCATCGCCTTGTCGGTGTGGATATGAAGGCTTGCGGCTTGGGTCGCCAAGGCGGTAAGGACGCGCGGCGGCGGCGTAAAGCGCCAGCAAGACACGGCGCCGAAAATCAGGAAAACGAGAAGCGTCTCTGCAGCGATCGAGCGGACCAGATGCTTCGCTGATGTCCGATCTCCAGCAACGACCGGCTCCGTCAGTCGCCAGCGATTTGCGATCGCCAGGAGAAACAATCCGACCAGCAATGCCATCTTGACCATAAAGACCTGACCATAGGCGGTTTCCAACAGCGCTTGCGGCTTTTCGACCTGCACGATGGTCAAGACGACACCCGCCCCAACGAGCCCGACAAGCACATAAGGGATGAATGTTGAGAACCGACGCAGCGCCCGAAGCGCCATCGGGTCGCCGCGCCGCAACGCCATGCCCAGGGGAGCCAGTGCTCCGACCCAGAGACCTATTGCAGCGACGTGCAGGAAGACGGCCGGGCGCATCAGCCATTGCGGCTCTGCCGTAGAAGCGTGGCCGCTCAGCGAAAAGGCGGCCGATGACACGATCAGCGCCGCGAGGGATGACACCCGGGCAAACCGCCCCTTGCCGCTAAGCGCCATGGCGGCCACGCCAAAGGCAACGATCGCCGCTATCCCTGTCCCCCCGAAGCTCGTTGCCGTCGCCGTGGACCAAACGGCCGGCTCGACAATGTGCGTCAGGGGAACTCCCAGCGCATCGAGCCCCTGAAAGCCCAAGGCGGCAAGCGCGCCAAGGAACCCTGTGCCAAGCGCGACCGCAACGACGTTGCCTCCTGAGCGGGTGCTGCGGGGCAGCCAGCAAAGCGAAAACACGCCGCCAACGCCGATAAACAGGCCCACATAAAGTGCGAGTTTCGATAACAGGATGCCGGCGCGTACGGCCCAGTCGATCCTATCTCCCATTACGGGCGGTGCGGCGCTCGTCGCGCCGAGCGAAAAGACGACCGATCCACCGATCGGATGGCCATCGGCGGAGGTCACACGCCAGCTGAGTACATGCGTGCCTCGCCCAAGGTCAGTTGGTGCTGCGATCGCGACGGTTCGATCTTTGAGCTCGAACTTCTCCAGGGGGAGCACCGTCCCATCCGGCCTGATGAGCTTCAAATGCAATGGCGATACCGGTTCGCTGAACGTCAACACGTAGAGGGACGGCGCGGTGTCGGCGACCGTGCCGTCCGCCGGCTCGCTTGAATTGAGCGCCGCATGGGCGAACGCCACGCCAGCCTGCAGGAAGAGCCCGCACAGCGCGATTGCCATCAGCCTCGCCAGGCGGGAGAAGCTCCTTGGTACGAGCGCCATGCGTGCTCTCCGGTTAGCTAACCTTCTTGGGCCAAGTCGATCCGGTCAGTGCCCGCTTTTCTTTTCGAGCAGCCTGATGCCGGGTGCCGGAGATTCGAGATCGTCGCTCGACTTGCCTTCTGCCGGGACCTCGATCCAGCGCTCGGTCGCGCCATCTGGGCACTCCTGCACCAGCGGCACATAGAGCGTCTTGCCGACCGGCAGGCTTTCGGTCAGAAAAGCCCGGAAGACGAACTCCTCATACTCGTCGTCGGCCAGGCTGCCGCCCTTCCAGACGATCTCCTTCACGCCCTCCTTCATCGGCGTGCCGAAGTAGTCGTAGGACTTCGCGTAGGCTCCCTTGATCTTCTCCAGCGTCCAGCCTGGTTTCGGCATCGGCTTTGCCGCAATCATTCCTTCCGGGATCTGGACCCGCAGAGCGAGCGTCGGCTTGCCCTCGCAGCCGTGCGGGACCCGGATGACCGCCTTGTAGGACGCGCCGACATGCGCCTCCGTCACTTCGAGCGTGGAGTGGGCGAAGGCCATCGTGGCGCTTATCCCGAGGAAGGCGGCGGTGATGATCAGTTTCGACAGCATGTGCTATTCCTTTGAGATGATTGGCTTAGTCGGGGTTGGACGTTTCATAGGAGGACGCGGGAATACCTCCCGCGGGTCTCCGGGTTGGATGCGGTGGTCCGGAAAAGGTTGCCGAGATTTTCATCGGTGGTGCCCGGCAATCGCGCACAGGATTGATGTGCGCAGTGCCCGTCAGCTCAATGCCGACCCGCAGTCAGCGTTGGACCCCGCGAAAGGAGTGATCGTTGCGGTGGTGGCGGCCGCATGCCGGCGAACGAAAGGCCCACGTCAGACAAAGGACGGCCGAACGCAATCGATCAGGCGAACAACCCTGGAGGCGCGCGAGGATAGCCGGGCCGGTGTTTGCCGGTCGGCACCGGGCTTGCTGCGGGCCACACCTGGTGCACCGCAGACGCGGCTTGAAGGGCAACACCCCCGCCGGCAGGGGGCGCAGCCGCCAGGAACGGCGAGGACACGCAGCATCCGAGAAGGCAGCAATCGGCGGCGGTCCGATGATCGGCGTCTTGATTGCCGTTGCTGGCGTGATCCCTGCTTACGCAGAGCGCATTGCCGAAAGCGTCGATTTGCGAGAAGGCAGGCATCGAACTCGCGGCAAATGCGCCGACGATCGATTGCAGCACGAACAGGCAGGCAGCGATTAACGCCAGTCGCCAACCGTTGCGTCGCCTCACCACAATCAAACTCCTTCTGCGTTGTCTTTCGGAAGTGTCCAGAGCCACCGCATAGCTATCGGTTACGCACGCCCCCGTCCTTGCTCCACAGCAACTATGAAGCCACCAGGAAACCGGAAAGCTGAGCGGACCCCATTCTCCGACTTCGCAAGCAAAATCAGGTCGGAAGGGCGCCGGCCGGTCGATCAGCGGGTGACGGCTCGCAAAGAGCGTCGAACCGGCTGATCATCGGCCAGGCTATGGGCTGCCCCTCGAGGCGCGGATCGCTCCCGCAGCCAGAGGCTACGACAGGTTTCCACCTTAAGCGGTTTCACGCTCGGCCACGCAGAACGATGCAAACGCCTGAAGATAGGCTTGTACCTTCCAGCGGTTCTCAGGTGTTTCGACGGCCCGCGACACGTCAGCCGGCTCCATTTTCATCAGGTGGAGCCGGAGAAAGATGTCCGTCGTGAAACGGTCGCTGACGGTCGCAAGGACCGTGCGCAGACTGGCCAGCATGTCGTCTCCCCGATGGGAGGCGTGCAGCAGGGCAATCGGCTTGCTGATGATTTCCTCTCCGGATACGAGCCAGTCGATCGCATTCTTGAGGCCGCCGGGAATGGAGCGCACGTATTCCGGGCTTGCAATGATCAGGCCGTCACTCTTTGCGATGGCGTCTATAAAGTCTCGCACCGTCCGCGGCAGAGGCAGGCTCTCGAGGTCCGGCGAAAAGACCGGCAAGTCTCCCAGGCGATCGAAGACTGAAATATCGATGCTCGCCGGCGCAATCGAACGGACGGCACGCAGCATGGCCGTATTGGTGGAATTGATCCGGGCGCTGCCTGATATCGCGAGAATCTTCATGGGGAGAAGAGTGGTCGATTGGACATGGTTGTCAACGCATGCGGCCTACCCCATCGGCTGAGCTCCTGAACGGGGCGGCGCCGACAGACGGCAAACGCATTAGATGAGTATTGCGAGATAGTTTAACTTCTAATACGCATCGAACGATAGGTGAACGTCACAGGTACGAAAGCGGTCGCCTAACCCATTCGTATTAGGTATCCCCGGGAGCGATCGGATCGCGCCAGAAACGATCTGGCTCAGCCCCGTCTGCGCGCAACGCCGTTACAGCCGGGGGCATCCGGCGCCAGGCAAACAATGGCAGCTCGCAAAATGGACACGGCGCAACCATGGAGCGCACCGCATCTTGGCGGCGTAATCAAACTTTCATTTTTCCATCATGCAGATTGGCAAGGACTGTCACACTCAGCTGTTAGCAAGCGCCCGGCTTCATTCGTGCCACCGATCCTGGTGTCCGCCAATCTGCAAGGAGCGTTTTGCAAATGAGAGTCTCCGTCACTACGTCCGTATTCATCGGCCTGATGGCAAGCGTCGCGTTGGGCGCGCCGGCGGCAGCCGCCGAAAAGACCAAATTCGAATTCTGGTACGGCCTTTCGGGCGATCTTGGCGAACGTGTCCAGGATGCCTGCAAGAAGTTCAACGACAGCCAGTCCGAGTTCGAGATCGTCTGCACCTCGCAAAACGGTTACGACACGACGCTGCAAAACACGATCGCCGCCTACCGCGCCAAGAAGCAGCCGGCGATCACCCAGATCTATGATGCCGGCACGCTCGACATGATGCTCTCCGGCGCATTCGTGCCCGCCAAGAAGCTGATGGCCGACAATGGCTACACGATCGACTGGAACAATTATTTCGGCGGCATCGCCAACTATTATGCAACGGCAAAGGGCGAGCTGAATTCCTTCCCGTTCAACTCCTCGACGGCCATGTTCTATTACAACGTCGACGCCTTCCAGAAGGCTGGCATCGACTTCAAGCCGGACACCTGGGAGCAGGTCGAAGAAGCGGCGCGCAAGCTGAAGGCAGCCGGCTACGAATGCCCGCTCGCATTCAACTTCGACACATGGGCGCTAATGGAGCAGTTCTCGGCCATCCACAACCAGCCGATTGCGACCAAGGCGAACGGCTATGAGGGACTGGACGCCGAGCTCGTCGTCAACAAGACCAAGTTCGTCGACCACGTGAAGTTCTTCAAGAAGATGGCCGACGAGAAGCTCTTCGTGGTCAAGACCAAGCAGCTCGGCATGGACATCGTCCCCGCCTTCACGTCCCAGACCTGCCAGATGATCCAGACCTCGATCGCCGACCATGGCACGATCGGCAAGACCCTTCCCGAGGGTGTGAAGTGGGAAGTCGCCATGTTGCCCGTATGGAAGGGCACCGAACGCCAGAACTCGCTCGTCGGCGGCGCATCGCTCTGGGTTCTCGCCGGTCGTCCGGAAGCGGAATACAAGGGTGCTGCCGCCTTCCTCAACTATCTCGCGACGCCGGAAATGGCCGAATGGTGGTCGACGGTGACGGGCTACATCCCGGTCACCAAGACCGGCTTCGACGCCATGAAGGCCAATGGCTTCTACGACAAGGCCCCCTATAAGGGGCGTGAGCTCGCCATCCAGAGCCTGTCCTTCACCCCGACTTCGGAAAACACCCGCGGCATTCGCCTCGGCGGCTTCACGCAGATCCGCAAGGAGTTCGCGACCGCTCTCGAAGCGATCTTCATGCAGAACGCAGACGTGCAGGCCGAGCTCGACAAGACGGTGGAACGCAGCAACGCCGTTCTGCGTCGCTTCGAGAAGACCTACGCCGGACAGACGCTGAACTAAAAATCTGATCCGTCCGGAGCCTGCCGCAGCATCGGCAGGCTCCGATTTCTATTCTTGCGCATCGGAAATTCGACATGGACAAGCGTGCGGCCTTTCGCAGCTGGTGGCTACCCAGCCTATTTGCCCTGCCGCAGATCATTCTGATCCTGCTCTTCTTCTATTGGCCGGCGGTCGCCGTGCTGCGATGGGCCTTCACGCTGGAGCCGCCATTCGGGGGCGCTGCGGAGTTCGTCGGTTTCACCAACTTCCAGGAGGTGTTCGCCGATCCGCTCTACTGGAACTCCGTCGGCATCAGCCTGGCATTCGCCCTTTGCGGCACACTTGCCACCATTTTCATCGGCCTCGTTCTTGCCCTTGCGGTCGACCGGCAATTACCGGGCTCCGCCCCGTTTCGCTTCCTCTACATTCTGCCCTACGCGATTGCCGGACCTGCGGCCGGCATGGCCTTCCGTTTCATCCTGTCGCCGGAGCGCGGGCTGATGGCGTCGGTCAACGCCGCCTTTCCCGACTTCTGGAACCCGGCCAAGTACGGCAGTCACGCCCTGATCCTCGTCATCATCGTCTTCGCCTGGAAATGGGCGGGCTATACCTTCATCTTCCTTCTCGCCGGCCTGCAATCGGTTCCGCGCTCGCTCATCGAGGCTGCCGCGATGGACGGCTGCGGCCCGATCCGCCGCGCGGTCGATATCCAGATACCGCTGCTCGCGCCAACGCTCTTCTTCCTGCTGGTCATCATGATGACCGAAGGTTTCGTCGGTGCCGATACCTACGGCATCGTCGCCCGCACGACCGATGGCGGCCCGAACCACGGCACGGACGTGATGGTCTATCGCATCGTCGAGGAGGCGTTCCGCGGCTTGAACTACTCCGGCGCGTCGGCCCAGAGCCTCGTGCTCATCGGCCTCATCATGATCTTCACCTTCATTCAGTTCCGCTTCATCGAGCGCCAGGTCCATTACAAGTGAGGCTCCCATGATCCAGCGGACCCCTTTCGCCAACGCGCTGACCTACGGTGTCATGATCTTCGGCTTCCTGCTGCTGATCGGCCCGTTCATCGTCATCCTGTCCGGCGCCAGCCAGACATTCCAGCAGGTCAACGCCATACCCTTCAGCTTCGTGCCGCAGGATCGCCTGTTCGAGAACATGGGCGCTGCGTGGTCGCGCGCCAACCTCGGAACGGCGATGCTGAACAGCTTCGTCATGGCGAGTCTCGTCACGGTCGGCAAGGTGGCGCTGTCGGCGCTGACGGCCTTTGCCATCGTATTCTTCCGGACGCCGCTGAAAGGCTTCTTCTTCTGGATGGTGTTCATCACCCTGATGCTGCCGCTCGAGGTGCGTGTTGTGCCGACCTATGCGGTCGCCGCCGATCTGTTCCAGCCGGTTCGACTTCTGATTTCCACCGTCACCGGCCTCGAGGTCTCGGTCGACTGGAACCTTCTCAATTCCTATGCCGGCCTCACACTGCCGCTGATCGCGACCGCGACCGGGACCTTCCTCTATCGCCAATTCTACCTGACCCTGCCCGACGAACTGGCAGAAGCCGCGCGCATGGACGGGTCGGGCGCGATCCGCTTCTTCATCGATATGCTGTTGCCGCTTTCGCGCACCAACATGCTGGCACTGACGACGATCATGTTCGTCTATGGATGGAACCAGTATCTCTGGCCTCTCCTGATGGTGACGGACCCCCAATACAAGACCACGATGATGTCGCTGGTTGCGCTCCTTCCGGCCGACAATGGCACTCCGGACTGGAACGTGACGCTGGCCGGATCGCTGATCATCATGCTGCCCCCGCTCATCGTCGTTGCCGTCCTGCAGCGGTGGTTCGTGCGCGGCCTCGTGGCCACGGAAAAATGACCCCCCTTTCCCCAAACAGAACAGACAGAGAGGTCCGCGCTCATGGCTGACATCACAATTCGCGCCGTGCGTAAATCCTACGGAAAGAACCCCACCCTGCATGGCATCGACCTCGCCTTCGCATCGGGAGAATTCGTCGTGATCCTTGGCCCTTCCGGCTGCGGGAAATCAACGCTTCTGCGGATGATCGCAGGGCTGGAGGAGATCACGTCCGGTGAGATCGCGATCAACGGGAAGGTCGTGAACGGGCTCGAACCGCGCGAACGCGGCTGCGCCATGGTGTTCCAGAACTACGCCCTCTATCCGCACATGACCGTCGCAGGAAACATCGGCTACGCTCTGAAGGTGGCAGGCGTCCCGAAGGCGGAGCGCCTGCGCCGGATCGAGGAAACAGCGAAGATCGTCGGGCTTTCCGATTATCTCGATCGCAAGCCGGCAGCGCTTTCCGGTGGTCAGCGGCAGCGCGTCGCCATGGCGCGCGCGATCATTCGCGAACCAAACGTCTTTCTTTTCGACGAACCGCTGTCCAACCTGGACGCCAAGCTGCGCGTCACCATGCGGGCGGAGATCCGCAAGCTGCATCAGCGTCTCTCGGCAACCTCCATCTTCGTCACCCACGATCAGGTGGAAGCAATGACGCTGGCGGACAAGCTGGTCGTAATGAACAAGGGCGTGGTGGAACAGGTGGGCCAGCCGCTCGACATCTACCATCGCCCGGCAAGCCTCTTCGTCGCATCCTTCATCGGTTCGCCGGCGATGAACCTCTTTGATGCCGCTGTCGACGTCGACAATGCCTGCCTCACATTCGGCGGCACGAAGATGCCGATCGACAGAGGTCTTGCGACGCGACTGGGCGCAAGGCAGATCACGGTCGGCATCCGCCCGGAACAATGTGCCGTTGCGCCTGAGGGCGTGTCGCTAAAGGTGGATTTCATCGAGGAACTCGGCTCCGGCCGCGTCATCCACTCGGAACTGAACGGCTACCCCTTCGCCGCGAGCGTCGACGAGCATACGCGCGTGCGGCCCGGCGACCGGATCACCCTGGAACTGCCACTGGCGCACCTGCATCTCTTCGACCGGGAGACCGGCCGGCGGATCGAGATCGATCTGGCGCCGCGCGCCATCCGCAGCTCTGCCAGCCAACCGACACTCCAAGCAGTCTGATCACACTTCAATACATCAGGAGACACCGTGATGAACGACATCATTTCCGCCATAGGATTCTGCAACCGGACGGGCAAGGGCGATCTTTCGAGCCTTGATGCCTCCTTGCGTGAAGTTGCCGAGACGGGCGCCGACGCCTGCGAGATCGGAATCTACGGCGAAGAGATCGTCAGTGGCGGCCGCATCATCGAAGACCGTGTCCAGCGCGTCGCCGAGATCATCAAAAAGTACACCTTCAACAAGCTTGCGCTGCACGGCCAGATCGTATCCAACTTCATGGATCGCCAGCACCATCATCTGCAGAAGAAGGTCGTAAGGGCGATGCTCGAACTGTGCGACCGGCTCGGCGCCGGGATCCTCGTGCATCATTCCGGCGCAGCACAGCTTTCTCCCGGAGAGAACGCCGCGGATCTCGACAAGATGGAACGCGACGCCCTTGCAGAGATGGCGGAAATCGCAAAGGGATACGGCGTCCGCATCGCGCTCGAGAACATCTTCACGACGGAAAGCGGCCAGTACCGGCAAACCCCGAGCCAGGTCGCAGAAACGGTGCGGGCGATCGGCTCCAGCAGCGTCGTCGCGCTCATCGACTTCTCGCATGCCTATATCGAGGCCACGCATCGTGGGCTGGATTTCCGTGACGAGATGCGGGCCATGGCCCCGGTGACGGGTCACCTGCATGTGCACGACAGTTTCGGCCTGCCCTATTCCATGAACCGCTTCTATCATCCGGCCGAGGCGACGGCACTCGGCATCGGCGACCTGCATCTGCCGATCGGCTGGGGCGACATTGCCTGGGACGACATCTTTTCCGAACTGACCTTCCTTCCGGATACGACGCTGATCATGGAAATCGGCGCCGAGCGCTTTGCCGATCAGCAACCTGCCTGCCTCGAGCGCGCAAGGCGCCTTGCCGCAGCGGTTGGACAGCGTTCCGCCGCATGATGTTTCCGGTTGCTCCACCGCACACGCAGTGGAGCAATCCGGATTGCAATCCGGCTCAAGGCGAGCATTTCGGCCACGCCTCGCGACAGGACGGTCAATATGGGATGCGGCCAAAGCCGCCCACTTCGTCGGAGTCGATCGAAGCCGGTGTGCTCATTGCCGTTTCGGCATCGATGACGAAGCCCTCCGATCGCACAGCCTCGGCCGCACGTACGATCTGATCGGTCATGGACGCCGTCGAGTGGGATTGACGACGTGTATGCGGATCATCGAGTGGCCTTTTCCGGCCTGGGGTTCACTTGTGCGTGCTCGAAGGGCAACAGCTCCTCCGGCTTCTTGAGCTCGAACTGTCGATCTGAGGTGATGTAGTTGTCGGCATGCAGCCGAGCGATCGGCTGATAGGTCTGGGGATTCGCATAACGCCCCTGCGCATCAAGGCACCGGTCCTGGATATGCATGTGCACCACTCTGCCGATGACCAGCACGCGCTTGTGATAATCGAGGATCTGCTCGACCCTGCATTCGAAGCTGCAGGGACTTTCGGCGATGCGGGCGGCGTCAATCTGGTCGCACGCTATCGGCGTCAGGCGGGCGAAATGGAGCTCATCGACTTCTGAGGCGAAATTGACGCCACAGACGATCATCGCGTCGGCGAGCGCCATGTCGACCATGTTGACGACGAATTCGCCGGTTCGGCGGATGTTCGCGACGGTGTCCTTCTCGTCGCCGTTGCCTCGGTTCTGGATCCCGAGCACGACCAATGGCGGTTCGTGGGAGAACACGTTGAAGAAGCTCATGGGCGCTGCATTGTTGTGTCCGGCTGCCGATCGCGTGCCAACAAGCGCGATGGGGCGCGGACCGATGAAGTTGGTCAGCAGCCGATAGCGATCGGGAGGCGGAAGCGTGGTGAAATCTATGTTCATGTCCGGATCTCCTGCTTGCTAGTTCAAAGAATTCATGGCGGCAGCGCGGAAACAGCGCGCACCCCACCGTCGACCACATTGGGCAACGGCGTCGGTGCACAGCAAAGCGCGGCCAAGAGCATTGATCGCTCGAGCGCGCAGATACGGCCGGCATCGGCATATATCTTTCGGCAGGAACGATAGATTCTCAGGAAAGCATCGCCGGCCCTCCGGCCGGCAACGGGTACGTTGCGCATGCTGCCCCCCGACTGTGCCAGTCGCCGATACAGAGCTATATTGCATCCACTATACTGTCAATATCGTATCCCGTTGTTATATAAAGTTAGGCGCAAAACGGCGAACGAAATGGCCATCACCTGCAGGAAAACAAGCCGCCACCGGAAAAACGGTCAGAACTATATGGAAAGAAATCAGTCCATTACCGAAATCAAGCAATAGTAGGAGACGCGTGGAGCGGGAAACGTGTCCGCTCCCGTGAGCCGGAACACTGGCGACGTCTTCCGATTAAATCTTCAAAAGATTGCATACAATGCACTCGATCATCGAATTCGCATCTTTGAACCCAGCTTCAGCAACGAGCCGGAAGGCGTTGCGGCCTAAAGACCTTCCTCTTTTGCGTAAGCGGCAAGGAGGTGAGCCAGATCGTCTTCACCTTTGCTTTTCAGCAGGGCTCGGACCGTTATGGCTTCGATGTGATGGCCCATCAATTCACGTGCTTTTTCGCGATCATTCCGCGCGAGGGCAGCAATCAGGGTGCGATGCTCGGATACGGCGCAATCGGAAGAATGGGGGCGTCCGTAGAGTGACAGTATCATAGACGAGCGCGAGACCAGTTCCGTGACGTATCGTGAGAGAATCGCGTTCTCCGTCAGTCTTGCGAGCAGGACGTGAAACTCGCCGGCGAGTTGAATCGAGGCCGAAGGATCACTGACCCTGGCCTTGTCCTCGGCATCGAGATGCGCTTCAAGCGCCTCGATCTTCGGCGGCGTCAGCCTGCCGATCAGGCTATCAACGACCAACGTCTCCAGTGCCCGCCGCACAACAAAAATGTTGTGTCCGTCCTCGACACTGGGATGGCTGACGCAGGCGCCCCTGTTCGGACGCAATTCGACCAACCCCTCACCGTTCAGGCGGGCCAGAGCCTGCCGGACAATCGTACGACTGACGCCGAGCCGTTCGCCGATCGAATCCTCCGGAAGCTTCGTTCCCGCAGCGAACGCCTGATCGAGGATGGCGCGCTTCAAGATGCGATAGACCACGTCCGACTTGGGGACCGAGGGATTTTGATTGGCGACGCTGGGTTTGGGCATCATGACGAACCTGAAGACGGCGAGGCACGGATCATGCGATCATTCGATGGTCGGCAGGTCACCAGCCGGTTCGCCGCCCTTCACGACCACGCGGCCGCGCCGGATGACGGTGCGCCCTTGCGGCGTCAGGGCGACGGCTTCCGCCAGCGTGCGCGCCGGTACCAGCACCAGATCAGCGAAACAACCTTCGCAGAGCCCATAGCCGCCTAGCCCGATGCCTTCAGCGCCACCGAAAGTGCAGATGCGGGCGACATCTTCGAGATCGGCATCGTTGGCCATGCCGTTGCGTTGCGCCAGGTACCTCGCCCGCTCCAGCATGTCGCCGTTCCCGTACGGCTCCCAGGTTCCCTGAATGCCGTCGGAACCGGAGGCTACGGTGAGACCGCTCCGGCGCATCAGTCTCAGCGGCAATGCGGGCGCCGACGGACTCCCTACGGTCATGACCGCGATACGTTCCGCAGCCAGCTGGTCAATGAGCCCTGCTTGCCGGGAGGTATCGAGCGTCCCGAGGCAATAGGCATGGCTGACCATGACCCGCCCTTGCAACGACAAGGCGCGGGTACGCTCGACGATGAGTTCAAGGCAAAATGCTCCGAGGTCGCCGGGTTCGTGCAGGTGGATGTCGACCGGTTTTCCATGACGATCTGCAAGGGCGAAGATGGTATCGAGATGACGCACCGGATCGCGCTCGATGGAGGCGGGGTCGATACCGCCAACAATGTCGGCACCGGTCTTCAAGGCCGCATCCATCAACTCGAGCGTACCCGCGCGCGGCAGCATGCCGCTCTGCGGAAAGGCTACGATCTGCACGTCGACCAGATCGCCCAGCGCCTCGCGCGTTTCGAGCACGCCTTCGATATTGGCAATGCCGATCTCGGTGTCGACGTCGACGTGGCTGCGAATGCTCAAAACGCCGAAGGCCAGCGTCTGCATGATCTGGCGGGCAGACTGCCGGCGGGCGTCGATGCCAAGTTCGCGCTTGGCGTTGCGATCGGCCAAGATCCGGTCATTGCGGGTCGGGCCAACCCGGTTTTCGAACCAGTCCATGCCGATGAGCGTCTTGTCGAGATGCGTATGGGCTTCGACAAACCCCGGGAGCGCGATGTGTCCGGCCGCGTCGATCTCGACCGCAGCATGGACGCGGTCTGCCGCGACGTACCGGCCGTCACGGATGAAAAGGTCCTCTACCGGCCCACCGAAGGGACGGGCATTACGGATGATTAGGTCTGCAGTCACCTTGAGATCCTCTCGTGTCGCAATGCTTAGGTGCGAGCGCTTAGCCCGGCGCGGGCGATCGCGAGATGAAAGGCACGCAAGGCGCGATCCAGTATCGCGTCTTCGTCCTGGGCCACTAGGCGCCGCCCACGCATCAGAATTCGTCCCCCGACAATGGTCGTATCCACGTCCGCCCCGTTGGCGAACCGCGCGAGGCGTTGCACCGGATCGTGCGGCGGCCACAGATGCGGCTGACGCATGTTCATGAGCAGGATATCAGCGCGCTTGCCGGCCTCGAGCGAGCCGAGTTCATCCTCCATCATCAGAGCGCGTGCACCCTCGATCGTCGCCATCTCCAGCAGCCGCTGGGGCGGCAACACGGCGTCGTCTGCGAAATGACGCGCGTGGTAACGATGCGCCTGGAACAGGTTGCGAAACATGTCGAAGGGCCGATCGGGTGCCGCAGCATCGGTGCCGAGCGCCACCGTTATGCCATCCTCCATCAATTCCGGCGCCGGGCAGCGGCCATAGACCGACATCAATGCACTGGGATTGTGTGCAACCTTGGCACCCGTCCGCTTGAGGACGGCACGATCGGCCTCGGTGAGGTCTATGCAATGGGCAAGGAGCGATCGCTCGTCAAAGAGGCCGAGACGCGCATCATTGGCGGCAATGGATCCGTCGCGATGGCCGTCCTGGACCAGGAGGCCGCTTCGCTCACGCGCCCGATCACGGACCTCGCATGCGATCCTGTATACCGTTTCATCCCTGAGTTCCTGCTCGTCGAAAACGGGCAGAGAAAAGACGACCTGCAGGCGGTCGTCACGCCCAGCCCAGGCGTCGACCAATTCAGTTGCCACGTCAATTTGCCGGTCTGGGGAGACGACGATGTCGTCGTGTGCTGTCGACGTATAGTGACGATACACATGCCTTTGCCCGGGCCGGTTCGGCCCCAGAGCCAGAACCTCCCGCACGCCCATAGCGGCAACCGAGGCAAGGTGGGCCTCCGCGGCCTCCGGCGCTTCGCTGCGCATGATATCCGGGCCGCCGCCGAACAGCAGCGCCGCGGTCGTCGTGCCGCACTTGATCCGCTCGGCCGCTGACAGCGCCGCCTCCGCCGCCCAAAATTCTGGATCGGTCGCGGTTGCGTAGATACGGCCGGTCACGGACATCCAATCCTCGGCCACGCTTCCAAGCCCTTTGGTCAGCATATGTCCGGCATGGGCGTGCGTATCGATCAATCCGGGCATCGCGACCATGCCGGCGGCTTCGATGCGCTCGGCCTGCCGATCTCCGGCGTAGTCTTCTTCACCTATGGCGGCGATGCGCCCATTCTCGATCAGAATATGGCCGCGCTCGATGATGCGCCGGTCCGGGTCCATCGTGATGATCGTGGCATTTTCAATCAGTAGTGCGTTCGTCATGGCAGGTTCCCTCTCCGGCTGCTGGGTTTGGCGTTCTTTTTTGACAAAGCGGCGCCAAAACGACCTTCGCCATCTTGATCTTGTTCGCAGCAGATGTACACTATTTATGGGAATATTCGTATCCAATAGCAAAGACAATATGTATACGTTAAACGGGAGAAACCAGTGAAGACCTCTATAAAGACCCTCTTGGCAGGGCTCGCCCTGCTGGCGCCGCTGTCTGCGCCGGCATTCGCCGAAACGCTGCGCTGGGCCTCATCCGGCGACGTCATTTCCTACGACCCGAACGCCCAGGTCGACAGCTTCACCCAGAGCGTTCATCACATGGTTTTCGATCCGCTGGTGCGCCGTAACAAGGATCTGAAGCTGGAGCCGGCGCTGGCGACGTCCTGGGAGGTCATTGAGCCCAAGCGCTGGCGCTTCAAACTGCGCCAGGGCGTGAAATTTCATGAAGGCCAGCCATTCAACGCCGACGATGTCGTGGCGACGATCCAGCGCCAGATCGACCCCGGCGCGCGCAACCGCGAGAACCTTTCCACCGTCGTCGGCGTCGAGAAGGTGGACAACTATACCGTCGACCTTATCCTGCGCGGCCCTTACCCGCTTCTCCTCAACGATCTTGCCGCCATCTACATCATGAGCAAGCCGTGGATGGAGGAGCATGATGCGCTGAAGCCGGGCAATGCGTCCACCGGCGTCGTCACCTATGCCAGCAACCATGCCAACGGCACGGGCGCCTTCAAGCTGAAGAGCTACGAGCCGGACTCGCGCTCGGTCTTCGAAGTGAACAAGGAGTGGTGGGACAAGCCGCAGCATAATCTGGACGAGGTCGAATTCCGTCCGATCGCCTCCGACGCAACCCGCGTCGCGGCGCTGATGTCGGGTGAAGTCGACATGATTGCTCCGGTTCCGCTGCAGGACATCGACCGCATTGCGGCCACCGATGGCCTGAAGGTTGTCGAAAACCCGTCGCTTCGCACCATCTTCTTCGTATTCAGCTACCGGCCGGAACTGCATGCAACTCCGGGCCAACCGAACCCGCTGCGCGATGTGCGCGTGCGCCAGGCATTGTGGCAAGCGATCGATACCAACACGATCCAGAAGCGCCTGATGCGCGGCAAGTCCCGTACAGCCGGCATGCTGGTCGCACCGGCGGTGACCGGTTACGATGAAGACATCGATGTGCCCCTGCCTTACGATGTCGCCAAGGCCAAGGCGCTGCTGGCCGAGGCCGGCTATCCGGATGGCTTCAAGACCGGGCTCGCCTGCCCCAACGACCGCTATATCGCCGACGAACAGATCTGCCTTGCGGTCGCTTCCATGTGGGCGCAGATCGGGGTCCAAGCCAACGTGAGTGTCGAGAGCAAGACGACCTATTTCCCGCGTACCGACAAGGGGGAGTTCGACATCTACCTTCTCGGCTGGGCCTCGCTACCGCCGATGGATGGCTTTAGCCCGCTGCAAGCGCTCCTGGCGACGAATGACGGCACCTTCGGCGGCAGCAACGCCGATGGGCTTTCCAATCCCGAGATCGACAAGCTGGCCTATGCCGCTTCGACGGAACTCGACGAAGCCAAGCGCATCGAGGATCTGAAGCAGGCCTTCCGTATTACGCATGACGAGGTCCTCTATCTGCCGCTGCACCAGCAGCCGGTCGCCTGGGCGATGAGCAGCAAGGTCGACATGCCGCAGTTCCCGGACGAGTACGTGCGTCCGTGGTTCGCGCAAATAAGGAAGTAGTCGGGATTCTCCCAAGGCCAGTCCTGGCGAGCGAAAGCAAGCCGGGACTGGGCCGCAAACCGGGTTAACCCCTCCATGACCGGCGACGGCACGGAGGAAGCGGGAGCGTACGACCCGGTAGCCGCCCCCTTCGGGCAACATCGCTCCCCGTAAGGACTATCCGATGATCAGACTCCTTTCAGTCAGGCTGCTTCAGGCCATCCTCGTGATGGTTGCGGTGACCGCCATCGCCTTCGTCATGTTTCGCTTCGTCGGCGATCCCGTCGCCTCAATGGTGCGCGAAGGCGCGACCCAGGCGGAAAAGGACGCCGTACGCGTCGCCCTCGGCCTCGATAAGCCGGTCCTGGCTCAGTTCGTCAATTTCCTCGGCCAGGTGGTGACCGGCGATCTCGGCACGAGCTACCGCTACCAGCAGCCCGTGACGAGCCTGTTGCTCAGCCGCCTTCCTGCCACGCTGGAGCTGGTGATCGTTGCCACCGTGCTGGCGCTGTCGCTCGGCATTCCGCTCGGGGTGCTCTGCGCGCTGAAGCCGCACGCCTTTTTCTCACGGCTGACCCAGTCTGCGACACTCGTCGGCATTTCCATGCCCACCTTCGTCACCGGCCTACTGCTGATCCTGATTTTCGCGGTAAACCTGCGATGGTTGCCATCCTCAGGACGCGGAGATCTCGTCGATATCGGGCTCTGGCAGACCGGCTTCCTCTCGCTTTCAGGCCTGAAGTCATTGATCCTGCCGTCGATCACGCTGGCATTGTTCCAGCTCACTCTGATCATGCGGTTGGTGCGCTCGGAGATGATCGACGTCTTGTCGTCGGATTACATCCGCTTCGCCTTCGCACGCGGCCTGCCGCGAACCTACATCTATGGGCAGCTTGCCCTGCGCAACGCATTGATGCCGGTTGTCACGGTCACAGGGCTGCAGATCGGCCAGCTCATCGCCTTCGCGATCGTCACCGAGACGGTGTTCCAATGGCCGGGCATGGGCCTGCTGTTCACCAACGCGGTCGGCTATCCTGACGTACCGGTGCTGGCGGCCTACCTTCTCTTCGTGGGCTTCCTCTTCGTCATGATCAACATGATCGTCGACATTCTCTACACCTTCATCGATCCGCGGCTGAGGACACGATAATGGCTACGCAATCCCTGATGCGCCGGCTTCCGCCGGTTTCCGTTGTCATCGCCAGCCTGGTGCTCGTCATCATGCTGATCCTCGTCATCTTCGCACCGCTGATCGCGCCGATGGACCCGCGCGACGTCGCCTCCTACTCGCTGATGGACATGGAAATTCCGCCAGTGTTCATGGAGGGCGGCGATTCCCGCTTCCTGCTCGGCACGGACAACCAGGGACGCGACCTCGTCTCCGTCATTCTGTTCGGGCTGAGGATCTCCGTCGTCATCGGCCTCGGCGCCGTGGTCTTTGCGGCCATGCTCGGCGTCGTGCTTGGCCTCATTGCCGGCTTCTTCGGCGGCATGGTCGACGGCATCGTGATGCGCGTCGCCGATATATTCGTGAGCTTCCCGACCATCCTCGTTGCATTGCTCATCAGCGGCATCGCCCGCGCACAGCTTAGCGCCGATGCGATGCTTGCCTGGGCGCCGCTGGTGCTGATCTTCTCCATCGCCATCAACGAATGGGTCCAATACGCGCGGACCGTGCGCGCCTCGACCATGGTGGAGATCGCGCGGGACTATGTGCGCGCCGCCAAGGTCATCGGCCTGCCGTCGCCCCGCATCATGGCCCGCCACATCCTGCCGAACATCATGAGTTCGGTGATGGTCATCGCCACGATCAACCTCGCCGGCGCAATCCTGACGGAAGCGACGCTCTCGTTCCTCGGCGCGGGCATGCCGCCGACCTATCCTTCGCTCGGCACGCTGATCCGCATCGGCAACCAGTTCCTGTTCTCCGGTCTCTGGTGGATCGCGGTGATGCCCGCGACGGTGCTGGTCATCCTCGTGCTGGCCGTCAATGTGATCGGCGACTACCTGCGCGACCACTTCAACCCGAAACTGATGGCGAGATGAGATGACCGAAACAACGCGCCCCGTCCTCGACATTCGCAAGCTCCGCGTCGAGTATCCGCTGGCCAACGGCAACACGCTGACGGCCGTCAAGGACCTCGATCTGACGATCCGCCCTGGAGAGATCCACGCCCTCGTCGGTGAATCCGGCGCCGGCAAGACCACTGTCGGCAACGCGCTGATGGGCCTCCTGCAGGCCCCCGGCAAAATCGCCGCCGGCTCGATCACCATTGCCGGCAAGGAGATCAACCTGCGTACCGGCCGTACCGAAGGCATTGTGCCCGGGCGCGATGTCGGCGCAATCTTCCAGGACCCGATGACGAGCCTCAACCCCCTCTTCACGGTGGAAAGCCAGCTCTGCGAAGGCATGCTTACCCATCTGAAGCTCTCCTCCCGGGAGGCGAAGGCCCGCGCGCTGGAATTGATGAAGGCCGTCGGTATCCCGGAACCCGAGCGCCGGCTCGGCAGCTATCCGCACCAGCTTTCCGGCGGTCAGCGCCAGCGCGTGGTCATCGCCACGGCACTCGCCTGCAATCCGCAGCTGATCGTTGCCGACGAGCCGACGACCGCGCTCGACGTCTCGGTGCAGGCGCAGATCCTCAAGCTCATTCGTGACCTTGCCGACGAGCGGGGCGTCGGCGTTCTGCTCGTCACGCACAATATGGGCGTTGTCGCCGAGATCGCCGACCGCGTCACCATCATGCAGCATGGTGCGGTCGTGGAAAGCGGCTCGACGCGCGAGGTGCTGACGGCACCGAAGGCGCCTTACGCCCGCACGCTGATCGCCGCCGTGCCGCCAATCGATACGCGCCTCGATCGCCTGCCAGTGCCGAGCGAAGAAACGCAGGTGACCCTCGACGCGCGCGCCTCGGTGCGCCGCATGAGTGCGAAGAGCGAGACAGGCAGCCGCGACGAAGTGGTGCTCTCCGTGCGCGACCTTGCCGTGGAGTACGGCGGGCGCGGATTGCTTCGCAAGGCCTCGGTGTTCAAGGCCGTCAGGGGCGTTTCATTCGATGTTCGGCGCGGCGAGATTTTCGGTCTCGTCGGCGAATCCGGCTGCGGCAAGACGACCGTTGCCAACACCATCGCGGGCCTTGTCACGCAAAGTGCAGGTTCCATCGACTTTCAGGGCACGGCGCTCGGCGGCCGCCGTGAAAAATCGGTTCGGCAGTCCCTGCAGATGGTGTTTCAGGATCCCTATTCGGCACTCAATCCACGCCTGCGGATCAACGCCGCCATTGCGGAGCCGATCCTGTTCTACAAGCTGGCCTCCAATGCGGAGGAAGCCCGCAAAGACGCCAAGACCCTGCTCGAAGCAGTCGGCCTTCCCGCCGACGCCGGCGCGCGCTTTGCGCACGCCTTCTCTGGCGGCCAGCGCCAGCGCATCGCTATTGCCCGCGCGCTCGGACCGCGCCCGTCGCTGCTCATTTGCGACGAGCCGACCTCGGCGCTCGACGTCTCGGTGCAGGCGCAGCTCCTCAACCTGCTGAAGGATCTGCGCGACCTTGCCGGCCTCTCCATGCTGTTCATCAGCCACGACCTCGCCGTGATCCGTCAGATGTGCGACCGCGTCGCCGTGATGAAGGCCGGCCAGATCGTCGAGCTCTCGGATACCGAAACCCTCTTCACCGCGCCGAAACACGAGTATACGCGCGAGCTTCTCCGCCTTGCTCCGTCCGTCGAGCGCATCATGGGGCGCGAGCTGGCTTCGGCCTAAGCCCGGAGGGCCAAAGACCGATACTCCCACCCCTGCGCTTCGCCGGCCAAATCCGGCGCGCTCGGGGACCTGTCACCAGCATCCTCATTCGCCCGCCGCTACCGCGGCTTGCGCCGGGCGCTTTTGCGCAATCGCCAACGATTGACGCGCCAGCGCGCAAGTACCCCTTCGGGCCACAAAACAAGAAGAAGACGTAAGGAAATACCCAATCATGCCCAATTCATCAAAGCCCACGACGGGCCGCCAATGGATGCTGCTCATTCTCGTCGTGCTGGTCGCCGTCAACCTGCGGCCATTTCTCACCGCTCCCGGGCCCGTGCTGTCCGAGATCGTCGCTGATACCGGGATGGGATATGCCAGCCTGGCCCTGCTGACATTGTTGCCGATGATGCTGATGGGCGTGGGCGCCTTCGTGTCTCCTTCTGTGCAGGCCCTGATCGGCACGCGGCGCGGCATTCTCATCGCCCTGTTTGTGCTGGTGGCCGGCTCGCTGCTCCGCCTCGTTGCGCCGGGCGGCGCAGCATTGGTGATGACGGCTGCCCTTTGCGGCGCCGGCGTCGCTTTCATTCAGGCGGCTTTCCCCGGCATCATCAAGGCGGAGTTTCCCCGGAGCATACCGGTGGTCACCGGCCTCTATTCCGCGGTTCTGATGGGTGGTGGAGCGTTGGGCGCGCGGCTGACGCCATTTCTCGTCAATCACGGTTCCGGCTGGCGCCCGGCCCTTGCCTGGCTCGCAGCGCCAGCGTTCGTTGCTCTCGGTGCCGCCTGGCTGATCCTGTCGGACTCGCGCAGCGATCGCCCGGACAAGGCGCTCACCGGCCGGCTGCTCCGCCGGCCTCGAACCTGGACACTCATTCTCGCCTTCGGCCTGGTCAACGCCGGCTACTCTTCCGCCGTCGCCTGGCTCGCCTCCTATTACCAGTCCCTCGGTTGGAGCAGCGGAGATAGCGGCAATCTCGTGGCGCTGATGGCGATCTGTCAGGCGGCGGCGGCGCTCGCCCTGCCGATTTTGGCTCGCCGCAGCATCGATCGCCGCGCGTTTCTGCGCTTGACGCTGGCGATGCAGGCGATCGGTTTTGCCGGCCTTGCGTTCCTGCCCCAGATAGCGCCCGCGACCTGGGTCGGCCTGTGCGGCGCCGGCCTTGGCAGCAGCTTCTCGTTGGCGATCGTCACCGCCCTCGATCACCTGCCGCGGCCGGAAGAGGCCGGCGTGCTGGTGGCATTGATGCAGGGCGGTGGTTTCCTGATCGCGTCCCTCGGCCCGTTTGCCACGGCATTTCTGCACGATGTCAGCGGCAGCTTCGCCGCTGGCTGGACGCTGCACCTTGCCTGCGTCGTCAGCGTGTTCTTCCTCTACACGCGCTTCAACCCATCGCGCTACGCGCAGGCCATGCAGTCACCCATCTGAGCGACGTCTTGCTCTCAAAGGCTTTGGCCGCGCTCGGGCAGTCGACGAGACTTTCCGGGCGGCGGCTCTTGCGGTTCCCGCGGATACCGGTGGCGGACGAGACCAATACACTAGACATCTCGCCGTTTTGTATGCAATTCGAAGAGATAATTGCGACGGCTCGGAGTGACCAGTATGGCAAAGAAAGAGAACGAAACGGGCGGTGGCCGCGCTCAGGCCGTTCATCGCGTCCTGAAGCGGGCAATCCTTGATCAGGCGCTGTCTCCAGGATCGAAGCTGCCGGAAGATTCAATCGGCGAAAGGCTGGGGGTCAGCAGAACCCTGGTGCGCGAGGCGCTGGTTCGCCTGAGCGAGGAAGGGCTGGTAGAGCTCAGGCCAAACAGGGGAGCAGTGGTTGCGCGGCCAACCCTTGAGGAAGGACGCAATCTGTTCCTTACCCGAATGGCGCTGGAACGTCTTGTGGTAGAGACGCTTTCCGGAAAACTGACGCAAGAGCAAATCGGCATTCTCTCGTCTCATATTGAAGCCGAGGAAGCCGCGAAGAAGGAGCGCGCTCAATCGATCCGCCTGGCGGGCGAATTCCACACACTCCTTGCTCAGATGACGAACAACGCCAGCCTCATCCGCTACGTGAACGAACTGGTCGCGCGCAGTTCCCTGATCCTTGCACTCTATGGGCGGCCGCATTCTTCGGAATGCGCCGTATCGGAGCACCAGGAGCTTCTGGACAAATTGATCGCCGGCAAGACCGACGAGGCGGCAGCCCTCATGGCACATCACCTCGACTCCGTGACGACGCGTGCGTTGCTTCCGACCGACGGGGACAGAAACATCAAGGAGGTGCTCTCCGCCTACGCTGTGGCGGAGGGCCTTGCCTAGACGAAACGCGGCGCTCCCGGAAGATATCCGGGAGCCTTATGCGGCAGTCGGCGCGCGAGCCTTTCCTTGGACATCCGCGGCATCGGCCCCTGGCCCACTTCGTCATTCGGCAAGGGGCAGACGCTGCCCGGCTCCGCGATGACGAACGTCGAAGTGGCCACAGGGAAACCCTGAGCTTTATCAGGCCTCGCCGAGCCCGCCCGACACCAGGCGCCCTTTGTGGAAGGTCGCGGACCTCGCCGGCACGCGGGCCACTGCCTCTGCCGAGCAGCTCGCCCCGACAAGCGTGAATGAGGCCTCGTCGCCGACATTTGGCCAGGCCCGTTTGCCCTCGTGGTCGAGGGGCAGGATGCCGCCGGTGGCGATCGACATGGACCGCGAGAGGCGGAATTCGTCCGACCCACGATAAAGCTGCGCGTAGAGATACGCCTTTTCCAACATGTCCCCGCTGCCGAATGGCGACCAGTGGTCGATGACGCTATCGGTTCCGGTCATGACGAAGACCCCCTTCTCAGACAGTTGCGGCAAGGGCATCATCAGCGCTCCGATCGGCACCGTCGAGGCAATCGAGATCTTCTGTTCCGCGAGGCGCGAGGCTGTCTCCTCCAAGGCTTCCGGAGCAAGTGTGGTCAATGCGAAGGCGTGGCTGATCGTGACTTTGCCACGCAGAGCCGGGTTCTTTTCAACGGTCTCGATCATGTAATTGACCGCCGCAACACCAGCAGGGCTCGTTTCGTGCAGATGAATGTCGACCCCTTTGCCGTTGTCCAGGGCGATCTGGAACATGGCATCGAGTGACTTTTCAATGGCGCCGTCGACATTCGTCGGGTCCAGGCCGCCGACATACTGAACGCCCATCTGCATCGCTTCGCGCATCAGACCGTCGACCTTGGAGTGAAGCAGGCCGTGCTGGGGGAAGGCGACGATCTCGCACACGAAATCGTCACGATGGTTCTCCAATGCCTGCTGCAGGTGCTCGAGGCTCTTGAGGCCACTAACGGGGTCGATGTTGCAATGGCTACGCGCGACGGTTGTTCCCTTGGACTGCAGGAGGGCGATCAGCCCCTCGGCCCGCTCTCGCGAGGTCGGCAGCAACTGAGGAAGCAGCTTCTCCTCGAGCGCGATCATATCCATGATGGTTTTGCCCTGACGCGGGCGCGGCGCCTGCCAAGGGCCGCCATAGAACGTCTTGTCCAGATGGATGTGCATGTCGCGCATCGCCGGCAACAGAAGCTGGCCATGAGCCTGATACTGCGGCACACTTCCGGGCAAGGTCGCCTTTTCCGGATGCAAGGCAACGATCGCGCCGTCCTTGATCTCCAACGCGTAGAGCGCAGTCCGCGTGGCGACGACGATATCGCCGTCGCGCTCAAACCCCTCCTCCAATCGCACGCCGGTCAAAACGTAGTGGCGATCCGCGAGCGTCTTGGTATTTGTCTCGCCGGCACCGTCACCGGCGCTGGCCGATGCCTCGCGAACCGCTCCGCCAGCAAAGCCAGCGACAGCGCAAGCGGTGGTGAGCATCCCGGTCCGGCTGAGAAAGGTCCTGCGGCTTTGCGGTAGCATCTGTTCCAACATCATTGCCTCATCATGGATAGTATTAGAGCCGGCAATCTACCGAACGGCGCCAAGGCATGGCAGCGACATTTGCCAATGCTGGCTATTCGATTTGCCAATGCATGCGGCCAGCTTCGTAGTGATAGTCAATGACAAGCGAGGGAGACGCTTCCGTCTATGACCGCCTCAGGCCACAATACTCGATAAGGCGCTCCGCCAGCGCGAGCGTGGCGGCACTGGCGTTGTCGCGATAAAAGAGAGCCAGCTCGAAGTCATCGACAGGCGGCAGGCGCTCGGCGGCACCCAGCACGCGATGGGACGGCAGCCTGCAGCTGGCGGGCAACAGACTGACGCCAAGACCGGCAGCGGAAGCGGCGGCCAGGGCCGCGAGACTGGCGCTGCAGTAGCTAATGCGCCAGCGTATACCCAGGCTGTCGAGCGCCTGGCACAATTCCTCGCGATAGAGGCCGTTGAGCGGAAACACTGCCAGCGGCACCGGCAATTGTTCGATCGCCGGACGCACGACGCTGTCCAACCACAGCAGGGGTTCGGGTCTGGCGGCGCGCGGCAATTGCTTGCGGCGCTGCTTGACGAGGATGAGATCGAGCTCTCCCTCCCGGTAGGCAAGTTGCAGATCCGCGCTCAGGCCGCTGGTGACATCCAATCGCAAGTGTGGATGCTGGCTGTTGAACGACGCCAGCAAGTCGACCGTCGGTACCGTGAAATCCTCAGGCATTCCCAACCGGAGCACGCCGTCACGCCAGGGACCAGCCAAGGCATCATGCGCCTCTTCGTTCAACGCGATGATGCGCCGTGCATAGCTCAGCAACTTGACGCCCTCTTCCGTCAGTTGCACCAGATGCGATGAGCGCTCGAAAAGCGCTTTCCCGAGCATGTCTTCCAGTCGGCGAATTTGCTGGCTGACTGTCGATTGGGAAAGGTTTACCCGCTCGGCAGCGCGGGTGAAGCTGTTGCTTTCACAAATGGCGACAAAGCTGAGCAACAGCTGGGGATTGAACATGGGATAACGGTTCATTCGTCCCCCCGAATGCGCTGGAGCCGGTTGGGCGAGGGCTCGTCAGCCAATCGCCGCGCCGTGCGATTCCCAGGCAGGCCAGTTCACGCGTAACACCAAGATTGAATGCACTGAATTTATTATCTTGTATACAACCTGCATGCAAAGGCAAAAGTTCTCTGCGCGTTCCGGAGTTGCTGCGCTACAGCGGCCTCCAGAACGGAGCCCGCCAACCATCACGAGGGCGAGCTTCTGTTGGAGAAGCGATGCACTCAGCCTTCATGCCGTTTTTCAAGCCGAACGGGAGCTTGCAGCTTCTACAAACGCGTCAAATACGCGGGCGCCCGGATGGCTTTCGGCATCCAGCAGTTCCGGGTGCCATTGAAGCCCCATGGCAAAAGACTGCGAGCTGATCTCGATCGCTTCGACGACTCCATCCGGTGCTCGAGCCGTAACGGTCACTGTATTGGGCACCTCCACAATGGCCTCTCTATGAAACGTGTTCACGGCGAACGTTTCGGCGCCGAAGATATCGGCCATTCTCGTGCCGGCGACGGCGCGCACCTCATGTGACAGATTTCCCTGGTCGTGAATGAGGGCTTCCGGCCACGAAGAGTGGACATCCGAAACCATCCGGCAGCCGTTCAGGCATCCAAGCATTTGCATGCCATTGCAGATGCCAAGCACAGGCTTGTCACGCGCAAGAAACCCTTCCATCAATGCCATATCGACGGCAAGACGATCCGAGGGCGGGTACCGGGATTGGTCCCCTTCGACGTACCAATCTTTCGGAAAGTTGATACGGCCGCCGACGCTCAGGAACCCGTCGAACTCCTCGATGACCTGGCCGACCATGTCAGGGATGTACGGAATACCGAAGGCGAAGGCGCCCGCGTGGCGCAGCGCAGAGAAGTAATTCTTCGAGATATCATAGCGTCCGCCCCCTGAGCTGGTGTTTTCGTCCATGATCACGGCGATCTTCGGCATGCGGCTCATTGGTTCATCCTGAATCTGGAAGTCCTACGCATATTTATCCCATCCGGATCACACAGGTAGTCCTTTTCAGACCGACGCCGCCTCTACCTTCGAACGGGAGTTTGCCGACCACGCTCCACTGGCCGGGCCAAGTCGCCTTTATATTTCAGTTATTTATCCAAGGGCAGCGCTCCGTCGGCGAAGGGCAGAACTCTCGCCGACACCGTCGTCGTCTGTCGCCGCCGGCAGCAAGTCTCGTGCGTGACATCCGCATCCACGAGTGCCATCGATCGCGGCTCCTGGCGTGTCTCGGGTGTCGTTCGGCAGCGACCATCGATCGTCGGGAACCCGTTCTCGTCTTGCGGCGTTTCCTGTTTTTCCGGTGCTTTCACGCGCCGGACCGCAGGAGATGACCTGGGCGAGGTACCAGACGGACCACAGGTCAGAGCAAAGGACATGAGACGATATGGGTTTGGTACAACTCGGCCGGGCTCGCCTTGCGCTGGTGCTTCCACGGCATCGCGAACTTCTGCGCATCACAAAGAACCATGAACTCTACGGTCTGTTCGAGGCCTATGCCCGCGAGTCGATGACACTCGACAACCTTTTGCGGGAACTTCCACGCCGCGAGAAGCAGGTATGGGAGCATCAGCAAACCTGCCTGGATCTGCAGGCCGAAGTGGTAGCGCTGCTGACGCGGCTGACAGAGCCGCTCAAACCGGGAGCTCTGTAACTGCCTCGATGGTCCCGGAGGTGCCGAAAATACCGCTCCGCACAACGCCCCTATCCGCGCCCGCCCTTTATCCGGGGTGCCGGTTCGTTGCCCAATCGCGATCAGCAGCCGGAACTGGATATCCATCACATAACGGCGGTCAGCGAATGCGCGGCAGGCAGGCAGTGAGGCTCTCGCAATTGCCGTCACCAAAGTTCCGCACGCCGGCTCGAACCATCAGAATCGTGCAATCTCAGCGTCTAGGCGGCAAAGACCTTGGCACGGCGCAGCGTAACGAAACCATTGTCGCCGGATGTCACGGCGCGTTCCGGTTCCAGGTCGAGTTCCAGATGCACGCCGTCGCGAGTGGTCGCAATCACCCGGCGACCGCCCGGCCGGTCCATGACCCGACTGATCGTGGCCGCGATGCCTGCCCCTTGCGGCGCCCAGTCGAGATCGCCAGGACGGGCGTAGAGTTCGGCCTTGCCATCTGCCAAACCCGCCGCGTCGATCACCGCGCCATCGGCATAGGCCTTGCCGTCGCGCACGTCGGCGGCGAGCATGTTGGCATCGCCCAGGAACTTCATGACAAATGCCGACTTGGGATCGCGGCAGACCGCCTCCGGCGTTCCCTGTTGGACGATGTGGCCATCCTTCAAGATCACGACGCGATCGGCGAGGTCGAGAGCCTCTTCCTGGTCATGGGTGACGAAAAGCGTCGTGATGCCGAGCGTGGTGTGGATCTCGCGCAGCCAGCGGCGAAGCTCGCGCCGGACGTTGGCGTCAAGCGCGCCAAAAGGTTCATCGAGGAGAAGCACTTTTGGATCGACCGCGAGCGCACGCGCAAGCGCCACACGTTGACGCTGTCCTCCTGAGATCTGCGCCGGAAACCGGTCACCCAGCCCTTCGAGGCGTACCAGCCGCAAGAGCTCCTTCACCCGCGCACGGATCGCGGCCTTCTCGCGTTTCACCTTCGACACGTCCATGCCGAAGGCAATGTTTTCCGCAACGGTCATATGTGGGAAAAGTGCATAGTGCTGGAACACGAAGCCCACGCCGCGGTCGCGCACCGGGATGTCGGTCGCATCCTGATCGCCGAAATAGATGTTGCCGCTATCGGCGAATTCGAGGCCTGCAACCATGCGCAGGATGGTCGTCTTGCCGGAACCGGACGGCCCAAGCAGCGCGACGAGCTCGCCGCTTTCGACCTCCAGGGAGACGTCCTTGACGGCACGAAAGGTTTCGAAAATCTTGACGACGTGATCAAGGCGGATTTTCATTATGCTTTCTCCGCAGGATTGACTGCCGGACGGACACGGCCCGCACCGCGGCGCTCCAGCGCCAGCTTGGCAATGATGGTGAAGACGGCGATGAGCGCCAGAATGGACGCGGACGCGAAGGCGCCTGCCGCCTGGTAGTCGTGGTAAAGCAGCTCGATATGGAGCGGCAGCGTGTTGGTTTGGCCGCGGATATTGCCCGAAACAACCGATACCGCGCCGAACTCGCCCATGACGCGAGCATTGCAAAGAACGACGCCATAAAGCAGCGCCCATTTGATGTTTGGCAGCGTAACGGAGAAGAAGGTGCGCCAACCGGATGCCCCGAGCGAAGTCGCGGCCTCTTCGAGATCCCTGCCCTGGGCCTGCATGAGCGGAATGAGTTCGCGAGCGACGAACGGCGCTGTGACGAACATCGAGGCCAGGATGATGCCGGGGATGGCGAAAAGGATCTTGATGCCGTGGGCGTCGAGCGTCGGGCCGAATATGCCTTGCAGCCCGTAGACGAAGAGGTAGGCGACACCCGCAACGATCGGCGAGACCGAGAACGGGATTTCGATGACGACCAGCAGGAAGGCTTTGCCGCGGAAGTCGAATTTGGTGATGGCCCAAGCCGCGGCGATACCGAAGGCGGTATTGACCGGAACGGCAACGAGCGCAGCGAGCACTGTCAGCATGATCGCGTGCCGGGTGTCGGGATGAAGGATCGTGTCGCGATAAACCTGCCACCCCTTGGCAAAGGCTTCGACGCCAATGATCAAGAGGGGTGCGAGGATGAGGAAGGCACCGACGACAAGGACGATGCTGATCAGCATGCGACGGAAGAAGGGTCCGTCGCCGACGCGGGGCGGAGTGCAGCCGGTTCGTTTTCTCACGGTCAGGTCCTCAGCGTGTAGCGCAGCGCTCTTGCCTGCAGCCAATTCGTGATGCCGAGCATCAAGAAGGCTGTAAACAACAGGACGGAGGCGATCGCTGCCGCGGCCTGATAATCGTATTCCTCCAGCCGAATGAAGATCAGCAGGGCGGTAATTTCGGTCGACATCGGCTGGTTGCCGGCGATGAAGATGATCGCGCCGAATTCGCCGAGGCAACGGGCAAAGGAGAGCGACACGCCCGCCAGAAGCGCTGGCGTGAGGAGCGGAAGAATGACCTTGCGGAAAATCGCCCAGTCCGAGCCGCCAAGCGACTGGGCCGCCTCTTCCAGCGACGGGTCGAGATCTTCCAGCACCGGCTGCACCGTGCGCACGATGAAGGGCAGCGAAGTGAAGCACATGGCGATCATGATGCCGAGCGGAGTGTAGGCAACCTTGATGCCAAAATCGCTGAGGATGGAGCCGAACAAGCCGTTCGTCGTGAAAAGAGCCGTCAGCGAAATGCCGGCGACTGCGGTGGGCAACGCAAACGGCAGATCGACCATCGCATCAACGATGCGCCTTCCCGGAAAGCGATAGCGCACCAGGGTCCAGGCGAGCGCCAGGCCCAAAAAAAGATTGAAGAAGGTCGCGGCAAGAGCGGCGAGCACTGTGACGCGATAGCTCGCGAGAGCCCGCGACGACGAGACGATCTGCCAGTAATCGGCAGGGCCAAGGCTCGCCGCCTTGAACACGAGTGCTGCCAGCGGCAGGACGACGATCAGGCTCACATAGAGCAGCGTCACACCCAGCGACAGGCGTAATCCGGGCAGGACATTGCGTCTCAAACGGCCACTTCCTTGTCATGGTGAAACCCGGCAAACGGTTCGTCCGCCGGGCTGGCTGAAAGCGAAATCGGGTGGCGCTTAGCGGCTGCCGTAGAGCTTGTCCAGGACGCCGCCGGAGGCGAAGTGTTCGGTCTGGATTTTGCCCCATCCGCCAAAGACGTCGTCGACGTTCACCAGGCGGATTGCCGGAAACTGATCCTTGAACGCGCCGGCCACCTTCTCGTTGCGGACGCGATGGCCGAATTCAGCGGCGATGCGCTGGCCTTCTTCGGTGTAGAGGAAATCGAGATAGGTCTTGGACAGGGCTTCGGTGCCGTGCTTCTCAGCGACCTTTTCGACGACGGCGACGGGGAATTCGGCGAGCAGGCTAACCGATGGGATGACGCTCTCGACCTTGTCGGCACCGTACTGCTTGACGATGCTGCGGGTCTCGGCCTCAAACGTGATCAAGACATCGCCGGTCTCGCGCTCGACAAAGGTCGTCGTGGAGGCGCGGCCGCCGGTGTCGAAGACCGGTACGTTGTCGAAGATCTTGGTGATGTAGGCTTCGATCTTCGCTTCGTCGCCCTCGTAGGCCTCCTTGGCCCAGGCGTAAGCGGCGAGATAGGTGTAGCGGGCGTTGCCGGAAGTCTTCGGATTGGGGAAGACGGCATGAACATCGTCGCGCGCCAGATCGCTCCAGTCCTTGATGTTCTTCGGATTGCCGGTGCGCACCAGGAACGACGGGAAAGAATAGAACGGCGAGGCGTTGTTCGGGAAGGCCTTGGCCCAGTCCTTGGCCACGAACCCGTTCTTGGCCAGGAACTCGATGTCAGTGGTCTGGTTGAAGGTCACGACGTCGGCCTCGAGACCTTCGAGGATCGAGCGGGCCTGCTTCGAGGTGCCGGCGTGCGATTGGTCGATCGTCACGCCCGGATGCTGCTTGATGAACGCCTCGTTCTCGGCGACGAAAAGCTCTCGCGAAACGTCGTAGGAGGCGTTGAGGAGCTTCGTAGGCTCCTCGGCCAGCGCAGGAGTCACGAAGTGCGCGGCAAGGGTAGCGCCGAGAATGAGGAGGCGTTTCATGCAATTCTCCGGTGTTGTTTTCCCTGAAAACCTATCGGCGTGCGTGTTGTCGCGCGAGGGAGCGAGCACCTTGGTTGTGCAAGGCCTTAGAAATTCCGTCTAGTTTTCGCCACAATTTGCAGAGTTTTTGCCTGCGGGCCTTGTACGGGTCAGCGCGGACAGGGTCGCCGGGCAAGCCGTATACGCCGAACCCGTCCACATGCGCTGCCTCCTTTCTAGCGCCTGGAAAGACCCGCTTCGTGAATAGGATGGCTTCCCTCGCCAGCGGTAGCCGCTGAGCGGGTGCTTTCTGGAAATCACGCCGACCAGGCGCTCGTTGCGATTGCCCGCCGGCAGCGGGAGAACCCCGCACTTGTCGCGCACGGCGTTACTGCTCTCTTGCTCCTCCAGGCAATATCTGACATCGAACGTCACCACGTCGCGAACGCTTGCAACGCCGCTCGACGGCCGCTCAGAGATCGTGTGGCCGATCTTCGCGAACATCACGAATTGCGCGGATGTCTGGGATGCAGATGCGACGTCGATCCCTGCTCCGTAGGAGGGGCTCGGCCTATTGCCGACGAGGTCCGTCTTTGCAGACCAGAGCGATCGGCCATGTCTCTGCCAATGGTCGCCCGCAGACCTCATCGAGGCCACCATCATGCCGGTTGCGTTCGGGAGGTTGCGATGAATGTCGGGGAAGTGATCGTGTTTCCTGACGTAGGAGGCCATGAGGTAGCGCGCATCATGTCCGTCCAAGCGGGCGCGGCCCATATACTGCACCCGAACCGGGGCGGTCCCACGGTGTTTCAGGTCCAGCATCTCCGCTGCCCTCCTGGAAACGTCGATGATGCGGCCCTGATGAAACGGACCACGATCGTTGACGCGCAGGATGAGCGAAGAACCGTTGTCGAGATTGGTCACCCGCACGTAGCTGGGCAAGGGAAGGGTCGGGTGCGCCGCGGAAAGTTGACCCGGGTTATAAACCTCGCCGTTTGCGGTCAAGCGCCCACGAAAGGCCGAGCCGTACCAGGAGGCGAATCCATTCTTGTCGTAGGTTGGATCTTCCTTCGGAAAATAGCGCGTGCCTTTCATCCGATAGGGCTTGCCGATAATGTAGCGACCACCGCTCTTGCGAATGTGCTTGCTGTGGGGGGCTCGGAGGCCCGCCTTCACGCCGTGGGCCTTCTCGGAATATTCCTTGATGTGGTAGCCGCCCGGAGCTTGTGTGATCGTGCAGCTGGCGCAGCAGGCGCAGACCATTACGATCGCCAGGCATCGCGCGCCTCTGACGGCCTTACCGACATCGATAACCATCTTTCCTACGCTGGCGACGGCCTTTCGCGCATCCGCGAGATCTCTCGACACGAAGGTTCATGCTGATTGCACGCTCGAAGCCAGATCGAGCGACAGACTGAAAGGCAGCCGAAGCATGCGTCGACGCATTGCCGAATCCGGGAGCGCGCCATTGATTCGCTCCATCCTTGATACGGTCGCCAAATCGGGTCTGAGGGCGAAAGTTCCATTGGGACGCACGAATTTTGCGCCGTCCTGTTGCCTGGATGGCAGCCGGGAACGCCGGCCGCCTATGCGACTGCACTTTCACCCGACCGCAAAAGCCGGCTGCCATGGCGCGAGACTGGTTCGCCGGTTGAAAGGCTTGGTACGTTTCGCCTGCGACCGCTTGTAAAAAGCAAGCCTGGGCCTCGTTGACGGGGCGGCCGCTCACCCTCCGCTGTTTTGGACGATCCTGCCGCAGCGAAGGCGGCGCACCTCTCGCCGCCTTGAAATGCTCCAGGCTACTACAAAGAGCGAAGACAGGATCCCAACCCGAGCATTGCCTTTGCGCGGGCCGGTCTGACTATTTCCCGACTGCATTTCCCGATTATTTGGTGGCTGCCTTCAGCCTTCCTTCCCGCAAATCCGCCTCATCGGCAAGAATGGCGGCAGCCTCGTCCAGCAAGACATCCTTTGCGTTCTTGCGGGCATTCTCAATGGCAAGCTCAGCACTCAGGCTGCGCTCGTTTGCATTGAGGCCATCGTCTTCGCCGGCGTCGCCGCCATCGCTTGCTTGCGCTCGAGACTTGAACCGATTTTCTCGGGCGGTCATTTCTTTGCGGCGTTCGGCCTCGTTGAGGGAGATAGTCCCTTTCTCGCGTTGCGCCTTCATGTCCGCAATGTCTTTCAACAGGCGTTGGAAGTCTGGATTGCTCTCGACCCGTGCGTCATGGCGGCTTTGCAGTTTCGGAAGCAGCGTCGCTACACTGTCTGCGGGCGCATATTTCGCGGGCTTGATCTGCGTCCACGGCAAAGCATTGTCGTAGCTAGTCTCGCCAAAGCGTGTCGGATCAGAAAGTCCCGGCAAGTTGATGTCAGGCGTCACACCGCGCAACTGCGTTGTACCGCCGTCGATCCGGAAAAACTGGGCAATTGTCACTTTCAGCTGGCCGAATTCGGGTTTGCTGTTGCGGACGAGCTGGTCGAGGTCCACGACAGTTTGAACGGTGCCCTTGCCGAAACTGGGTTCGCCTATGATCACGCCTCGACCGTAATCCTGTATGGCCGCGGCAAAAATCTCCGAAGCCGACGCCGACCCGCGGTTGATCAGAACGCCTACAGGGCCTGTCCAGACGGGCGCCGGAAAGTCTGCACTTGTTACAGCGACCTTTCCGTCGCTGCCACGCTGCTGAACGACCGGCCCCTTGCCGATGAACAGGCCGGTCAATTCAATGGCCTCGTCCAGTGAGCCGCCGCCATTGTTGCGCACGTCGACAAGAACGCTGTCGACTTTTTCGTACTTCAGTTCGTCGAGAAGCTTTCCGACATCGCGGCTTGCGCTTCTAAAATTCTTGTCTCCTTTGCGCCGGGCTTCAAAATCCTCGTAGAATGCTGGCAGAGTGATCACCCCGATCTTGCGCGTGGTTTCGCCCACTTTCACAGACAGCACCCGCTTCTGGGCCGCCTGTTTTTCGAGGCTGATTTTGTCACGCACCAGGGTCACCACGCGATGGGTGGCATCTGCTCCGGCATCCGCCGGCAGAATGTCCAAGCGTACGACGGATCCCTTTTTCCCGCGTATCATTTGCACGACTTCATCAAGGCGCGTGCCCACTACTTCTTTTATCGGCCCATCCTTGCCCTGGCCAACGCCGGTAATGCGGTCTCCGACCGCAAGCTTGCCGGACAATTGCGCCGGCCCGCCAGGCACGAGTTCACGGATGGTCGTGTAATCGTCGCGTTCCTGCAGAACCGCACCGATACCGACCAGCGAAAGCTTCATGGCGATATTGAAGTCGGCCGAGGCGGCGGTGCCGAAGTAGTCCGTGTGCGGGTCGACCGACGTTGTGTAGGCGTTCATGAACGACTGGAAAACGTCATCGCTCTTGTACTTGTAGGCGCGCTCGAGAGCGTTTGTGTATCGTTTGGCGAGCGTCTCGCGAATAGCCGCATCGTTCTTGCCGCCCAGTTTCAACCGCAACCAGTCGCTTTTTACGCGTTTGCGCCAAAGCTCATTGCTCTCGGCTTCCGATTGCGGCCAAGGCGCGGTGTCGCGCAGCACGGAATAGCTCTCCTGCGCGCGGAAATCGAAGTCCTGCTTAAGCAAGTCGCGCGCGTAGCTCATGCGGTCGACGACGCGCTTCCCATAGGCGTTGAAGATCTCAAACGGGATCGACAGATCTTTCTGCTTGATGGCGTCGTCGATCTCGCTGCGCTCAGACATGAACCTGTCGATGTCCGCTTGCAGGAAGAGCACGCGGTCTGGATCGAGTGATTTGATGAACCGATCCATGATCGTGGCCGACAAGGCGTCGTCGAGCGCAACGGGCTTGTAGCTGAAACGCGTAAGAAATTTTGCACTCAGTTGGGCAGCTTGTGCCTGTTGCTTGACCGGCTCCAAAACGGGCGGAGGCGCAACTTCGGCATAGGCGGAGTGCACGAGTGCAAGAAATGCACCAAGGAAGACGTGTGATATGCGCATTCAGCGTTAACCCAATTCTCAAATGCCGAGTGTAGATGCCAATCTTGGTGAAACAATTATGGTTTTTTGGCAACCGGGGGATCACACGCGGCAGCGGGCGTTCGACCCACGCTCGCGCAAACGCGCCATTAGGTCGGCATCGTCGTGGATACGAAAGAAGAGCGCGCCGCCCGCAGGCGAAGCCTCACTCTCGCCACTGCCGGGATCATGACGAAGCGAAATGACATCAAAACAATTTGCCATTGAAGAAACTATACAATTGTATAGCAATGATCTTGCGAGGCGGCCGTGCCCGGTTAATCTGGGCTCGCCACGCGTTGCGGCTGGCCGCCGAAAACAAATTCTTATTCATGGTAGTGACGATGTCCCGAGACCCCCGCTTCGACATTCTCTTTGAACCCGTCAAGATCGGCCCCGTCACGGCGCGCAACCGCTTCTACCAGGTGCCGCACTGTTCCGGCATGGGCTACCGGTATCCGAACGCAGAGGCGCAACTGCGCGGCATGAAGGCCGAGGGTGGCTGGGCGGTCGTCTCTACCCAGGAGGCGGAAATCCATCCAACCTCGGACCTGACGCCGGCCAACGAAGCGCGCCTTTGGGACGAGGGCGATCTGCCCGCACTCTCCGCAGTCACCGAGCGCATCCATCACCACGGAAGCTTAGCGGCCATCCAGCTCGTGCATAACGGTTTGCATGTCGCCAACCGTTTCAGCCGGATGATCCCGCTTGCCCCGTCGCATGCCATCACGGACAGCCTCGACCCCGTCCAGGCGCGCGCCATGGATAAGACCGATATTGCAGACATGCGCCGCTGGTATCGCAACGCCGCATTGCGTGCCAAGAGAGCCGGTTTCGACATCATCTATGTCTATGCCGGTCACGACATGAGCGTGCTGCAGCACTTTCTGTCGCGCCGCCACAACCAGCGCAGTGACGAGTATGGCGGCTCCTTCGAGAACCGGCTGCGGCTGTTCCGGGAGATTATGGAGGACACGCGCGAAGCGGTCGGCGATACCTGTGCGCTCGCCGTGCGCCTCGCAGTCGACGAGCTGATGGGGCCTTCCGGCATCACCAGCGAAGGAGAAGGCAAGGACATCATCTCGGCGCTCGCCGATCTTCCCGACCTCTGGGACGTCAACCTTTCCGACTGGTCCAACGACAGCCAAACAGCGCGCTTCTCCGAGGAAGGTTACCAGGAGCCCTATACGCGTTTCGTCAAATCCGTCACGACCAGGCCGGTGGTCGGCGTCGGGCGCTATACCTCGCCGGACAGCATGGTGCGGGTGATCCGCCAGGGCATTCTCGACTTCATCGGCGCGGCAAGGCCGTCGATCGCCGATCCTTACCTGCCGAAGAAGATCGAGGAGGGACGCATCGACGACATCCGCGAATGCATCGGCTGCAACATCTGTGCGTCCGGCGACAATACCAACGTACCGATGCGCTGCACGCAGAACCCGACGATCGGCGAAGAGTGGCGCAAGGGCTGGCATCCGGAAATCATGGCACCATCACGGGCGCCCGAGCCGGCGCTCATCATCGGTGGCGGTCCGGCCGGCCTCGAAGCGGCGCGTGCTCTTGCCCAGCGCGGCGTCGACGTCGTGCTCGCGGAAGGAAGCGGAGAATGGGGTGGTCGGGTCGCGCGCGAATGTCGCCTGCCGGGGCTTGCGACCTGGGGCCGTGTGCGCGACTGGCGCGTCGGTCAGCTAAGCACGCAGGTGAATGCCCAACTCTACCTGCACAGCCCGTTGAGCGCCGACGACGTTCTGCAATACGGCATGCCTCACGTCGCGATTGCGACCGGCGCGCGCTGGCGATGCGACGGCGTCGGCCGCACGCACCGGCAGCCCCTCGACTTCATTTCGCAGGGCGCTCTCGTTTCGCCCGATGCCCTTCTTGCCGACGGCGTCGCGGCCGTATCCGTCGACGGTCCGGTCGTAATCTTCGATGACGATTGCTTCTACATGGGCAGTGTGCTTGCTGAGCTGCTGGCCAGGGCTGGCCGAACCGTAACCTTCGTGACGCCCGAATCTCAGGTGTCACCGTGGAGCAAGAACACGCTGGAACAGGGACGCGTGCAACGGCGTCTCATCGAGCTCGGCGTGGACATCATCCCCGCCATGGCGCTTGCCGGCCGCACGAAGGATCGGCTCGAGCTCTCCTGCATCTATAGCGCAAAGACGCGACAGATCGACTGCGGCACACTCGTTCCGGTCACGGCACGGCTACCCGACGAAACCTTGTGGCATGAGCTGAAAGCACGGGAAGCGGAATGGGCCGATGCCGGCATCAAGACCGTTGTCCGGCTAGGCGACTGCCTGGCACCCGGCCTCATCGCTGCCGCCGTCTATTCGGGTCACGAATATGCCCGAACCTATCAGGAGCACGTCGACAGGGACATGGTCCCCTTCCGGCGCGAAGACATTGCGACCCTTCACGACAGACCTGGCGAGATTGGGATTCGCTAGGCCAAGGTGGGGCTTCATTCTATCGAAAGGACAGAGGGGCTGAGCGCTGGCGACGAGCCGCCCTTCGGTCCGCCTATCCAGTTCGAGAGTGAGAACTCCACCCTGCCGGTCGATGTCCAGATAGCCAATCCAAACGACCGCGTCGCGGCGCTCGCACGACGAGCGCCGGCATTCGGCGGCAGATTGGATGCAACCGGTCGGTTGCAGCCAAAGCGGCGCCGCCGTCACGGGACAACAAAACGCCGAAGGGCCATGGCTCAGCGCTTGCGGACGAACTCGGTACGCAGCACCAGGCCCTTGATCGTATCGTGGCGGCAGTCGACCTCTTCCGGATTGTCCGTGAGGCGGATCGACTTGATGACCGTTCCCTGCTTGAGAGTCTGACCGGCGCCCTTGACCTTCAGGTCCTTGATCAGGACGACGGAGTCGCCGTCTGCGAGAACGTTGCCCGATGCATCGCGCACCTCGGCGGCTTTTGCCTTTTCTGCAGCGATTTCGGAGGCGGGTCGCCACTCGCCTGTTGCCTCGTCATACACATAGTCGTCGTTCTGATCGCTCATTTCTTCCCTGCATCGTATCGAATTGCGCCGTGACTCTTGGTCATGCGGACGGCTCCAACCGGAGCGGCCAATGAGTGCCTCTATATCGAATGCAGCGCCGAGGCAAATCTCGGCCGAGTTGGCGTCAGATACCGAGAGGCCTTTACGCGACTTCACGTTTTGAAATGAACGGTCATTTAAAATGACTTCCCATTGCGAGCCATTGTGGTCATGTGACGATCAAAGTTCGTCTGAGCCACCGCTCGACGACCAACGGACCGAAGAGCTGACCGCATGGAAAACCCGATCGCATTCAACCGCCTTGCCGAAAACAACGTCTTTCGCAAAGGAGATGTTTTCGTCCTCTTCGGCGAGTTGTTCGGTCGCGGATACGCGACTGGCTTGCTCGACGAAGCCCGGCGGGTTGGAATGGAGATCGTGGGAATCACGGTCGGACGGCGCGACGAGAACAATGCGCTGCGTCCTCTTAACGCCGAGGAACTCTCTGCCGCCGAAGGCCGACTCGGCGGCAAGATCATCAACATACCCCTGATGGCCGGCTTCGACCTCGACGCTCCGGCAGGCGGCCCTACTGCGACCGATCTCCTGGCGAACATGACGCTGGAGAGCTGGCAAGACGACAGGCTCGACTGGGACTACCTCGAACAGTGCCGCAATATCGCCACCGAGCGGTTCACGAATTCGCTCAAACAGGTCATGGCCGTCCTCGACGGAATGATTGCCGACGGCCGTAACGTCTTTTTCGCCCATACGATGGCCGGAGGCATCCCGAAAGCGAAGGTCTTCCTGGTCATTGCCAATCGAATCTACAAGGGTCGCGGTGCCCGCCACATGTCGTCGCAAGCCCTGCTCGACAGCGACATGGGCAAGCTCATCCTGCAGAATTTCGACGAAGTCTCCGCAATCACCTTCCGGCATCTCATCGACTTCAGCACGGCGATCCGGCAGCGCATCGAGGCATCGGGCGGCCAGGTCCGCTATACGGCCTACGGCTACCACGGAACGGCCGTCCTGATTGACGGGAGCTACCGTTGGCAGACCTACACCAACTACACGCAAGGCTACGCCAAGATGCGGCTCGAAGGCATCGCGCAGGAAGCCTGGGAGGCGGGTATCAAGGCAACCGTCTACAACTGCCCCGAGATCCGGACCAATTCGTCCGACGTCTTCACGGGCATCGAGCTTCCCTTGATACCGCTGCTGCTTGCGTTGAAGAAGGAGAACGGCGGCCAATGGGCGGAGTACCAGTGGCAGGCCTGCCAGCAGCTTCTGGCAGATGGCTTCACGATGAAGGATGTGTTCCAGAAGATTACCGATATGCAGGCCAACGAGGTCATGCGTCCGTTCTACGACTTCTCGGCGTGGCCCATGGCGAACAGTCAGGCACAGTCCGACCTGACCATCGGCACGTCCAACGAGATCACACAGATGCATCGCGACAGCAAGGTGATGATCAGCGACCACCTGAGTGCTCTCGTGGTGGAGGCGACGGGGCAGCTGATCTTCGGCGCGTCTTCAGAACCGTCCGGTCCCGTCCAATGGCTTAACCACGATATCGTGGCGCGCCGGCTCAATGCTTCCCACCTGCAATGGGAGCCTCCGGCTCCGTCGATTGCGCAAGCGACGAAGGATACTCAGGTCGAGGTGGCCTAACACCTTCCCAGTGCTGGATCGGAAGCAGACATCTCCCCGGGAGCTTCAAGGGCCCGGGAGGGTCGCGCCTGCCTTCGCCTGAATGCTACGCTCGGGATCGGCATGATCCACTTCGGTCAGGATGCCGAACAATATAACTATCCCTGAAGGCCGGGCACGATTTCTCCATCGATTGCGGTGGATGTTACATGTATTGCACCGGCGAGGCGCATGACCCCTCCTCGCTACTTCGGAATGATTAAAGACCAGCCTCCTCTACCTGATGTAGAATCAGGATTCCCTAAAAAACAGGAGGAGTGCGATATGCCGAAGAGTACTCTGTGCGTCTTAACGGCGCTGACCCTCTCCACATGTGGCATTGCCCATGCGGAAACGGATGCTGTGCAGATTGCGGGCCACAAATTCAAAACCGCGGAGAATTGCGAACGCCGGGCGCCCATCGGCCAGTTCGATCAAAAATGCGACATCCCGGCTGCCGGATGGCGTGGAGCCGAGGGCATTTGGCTCCCAAATGTTTCCCAAGGTGCCGGGTAAACAAGCAGCAAATCACAAGCGTCCTCGTGCGTGGACGGATGGCCTGATGAGCTTTGGCGGTTCAGCCCTTCACTTCGATACTCCGCGGTGTCCAAACTCGCGGCTCGCGGTTGGGATTGCTGAAGAGGCGGCGCTCACCCGGCTAAAGCCGCAGTTTCTGCCCGGGGCGCTTCAACGCGATCGTTGGGAACGCCGGCAGCTCCAGTAATTTTCGCCCTTTGCCTGGACCGCGCGCCCTGGGAGCAGCCGACGCGTCAGGACGAATGGCGGACTGGGAACTCCAGTGGGATCAGCGGGGCTTGACGGTCAGCGACAGCAAGTGCGCCCTCAACGCATCAAGCTCGAGCCCGCCGACTTTTGAATCGGCGGTCACGTAGGAGAGCCATGCCCCGTCGGCCGCCAGCCGGACCACGTTAAGTGTTAGGTCGTCATCCGTGGCTCTGTGCCGTTCCAATCTTTCGCCGAACCATTCACCCCATCGGCGGCGCAGCACCGAATCGCCGATCACCGCCACAAACAGGGTCGACCACGGGGTTTCGAAGCCAAATGCCTTCCCGACAAACACGGATTTCACATAGGCGCGCGTGAAGCTTCCGTAAGGGACAGGGTCTTCTGCGATGGACGAATCTATTTCCGCGTCGAGTTTCTCGAGCAGCGCGTCGACCATACCGTCCAGCAGCGCCTGTTTCGACGGGAAATGGTGGAACAGCCCTCCCTTCGTGACCCCGGCACTATCGGCGACAGCCTGCACCGTGACGCCGGAAATTCCCTGATCCGCAGCGATCTTCGCAGCGCATTCGAGCAAGGCACGCTGTACCTGTTCCGGCTGCTTCTTTCGACTGTAGCTCATCGCCTAGTGCACCGCCGTCTGCGAGAACAGGTTGATCACGAAAACGCCAGAGACGATCAAGGCGATGCCGACGATCGCGGCGAAGTCGAGAGCCTGTCTGAATATCAGATAGCTGGCCGTCGCCGTCAGGATGATGCCTGCCCCGCCCCAGATGGCGTAAGCAATGCTCAGCGGGATTGCCTTGATTGCGTGGGTCAGGGAATAGAACGACCCCGCATAGAGCGCCACCATGGCAAGTGTCGGCCACAGGCGCGTGAACTGGACGGACTTCTGCAAGAATACAGATCCTGCGACCTCCAAGATGATTGCGAGCCCCAAAGCCGCATAGGCGAAGACGGCGGAGTTCATGGCTTTCCCTTTTTCTAACCCGACAGCCGTAAACATACCGCGCGGTCGGTATCTTTGCAAGAGGCGTTCTTTGTCGCGTATCAATGTCGATGACCGACGGGCCTGGCGCACCCTCTCAGCGCGCTCGCTGACTTAAATCGTGCTGAAGTTGCGCGCCCATAGTTCGCGCAGGTCGGGATCCGCGTCGACACGCAGCGCTATACCGAGCAGCTTTGGGCAGTTTTCCGCCAGCCAGTCACGTCCCGGTCGCCAGCGCGTCATCGCTGCGATCCAGATGTCAAGCGCCGAGAACGGCTCTCCGAGCGCCCACGGCGCAGGTGCAATCTCGTCCTCCCACTGTCGCCACAGGTCCATGCGACGTCCGAGCACGCTGCCCCGCAGCTCGTCAGGCATGCTCGGAGCCCAGCGTTCCGGGTAGTCAGCGTAGGTGAACGTCCCGTACAGGGCAGTCACGAGCCAGATCAGACGACGGAGAAAGACGGGGCGAAGCGGGTCCCCTACCGGCGGTGCAAGTCCGGCTTCCGGATAGGTCTCCGCAAGATGAAGGAGTATGGCCGCGCTCTCCGTCATCACCGTGCCATCGGGAAGGACGAGCACCGGCACCTGTGCGAGCGGGTTGACGGCGAGAAGACGGTCCCGGGCCGGTCCGGGCCTATCGAACCCCGTGACGTCCTCGAGCGTATAGGGCAGCCGCGCGCGCACCAGCACCGCTTCGACAAGAACGGAGCCCCAGCCCGGAACGCCGTAGAGGCGGTAATGTGCTTGCGTATCGGCCATCGTTATTTTCCTCACAGCGCAAGGTGCCAGTTTGATCGCCACCCCGCAAGGTTGTGCCAGAAAATCCGGCTCACACATCGGCGCACGCCAGGATTGGGATCAGGAGCGGTCGCCATTGAACCTCTCCGCGCCAACGGAACAAATTTCCAGGCCAGGCGTTCTGCGCCGAACCGGAGGTCACGCAAATGCAAGCTATGATTTGGGATCGCCCCGTCAGGGTTGGCGAGAAAGGCGAGCGCTACATCAACGGGCCACAGGATGCGCTGCAATATCTCAGCGAAATGCCGCAAGGCGGATGGCTCTACGAGCGGGCAAGAAATCGCTGCCATGCTGCCTTGGAGCGCGGCGACGAGCTTCAGCTCTCGCGGAAAGCCTTCATTGGTGCGGCCATCGAATCGTCGTTCCCGGTCTCGGACGACGACGTTCCATCCTAAGCCGCAACTGGTCGCGACCACACGGGTGGCGACGATTGCTACAGGTTCTCTCCCTGCGCGCCTGCCGCCCACGCCATTGAAGGCATTGAGCCGGAACCGCACCTCGTCCCGGCGGATCAATTGACCCGCGTGCCATCGGCGGCGAACAGATGGATCTTGTCCGTCTTTGGAGCGATGTGGATCTGCTGATCGGGTTCGAGGTCCACCCGGCGATGCAGTACGATCCCAGCTGTCTGTGTACCGACCCGCACCGAAAGATGAGTTTCCGCCCCCGTCGGTTCGACGGTGAGCACCGTTGCCGGGACGCCCGTTTCGGCGAGATCGAGGTCTTCCGGACGGATGCCGTAGGTGCGGGCCGCGCTGTGGCCGATGGCAGCCGGCAGCGGCAGAAAGAGTCCACTCTCGATGCGGAAGCCATCGTCGCTTATCGCGCCGTCAAAGAGGTTCATCGCTGGTGAACCGATGAAGGTGGCAACGAAGGTATTGCCAGGGCGATCATAAAGCTCGAGCGGCTTGCCGACCTGCTCGATGCGGCCGGCGCGCATGACGACGATCTTGTCGGCCATGGTCATCGCCTCGATCTGATCGTGCGTGACGTAGACGATGGTAGTCCCCAACCGTCGGTGCAGGTCCTTGATTTCGCTGCGCATGGTTACACGCAGCTTCGCATCGAGGTTCGACAGTGGCTCGTCGAACAGAAACACCTTGGGATGACGCACGATGGCGCGCCCCATGGCGACGCGCTGGCGCTGGCCGCCGGAAAGCTGTTTCGGCAGACGGTCGAGCAACGGTTCGAGGGCCAGGATGCCGGCCGCCTCGTTCACGAGCTTGTCGATCGTCGCCTTGTCGCGGCCTTGGAGTTTCAGGGCGAAACCCATGTTCTCGGCGACCGTCATATGTGGATAGAGCGCGTAGCTCTGGAACACCATGGCTATGTCCCGTTCCTTTGGCGCCACCTCGTTGACGACGCGCCCGTCGATACGGATCTCACCGCCGCTGATGTCTTCCAGGCCGGCCAGCATGCGCAGAAGCGTGGACTTGCCGCATCCCGAGGGTCCAACGAGCGTGACGAACTCGCCGTCCTCGATATCCACGGAAACGCCGTGGATGACGGACGCTGCGCCAAATTGTTTCAGAACGCGATCGATCGCTACCGATGCCATTTTCTTCCTCCCTCAAAGCTTGAGTTGCCACATTTTTGCGCTCACCTCGGCAGCGGTCAGCGTTGCCGAACGCGCCGCGGAAAATCCGGGGATGCGCTTGGTGCCCGTCCAGCGCCCATTGTCGGCGAAAACTTCGATGGAGCCGGCGTCGAGGAAGATGCGCAGTTCCGAAGGTTTGGCGCCGGACGCGAGATAGCGCGGAGGCGCTTTCCCAGTACCGGCATCGAAGACGATCGCCAGGCCATCGCCATCAAGCTTCACGCCGAGCTCGACGTCCGGATGATCGAAAGTGAGCGCAAACGCGGTACCGGGCTTGGGTAACGAGAGCACGATCTCGACCGCGCCGTTGCCGAGCGGAACCGTCTCGCCGGCGCCAAGCGCCGTTTCATCGAGCAGCACGTGGCGGAGGCTCTCGGCTGCTGCGACAGGCGGCGTCAGGACAGCGTCCCCATCGAGAAGCACACGACGCGGCAGGGTCATGGCCGTCGGAAAATCGTCCTTCTTGGAAAAGTCCGTCCAGTTGGCGAGCCAGGCAATGCCGACCGGCTCGTCGCCATCGACGAAGGCCTGGAAGGCATAGGCGTCGGAGCCGAAATCCAGTTCCTGCTCGAACTGCGCCGTGAAAGCGCGGCCATCGAAGCGGCCGACGGTGACGGAGGTGAGGTTGCGGCGCCCGGTGGCGGGGTCGCGGCTCGTGAGCAACCCGAAGATCAGCGCCCAGCGGGTATCCGGGTCTTCGGCCCTGCCGCCGACCGGCACCATGCAGGGGCATTCCGCTGCGGTCATACCGAAACGGTCCTCGCGATGAATGATGCTAAGGAACGTCCAGCCGGTGGCACCGTCAGGGTCCGTCGTCTCATAGAGCAGGACGACGCCGCCCGCCCTGTCGCGGCTGCCGAGCAGCATCTTCCAGCGGCCGTCCGGGCCCTTGAACACATAAGGGTCGCGGAAATCGGTGGTGAGGTTCAGGCCATCCGGACGCACTGGCAGGACCACCTCTGATTGACCGGCGACGATACCGTCGCGGCTGAGGGCGGAAAGCTGGATCTGTTCTTCCGGCTCGCGGTCACGGACATGCTCGGTATAGAAGACGCGGATCTCCTCCCCCTTCGAGCCGGAAATGGGGATGGCCGATCCGGAGAAGGCGCCGCCGCGGCCGTCGTCCGTCTCGCAAAGATGGTCTGCCGGGAAGAGGAACATCGGCAGGTGCGTCCAGCGGATGAAATCCTTTGAGACGGCATGGCCCCAGTGCATGGTGTTCCAGCGCAGGCCGTGCGGATAGTGCTGGTAGAAAAGATGACCGCGGCCGGCAAATCGACCAAAACCGTTCGGGTCGTTCATCCAACCGAAGGGCGGCCGGAAGTGATATCCGGCCGGCAGTTGCGGCGGTGCCGTGCGGGTATCGCGGAAGAGCACATGGATCCCCTCCTCCAGTACCATCTGCGGATGAAAGGCATAGGCGACGGAAACCGCCGTTGTGGTCGCGTCGCAGGCGAGCACCGTGCGCCCGCCTGCCTCCAGAGCGACCGCGAAGAATTCGAACTCCGCTGCGCGATGGGTCGACGGAGAGGCAAGATCATTGCCGCCAACGGTGACGAAGAGCTTCGCTTCGCTGCCAGCCGAGCGCGCCTTCAACCAGAGATGCAACACCGTCCCGGCAGGAAGGTCGGTCTCTATGATTTCAAGTGCGGCGTTCACAGGTTTTGCTTGGAGAGTCATAGTCAACCTTTCACGGCAGAGCCGACGAACGAGCTTACGAACCAACGCTGGAATGCGAGGTAGAGGATGAGGACGGGGATCATCATCAGGACAGACGCGGCCATGGCGCGGTCCCAGTAGATGCTGTCCTGTCCGAAGAAGGTCGCGATCGCGACGGCAATCGGCCTTGCATAATCGGTCTGGGTGACGAGCGTCGGCCAGAGATACTGGTTCCAGCTTTCGATCCCCATGAGGATCGAAACCGTCGCAAGCGCCGGCAGACTGAGCGGCATGTAGATCGATCGATAGATGCGAAAGATCGAGGCCCCATCCATTTCTGCGGCTTCGTAGAGTTCCTTCGGCAGTTGCGCGAAGAACTGATAGAAAAGGAAGACGTAGAGCGGGCTCGCCACCCAGGGCAGAATCTGTACGGCGAAGGTATCCGTCAAACCCGCCCGAGACATCATGACGACGAGGGGCATGATGATGCTCTCCTGCGGGATGACATAGAGCGCGACGACGAGCGCAAGCAGGATGGCTTTGCCGCGCAGTGAGCCCCAAGCCAGCACGAAGCCTGCCATGGAATTGATGATCAGTCCGGAAACGACTGTGACGACGAGGATCACCAATGAATTGAAGAGATAGCGGCCATAGGCGAGTTCGCCGGAGAAATTGGCGATCTCCCTATAGTTCGAGAGCGTCGGATCATTCACCCAGAAGGCTCGGAAGCTGCCCATGTCGGCGAGGATGCGGAAGCGATCATCCTTGAGGCTGGCGATGAGCAGCATGAAGAGCGGCGAGATCATCACCAGCGCGATAATGAAGATGCAAACGGTCTGGACGATACGCAGGCCGGTCTTGCTGTTGCCCCGGGAAATGGCCAGCGGGGCGGGCTGGCTGAGCACGAGGTCAGACATCGAAGCGCCTCAGGAGTTTGCGCTGGAGAAGCGCGATCAGGAGAACGATGACGAACAGGATGACGGAGACGGCGGACGCGTAACCGAGCTTCTGTTCCTCGAAACCGGCGCGCACCATGTAGTGCACCACGGTCTCCGTGCTTTCCTTCGGCCCACCCTGGGTGAGGATCGCCACCTGGGTGTAGAGCTTGAAGGCCTGGATCGTGGTGATGACTAGCACGAAAACATGGGTGGGGCGCAGCCCCGGCATGGTGACGTGCCAGAACCGGCGGAGCGCGCTTGCCCCGTCAATGCGGGCGGCGTCGTAAAGCTCCTCAGGAATACCCTGCAGGCCTGCGAGGTAGATGATCATCTGGAAGCCATAGGCCTGCCAGGCGGAGAGCAACACGATCGAGAACATCGCCCAATTCGGGTCGCCAAGCCAATCGATCGGCTGGATCGCACCGCCGGAAAGGAAACCAACGATCTGATTGAGAGGACCGCTCGGATACTGGAACAGCGTGCCCCAGATCACGCAGACCACTACCATGGAGGTGATCGCCGGCAGGAAGAACATGCCGCGTAAAAGATTGCGCATCGGCAGCTTCTGGTGGAGCAGCAGCGCCGTCAGGAAAGCAAGGCCGCATTGAACGGGCAGCACCCAGACCGTGAAACGCGTGACGTTCCAGAGCGACGTCCAGAACAACGGGTCGGTGAAGACCCGCTGAAAGTTCAGGAGGCCGACGAAACGCACCGGCGTCGGGCGCGGCACGAGCGGTTGGTTGGTCATCGCCGTCCAGAAGGACAGAAGGAACGGCGTGATCAGGAAGGTTGCGAGCAGCAGTACGGCGGGCGCGATCATGGCAACTTCCTGCCAGAACCGCTGCCGGTCGTGCCGCCTGCCCGAGCGCGGAATGGCCGGCGCGGACGTCTGTTGCAAAGTCATGGTCTCCTCCTCATCGCTCATCCTCCCGAGTGGCTGCGGGGCCGGCCAACTCACCGGCCCCGCAAAAGCGCCTTAGTGCTGTTCGTCGAAGGGCGGATAGCCAGCGTTGTCCTCGATATCCTGGTCGATTTTCTTGGCTGCAGCCGTCAGGGCTTCCTGTGCGTCGCCACCGTTGAAGATCTTGTCGACCGCCTGCATGAAGGCCGAGGTAATCGTCGGGTAGGCCGGGTGCGGCGGACGCGCGACCGCCGTCTTCGAGGCCTGTTCGAAGGCCACGGCAAGCGGCCCGCCTTCTGCGTAGAGCGGCGATTCCGCCGCGAAGCTCTTGAGGCCCGGATAGGCCGACTGGGTCTTGGCGTATTCGCGGTATTCCTTGTCCTTCAAGAGGAAACTCAGATACTTGCCGGCGGCCTCAGGGTTCTCGGATGTCGCCGAAATGCCCCAGATCCAGGTACCATTGGGGCTAACGCCCTTCTCGCCGATCTTCGGCAGCGGCATGACGACGATATCGTCCTTCATCGCCGCGGCGGCCTCCGCGTAGAACCAGTGCCCGCCCATCGCGAGTGCGGCCGGCTGACCTTCGGCATAGAACTGGTTGGTGCCGGACGACGTGGGGACGACCCAGCCATTTTTCACCCAGGTTTGCATCATGGTGAGCGCCTTGACGCAGGCTTCGCTATCGAGCGTGCCGCTCGCAGTCCAGGTCTTGCGATCGATCAGATCGCAGCCGGCGCTTTCGAGGAGCGGGCCGTAAGCATAGGTGATCCATTCCGTCTTGATGCCGTAACCGCGAAACGTGTCGATCGGCCACTTCACGCCTTCGAGCTTGGAGAGCTTTTCGAGATAACCTTCGAACTCCTCGCGCGTCCAAGCGTCATCGACGGATTTTGGAATGCGCGCGCCGATGGCCTCGAGGTATTTCTTGTTGCCATAGAGGACGACCGAGGAATCGGTGAGGCCGATCGCATAGAGGTCCTTGTCGATCGGATAGGTGCCCTGCGAGATGTTCGAGCTCGTCATGTCATCGAGGAGATCCTGATCAACGAGCGGCTTGATCGGCTGCAGGTAGCCAGACCAGACGTAGTTTGCCAGGAACGGCGCGTCGAGTTCCATTACGTCCGGAAGCTGCTTGGCCATCACCGCAGCGCTGAACTTTTCGTTATAGGCGTCGTGCGGTGCGTAGATCATCTCGACGTCAATATCCGGGTTTGCCTCCTCGAAACGTTTGGCGACATCGCCGTAGGCTTTCACCCAGCCCGGATCCCCCTGGTGCATGACATGAACGACAGTCTTTGCCTCGGCCATACCGGCAGCCCCAAGGAGCGCTGCAGTGGCAAGAAGTGTGCGAAGTAAACGATTACCCAATTGCGCAGTCATGAAAGTTCTCCTCCGTTTGAATGCGATTGAAACTGATTCCTAGACTGATGCCCGTTCGACCAGGTGGAAGGGCAATTTCCGCAGATGCGGCGGTTCAGGTTGCCCAGCCAGAAGGATCTCCATGGCGAGGCGCCCCATGGCGCGGTGCGGCAGGGCCATCGTGGTCAATGGCGGATCCAGCCGGGAGGCAAGTTCGACCTGGTTGTCAAAACTCGCCACTGCAATATCGTCAGGAATGCGACAGCCAGCGCGGGCAAGCGCCGCATAGACTTCCATTGCCACGCGGTCGTTGCCGCACAATATGGCGTCCGGCTTTTGACCGGAAACGAGCAGCGCGTCCACATGCGAAGCGACAAGACTTGGCGCGCGGTCGCTGTAGACGCTGCGGCGCACCGCCGGGAACACGCCGAGTGGCTCAATGCTCGCCTCCTCAAGCGCAGCGCGAAAGCCCTTCTCGCGCAACGTGCCAGCGAGAATGCCCGGTAGATTGATGAAGGCGATGCGGCGTCGACCGGCGGCCAACAGGTAGCGGATGATTTCGCGCGCCCCACCCTCCTCGTCGGGCACCAGTGACGTCACCCGCCCGGCAGCCTCACGGCAATTGATCATCACGCCGACTGCGCCGGCCAGTGTCCCGGGTAAATCAACGTCCTTGTGGTACATGGCGGCGTAGGCAACGGCGCGCGGCCGGAATTGCTGCACTTCGTCGAGCACCGAGCCGATCGACTGTCCGGTGCTGTGATTGACCGCGAAGACGGCCATGCCGGCGCTGCGGGCCGCGCCGTCCAATCCCCGAACGATCTCAGTGGCAAACGGCGAGGTAATCAGCCCATCGGAAACGACGCCGACGAGCGGCAGCCACCCCTGCCGGACACCACGAGCGGCAAGGTTCGTGACATAGCCAAGTTCCTCGGCAATCGCCTTGACCTTCTGGCGCGTTTCATCCGACATGCGGGCGGAGCCGCCATGCAATGCACCGGAAACCGTCTTCACCGAGACGCCCGCACGCTCCGCGATGTCAGAAAGCGAGATTGTCAACTTGGCTCTTTCCGTTGGGTTATCGATTACCCAATATTCCAAATATATGGCCATTGTCAAGCACCACGAACCGAACCGACCGGCCTTGAACGTATCTGTCGCCGCTGGGATTGATGCCTATGACGAGGCGGGCGTCGTGAAAGGAAGAAAAACCAAAGCCGGCGGCCCACCAAAAGCATGATAGCAACGAGGCAATAGGCTCGCTTGACGGTCGGCTTTCACCGTCAAGCACACTTCCGGAAACGCCCGCTTGTCCACGGCCGCCGTTTCGTGAGAAAATGAACTGAGTTGGAAGTTGCCCGAAGCCCTCAATCGGGAAGTTGGGCCAACTCCAGTCGCGTATCAGCCTGTTGTCGACAGCGCCGCGCTTCTGATTAGACGCGCAAAGGTCGCTGTAGCATTTTGAATTGCTGCATGTTTTTGTCCTTTAATCGCGTACGATTAAAGGAAACATACAGTAGAGCGCGTCGCGATCCTTCAAGTTCGCTTCTTGCGCTTTAGGTTTTTGATATTCCGCATGTCGTGGGCGCAAAACCGTTGCACACGTTGCGCGACATGCTCTAGGTGGCCGCGGAACATGGAAGTTCTCTTCGCCCTTGGCCTGATCGCCATCAAGATCGCGTTGCTGATCGCAATGCTGCTTCTCCTGCCTTTGCCTTTGACCTGGCTGGAACGCAAGATTGCCGGCCACATGCAGCAGCGGATGGGTCCCATGCGCGTCGGGTGGCATGGGCTGCTGCAGCCCGTGGCCGACGGTATCAAGCTCCTGACGAAGGAAGACCACATTCCCGCAGAGGCCGACCGTTTCCTGTTCAAACTGGCGCCAATCCTGGCGCTCGCGCCACCCTTTGTCGTGTTCGTCGCCATTCCCTTCGGCGAGACGATCTCAGTGCTCAATGCCGAGATCACCCTCTACGTTTCCAACCTGAACGTGGCGCTGCTTTTCGTCTTCGCGGTGATCGGGCTGGAAGTCTATGGCGTCATCTTCGGCGGCTGGGCCGCCAACAGCAAATACGCGGTCCTGGGCAGTCTCAGGACCTGCGCGCAGATGATCAGCTACGAAATCCCCATGGGTTTCGCGGTCATCGGCGTCGTCATGCTGGCGCAGTCGATGAGCCTCGTGGACATTGTGCGCGCCCAGAGCGACCTCTGGAACATCGTGTATCAGCCGATCGGGTTCTTCGTCTTCTTCGTCGCGGGATTGGCCGAAGCGCAACGCATTCCCTTCGACCTGGCCGAGGCGGAAGGGGATCTCGGCGCCGGGTTCCACACCGAGTACAGCGGTATCCGTTTCGCGTTCTTCATGGTCAGCGAATATGTCATCGTGCTTTTGGTATCGGTCCTCTCGGTCATCCTGTTTTTTGGCGGCTGGAACGGCGTCTTGATCCCGTTGCCGCCGCTTCTGTGGTTTGCGCTCAAGGTAGCATTCTTCATTTACGTATTTATGTGGTTCCGCTTCACCTTGCCCCGCTATCGTTATGACCAACTGATGGCGATCGGATGGAAGGTCTTGCTTCCTCTGTCGATGGCGAACATAATTATTACTGGTATTGCTTTTACTTAGGAGCCATGGCGGCTTCTCCACGTGTTTCCCTGGATCGGTGTCGATCTCAGGAAAGAACGTGCAGCGATCGAAGGGACTACAGCGACCCTCCTGCGGTGGAACGCACGCCGCTGTAGAACGACGCAACGATGTCACGCGTAGTCGACAGAGCTGGAACATGGATCGGCTGGGCGCTTTTTGTCGATCTGGCAAAAGCTTTCATGCTGACCTTTGGCTATATGTTCTCCAGGCCCGTGACCATGCAGTATCCGGACAAGGAGAAATGGCTCCCCTACTCGCGCTATCGCGGCCATCACTTCCTGAAACGGGATGAAGAGGGCGAAATCAAATGCGTCGCGTGCGAACTTTGCGCTCGCATCTGCCCCTGCGATTGCATTGAGGTCGTCCCCTATGAGGACGAAAACGGCTACCGCCACCCAGCAAAATTCGAGATCGACACGGCCCGGTGCCTGTTCTGCGGCCTGTGCGAGGACGCTTGCCCGGCGGACGCCATCGCCCTTGGTCAGCAGTATGAGTTCTCGAGTTTCTCGTCACGCGACCTTGTGATCGGACGTGATGATCTGCTTGGCAAACCTGGAAAAGCAATGACCGGCGGTGGCGTCGTCGCTGCGCGTCTGAACACGGAACAGGATGTGCTGGTCGAGACGAGCGAGCCGCATGGCTACAACTGGTGGCGCAACATCCGGCGAACGTGAAGGAATCAAACCGGGGCGCGAAGATAGGAGGCTCAGATGTTTGTCGGTGAAATCGTGAAGGACAAGGGCGTCGGGGTGATCACAGTCGCTCCCGACCAGACGATGGTGGAGGTCCTGCGGCTCTTTCGTGACAACAACATCGGCTTCGTGGTCGTCAGCCACGCGCCAGGAAGGTATCTCGGCACGCTGTCGGAACGAGATTGCTGCAACGCGCTTGCGGAATACGGTCCCGAGGCAGCGCTGATGCCGGTTGCCGACATCATGAACCGCAATGTAGCGATCTGTTCCACTCTGGATGGCCTGCCCCTGGTGATGTCGATCATGACCCAGCGGCGGACGCGTCACGTGCTGGTGATGGAGGAGGAGGCCATTGTCGGCGTCGTCAGCATCGGTGACGTGGTCAAGCATCGGCTGGACGAAGCGCAACGCACGGAGCGGCATCTGCACGAATACATTGCCGGCGCCGGTTATCATTGATGTCGCTTCGCGCCGGCTGGACGAGGACACCACGCCTTGTGGGCGTTTCGTCACGGTCCGCGCCAGATCCGGGCGCTGGCATCGATCTCATGCGCAGTTTGCGCCATTTGAACCTCGACCGGACACGGGTATTCACCTCGCCGCATCAGGCTGTTGAGGCGCAGAGACCGATAGTTTTCGGGAACGAAGACGAGGCCCATGGGAAACGCCTTCTCGACTTTGAGCCGCGCCGTCAGCGCACTGCGGGTCGAACGAACGACCACCTGATCGCCGTCCGAAAGGCCGAGTTGCGCAGCATCCTCAGCACTCAAAGCGACATAGGGGTCGTTGGCGACCGTGTTCAGGACCTCCGAGCGCTCCGAAAGATAACCATTGTGAAACAGGCAGTTGCCCGTGACGAGCATGAGCCCGTCGCCCTTCTGCGAGACAGGTGACGGAGCGCGGAAAGCGCCCGCCGGCGGCGTCGAACCGGCCTTGGTAAAGGCACCGTCGGCGCCAAGTTCGGCCCAAATCAACGCCTGATAGGCCGGGACCAGCCGGGCGATCTCTTCGAAAATCTCGACCTGCGTCGAATGCTGCAATGTTTGGCCGCGCGAAGCTGCGACAAGATCGAAGATCGCGAGATTGCCTCGCGCCTCGAAGACCGGTTCCCGGAACTTGCGCACCTGCTGGACGCGTCCCTCATTGTTGGTAAAGCTGCCGGGTTCTTCACCGTAACCCGCTGCCGGCAAGACGACTTCGGCAAGACCCGCCGTCTCCGTCAGGAAACTGTCCTGCACGATCAGCAGATCGACGGCACCGAGCGCCCGGGCCACGAACTCCCTGTCCGGATAGGCGATCAGCGGGTCGGCTCCGACGAGATAGAGCACGCCCATCTGCCCAGCGGCGCAGAGATCCAGCATCCCGTCGAGATCGGCGCCCGGCTCATGGCGGATTTCGGCCGCCCAGTCCCGGGCAAGAGCGGCGCGCCCCGTATCGTCGGCGACCGCCTGCAGCCCCGGCAAGGCACCCGCTACGACCCCCATGTCCCAGGCGCCCAATTGGTTGGCGCGGTCGAAGAGGATCTGCAATGCCAGGGTCTTGCCGAGGAGACGGAGAAGTTGCAACAGATTGCTGAGCTGCTGCAACGACGCGCGCGCTTCGGACGATCTCAGGAGGTCGACACTGACAAGCACGGTGACGGTGCTGCCTTCGTTGAGCGCGGCGGCCAGACGATCTGGCCCGTCGCTGCCATTGCCCGCCGGCCCGCCGTTTGTCACGCCCATCTCGTCAAGAGCGTCGACCGGCAGTTTCTCACCGGCTGCTACCGCAAGGCGAGCGACCACGGCCGCAAGGCTCGCGGCCTCCCCGCCGGGGGCCACGCGAACCACGACATCGGCATCGGCGTCGAGACGGGACGGCCGCGTCGTGAGCATGAGCAATCCGGTGCGCCGCCGCCGGGCGGCATCCCGCAGCAGATATTCGGTAACCGGGTTTTCCTCCGTCACATTGCCGCCGATGACGAGCACGCGATCGACGCCGATCACCTCCTTCAGCGGCGCACGCGTGTAGTTCGCCATCAGCGGGGCGAGCGCATCGAAGGGAGTAGACCAGCGCGACGAGCAGTCGATGTTGTTGGTTCCGAAGACCGTGCGCATCAGTTTCTGGAACTGATAGAGCACCTCGTTCGGCAGGCGCGGCGAGACAATTCCGCCAGCCGCCTTGCTTTCGACCGCCGCCAGCCGCCGACGCAGATAGGCTCCTGCTTCATCCCAGGAAACCGGAGCCAAGACGCCATCGCGGCGGATCATCGGTCGCTTGATCCGATCATGTCCCTCGATGAAGTCGAGGCCGAAGCGGCCACGCACGCAGAGCGTTTCGCGGTTGACGCCGTGCTCCTCCTTGGAGCGGACCCGCATGAACTCGCCTTTGCGCGCCCCGACGGTCAGCTGGCAGCCGGTGCCGCAATGCGGGCAGACGGTGTCGGTCTCGGCAAGGTCCCAGGGTCGTGCCTTGTAGCGATAGGGGAAGCTCATCAGTGCGCCAACCGGGCAGACCTCGATGCAGTTGCCGCACTGGTCGCAACTGGCAAGACTACCCTCGAACCCGGTGACGGCCGTATCCATGCCTTTCTCGACGGTGCCAAGGGCGACCGCGCCGACGACCTCCTCGCACATCCGCACACAGCGCTGGCACTGGATGCAGCGGTTGACATTCATGATGACGACTGGGCTCAGCCGAATGTCGCGGGAGTGGAAGACGCGCTTGGGATCATGAAAGCGGCTTTTCCCCGGGCCATAGGCCATCACCATGTCCTGAAGTTCGCATTCGCCGCCCTTGTCGCAGATCGGACAGTCGAGCGGGTGGTTGGCGAGCAGCATGTCGAGCATGGATGAACGCGTTTCATCAATCAGCGGCGTGTCGGTTCGCACGACCATGCCGTCCGTGACCGCGGTGGCGCAGGACGGCTGCAGCCGGCGCAGTCCCTCGATCTCGACGAGACACATGCGGCAGGAGGCAAGCGGCGGCAGGCGCTTCAGGTAGCAGAAGGTCGGAATTTCGATGCCCAATTGCTGCGCCGCCTGCAGCACCGTCGTGCCGGCATCAACGTCGAGTGTTTGTCCATTGATCGTAACGCTTACCATGACTTACTCGCGCCCTCGCCGAGGGCGTCCCTCAAACAAACGGGCAGCGCCGCTCCTCGATATGGGCGACGAACTCATCGCGGAAGTGCGTCAGCGAGGCCCGCAAGCCCATAGCCGCGCCGTCCCCCAGGGCACAAAAGGTATTGCCGAAAATGCCCTTGCACAGCATGTCCAGCTGCTCCATGTCGCCGGGCGCACCCTCGCCCGCCTCGATCCGGCGAAGCACTTTCACTACCCAGTTCAAGCCCTCGCGGCAGGGCGTGCACTTGCCGCAGGATTCGTGGTGAAAGAACTCGATGATCCGGGTAGCGACCTTGACCATGCAGGTCGTATCGTCGACGACGATCACCCCGGCCGAACCGAGCATGGAGCCAACGGCGGCAAGCGAGTCGAAATCCATCCCGACGTCCAGGCCCTGCTCCGGGATCACCGGCGCGGAAACTCCGCCTGGGATCACCGCCTTGATCTTGCGCCCGGTCGGCGGCCCGCCGGCATGATCCTCGATGAGTTCGCGAAGCGGAATTCCCATCGGCAGTTCGTAAAGCCCCGGTTTGCGCACATGCCCGCTGACGCAATAAAGCTTCGGGCCGGGGCTCTTCTCTGGCCCGATGCCGCGGAACCAGTCGGCGCCGCGCGCCACGATATGCGGCACGCAGACCAGGGTCTCGACATTGTTGATGACCGTCGGGCTGGCATAGAGCCCCGCGACCGCCGGGAACGGCGGCTTCAACCGCGGCTGCGCCCTCTTGCCCTCGAGCGAGTCGAGCATCGCTGTCTCCTCGCCGCAGATATAGGCGCCCGCGCCGCAGTGGACGTGCACGACGAAATTGAAATCCGAGCCTAATATCCGCGCTCCGAGATATCCCTTGGCCTCGGCCTCGGCGATCGCCTGTTCCAGGCGTCGGATCGCCAGCACATACTCCCCGCGGACGTAGACATAGGCGACCTCGGCCCCGATCGCGTAGGCGCTGATGGCCATGCCTTCGATCAGCTGGTGCGGGTCCCGCTCCATGATAATCCGATCCTTGAAGGTTCCGGGCTCTCCTTCGTCGGCGTTGCAGCAGAGATATTTCGGCTTATCGGCCCGCTTCGGCACGAAGCTCCATTTCATCCCCGTCGGAAACCCGGCTCCGCCGCGGCCGCGCAGGTTCGATCTCTTTACGAGCTCGACGATGTCGTCGGGCGTGTATTCCTTGAGCGCTTTCTCAAGCGCCCGATAGCCGCCGCCAGCCTCATAGGTGGCGATGAGATGTCCATCCGGCACGTACACGTTCTTCAAAAGAACCGGCTCGAACATGGCGCTATTCCCCCGGTGGTTCCGCAGCCGCAAGATCGGCGCCGATCGTCTGGGGCACCGTCGCGCGCAGCCGTGCGAGGAGCGCATCGATCCGCGCAATGTCGAGATTGCCGTGGTAGTCATCGCCGACCTGCATCACCGGGGCCATCTCGCAGGCCCCCAGGCATTCGACGGTCGAGAGCGTGAACAGGCCATCAGCAGTCGTGCCGCCCTTCTCGATCCCGAGAACGTCCTCCAGATGCCTCAGCAGATCCTCCGATCGCCGCAGCATGCAGGAAACATTGTCGCAGAGCTGCAGATGAAACTTCCCCACCGGCTCGGTGTGGAAAAGCGTGTAGAAGGTCGCAAGCTCGTAGACCCATATCCGCTCGACGCCGAGGATTTCTGCCACCTCCTCCAGCACCGGCCCAGGCAAATGGCCATGTTGCCGCTGCGCGATCAGAAGCGCGGGCATGATCGCCGAGCGCCGATCGGGGTACCGCGCCGCCGCCTGTTCGATCTTTTCGCGCATCGTCATCACGTCCAAATCCCCGCTACTTGTCCACCTCCGCCATCACGGGATCGAGGCTGCCGAGCACGGCGATCATGTCCGCCAGATAGCGGGCGTTCGTCACCCCGAAGACTGCCTGGAGGTTGACGAATGAGGGCGCCCTGACCTTCATGCGGAACGGCTTCGGCGAGCCGTCGCTGATGATGTAGAAGCCCAGCTCGCCCTTGGGCGCCTCGATTGCCGAATAGACCTCGCCCTTCGGCACGTTGAAGCCATAGGCCGACAGGTCGAAATGCTGGATCAACGCCTCCATCGAGCAATGCACGCGCTCTTTGTCGACGGGGAAGGCGACGGTCGGCATGTCGATCTGGAATGGCCCCTCGGGCATCTGCTCGATGCATTGTTCGATGATCCGGAGGCTTTCACGCATCTCATCGACCCGGCACCGCCAACGCGCATAACAATCGCCCTCCTCGCGGGTGATGACATTGAATTCAAGCCGGTCGTAAATCTCGTAAGGCTCGTCGCGGCGGATGTCCCAGTCGACACCGGAAGCCCGCAGGTTGGGGCCACTCAGGCCGAGATCAATGGCGTCCTCGGCAGCGATCACGCCGATCCCCTGGGTGCGTTTGAGGAACACCCGGTTGTTCTCGAGAAGCCGCTCGTAGTCGCGGATCCGGTTCGGGAAGATGTCGCAAAACTCCCTGATCTTCGCAAAAAACCCGTCAGGCAGATCCTCGCGCACGCCGCCGACCCGACAGAAGGAGGTGTGCATGCGCGCACCGGTGATCATTTCCAGGAGATCCATGATCATTTCGCGCTCGCGCATGACGTAAAGCAGTGCGGTCATGGCGCCGAGATCCATCGGCAGCGCACCGGTGATCAAAAGATGACCGGAGATGCGCGCGAGTTCCGCCATCATCACGCGGATATATTGCGCCCGGATCGGCGCCTCGATGCCGAGCAGTTTCTCGACCGCGAGCGCGAAGGCCAGGTTGTTCGACGGTGGGCAGAGATAGTCGAGCCGATCGGTCAGCGGGAAGATCTGGGTATAGGTAAAGCTCTCCGCCAGCTTTTCGGTGCCGCGATGCAGGTAGCCGATATGGGGATCGACGCGCTCGACATACTCGCCGTCTAATTGGAGGACGAGCCGGAGGACCCCATGGGTGCTGGGGTGCTGTGGTCCGAGGTTGAGAAGCACTTCCTTGCTATTGAGCGCTTCACCTTCCGGTCTCGTGAGCTCGGTGACTTCGGTCATCTCAACTCTCCGGCGTCGATCGGCCCGCGTAGTTTCACGATGATTTCGGATCCGTCCAAACGGAAAACCGCGCGCACCTTGCCTTCTCCCTCCCTATGGAATGTCCCGGGTGGCGAGGTCGGGCTGTGTCGGCGGCGGACCTTCGGCACCAAACGGGTTCAGCTTGTCCTTGTAACCCCTGAGCGGGAAATCCTTGCGCTGGGGAAAGCCCTCGAAGCCCTCCCACATGTAGATCCGGCGCAAATCGGGATGTCCCAGAAAGCGGATGCCATACATGTCCCATGCCTCTCGCTCGTGCCAGTTGGCGGTGCGCCAGACCCCGGTGACAGAGGGGACTTCGGGCGGATCGCCAAGTCGACACTTGATGCGGACCCGCCAACGATTGGGCAGTGAATAGAGGTGGTACACCGCCTCGAAGCGCGGTGTTTCGGGATAGTGGTCAACCCCGCAGATGTCGGAAAGGAAATTGAACCGGAGCTCCGGCTGGTCTTTCAGGAAACGGCAGAACTCGACGATCTTTTCAGGCGGAACGGCAAAGACATCAATGTCATGCGCGGTGCCGAGATCCTCGATCGCTTGCCCGAAGCGCTCCAGGATTGGAGCGCGATTGAGAGACGGCTCCACACTCATGATGCCGCAGCCCGATCGAGAGGCGTTCCGGCCAGTGCGCGGGACCTCTTGATCTTCTCTTGCAGCAGCAGGAAACCGTGCATTAGCGCCTCGGGGCGCGGTGGACAGCCAGGCACGTGCACATCGACCGGCACGAAGGTCTCAGAGCCTTGCACGACGGCATAGGTGTTGTAGACGCCGCCCGATATGGCACAGGTGCCCATGGCGATCACCCAGCGCGGCTCGGGCATCTGGTCGTAGAGCCGGCGCACGACAGGAGCGAATTTCCGGGTGACGGTGCCGGCGATGATCATCACGTCGGACTGCCGCGGCGACGGGCGGAACACCACGCCGAACCGATCTAGATCATAGCGCGCGCAGCCCGCCGAGATCATTTCGATCGCGCAGCAGGCGATCCCGAAGGTTTCGGGCCACAGGGCCGATCTTCGGCTCCAACTGATGACGCTGTCGGCCGTGGTGAACAGGACGCTATCCTGGATCGTGTTTCCTATTCCTCCCATTCCAGCGCTCCCTTCAGCCAGGCATAGGCGAAACCCACGAGAAGCAGCACGATGAAGACGAACATCTCAAGATAGCCGACGATACCGATCTCTTTGAGGACGACGGCCCAGGGGAAGAGAAACATCGCCTCGACATCGAAGACGACTAAGAGGATCGCGAGGATGAAGAACTGCACCCTGAACCGCCCGCCGGCTGCCTCGCCTGATGGGTCCATGCCGCATTCATAGGGCATGTTCTTTTCGGGGTAAGGATTGGACGGCCGCAACAGCGAGGAAACAAATAGCGTCACCCCCGCCACCAGAACAATTCCGGCGATCATGATAAGTACCGGCAGGAAATCCGCTGCAGACATATCGCGCAGCCCTGTCACCTATCGGGGGGCGTTGCACAAGCCGCGATCGACTCATTCAGGCCGGTAACGCGGTCGCCCCAGGGAAGCGACGAAGGGCATTCCTTTCCTAAACTGCTAGTTTATTCCGTCGGATAGGCCAATGCAAATCCGATCGCTCAGCCGCCGAAGGCCGACTGCTGCGCCAGCCTTAGAAACCACGCAGGAAACAAACCGATGCCGACAGTGCCGGCGGCAGTGACGGCGAGAGCAGCACCGACCAGGGGCGTTAGCGCCGGCTCGAACTCCCGCGCCGGCTCGCGCATGAACATCACCATGACGATACGGATGTAGAAATAGGCGGCAACAGCGCTCAAGAGCACTGCGATCACGGCCAGCAAGACGAAACCACGTTCGACGAGCGCCACCAGCACATAGAACTTGGCGAAAAAGCCGGCTGTCGGCGGAATGCCCGCGAGCGAGAACAGATAGAGCAACATCAACAATGCCAGCCCCGGATGCATCTTGGCGAAACCCGCATACTCCTCGATAACCTCGCCCGAGAAATTGCCGTTTCGCATCATGATGACGGCACCGAAGATACCGAGATTCATGAAGGTGTAGATCAGCAGGTAGAGCATCACGCTGGCGATCCCGTCGGCACCGCCGGCTACGATGCCGAAAATGGCAAAGCCAGCATGGGCGATGCTGGAATAGGCGAGCAGGCGCTTGAAATTATCCTGCACCAGCGCCACGAAACTGCCGAGCGCCATCGTCACCACCGCGATCACGGCCAATATGATCCAGACATTGGAGCCGGCAACAAGGGGGTTGAGGAACACTCTGAGGATCACCGCGAAGCTCGCCGCCTTGGGCCCGACAGACATGAAGGCGGTTATCGTCGTCGGTGCGCCCTCGTAGACATCCGGCACCCACATGTGGAACGGTACCGCGCCAATCTTGAAGACCAGTCCGGCGACGATGAAGACCACCGCCAGCAGCAGGCCCGGATCGAGCGGATCGCCGGTGACGGCCGCCGCCATCCGGTCCAGTTGCGTCGTGCCGGTGAGGCCGTAGACCAGCGAGACGCCATAGAGGAAAATCCCGGTCGAGACCGCGCCGAGGATCACGTATTTCAACGCCGCCTCGTTTGACCGTTGTTCACGCCGCAGGAAGCCGGTCAGCACGTAGGTGCAGAGCACCATCAATTCGAGGCCGACATAGATCGACAGGAGATCGATGGCCGAGGCCATGATCATCATGCCGGAAAGTGCAAGGAGCAACAGCACGTAGTATTCGCTGCCGCCGATCCCCTCTATGTCGGCATAATTACGCGAGAGCAGAAACGTCAGGACGACCGCCAGGTAGAACAGCGACTTGAAGAAGACGGAGAACGGGTCGGCCACGAACATGCCCGCATAGGCCGGCGGCCCACCCGACAGCGTGAATGTTGCCAGGGCGGCAAAGAGCACGACTGCGACCGAGGCCCAGACAATGATGGCTTCCTGTCCCTTCGGCACCAACTGTCCGACGATCAGCAGGATGCAGGCTCCCGCAACCACGGTGATTTCGGGCAGGCTCGCTAGGATCGACGGAAGGAGCGCTGCGGCGGTCATGGGCCGCTCCCCTTGTCGTGGAGTTGCTGCAAGAGATGCATCGCCGAGCTATCGATGATGGCGAGAAAGGGCTTTGGGTAGAGCCCGACCCAGAGCACGAAGACGGCGAGCGGCAGGATCGCTGCCATCTCGCGGCCATTGACATCGCGGACCTTGAACCGCGCACCGACGTTCGCCGGGCCAAGCGCCACTCTCCGATACATGCCGAGCAAATAGGCCGCGCCCAACAATGCCCCCAAAACTGCGATCGCGCCAAGGGCAAGGTTGGCCGCAAACCCGCCCGACAGCACCAGCAACTCGCCGACGAACGCATTCGTCCCCGGCAGTGCCATCGAGGACAGCACGAACAGCGCCAGAAATCCGGTGTAGACAGGCGCGACCTTCATCAGTCCGCCATAGTCGGCGATGCTGCGGGTGTGGGTCCGCTCGTAGATCAGGCCAACGAACAGAAACAGCGCGCCGGTCGTCACGCCGTGATTGAACATCTGCAGGATGCTGCCCTGGAGGCCGAGCGGGTTGAGAGCAAAAATCCCAAGCGTCACGAAACCCATGTGGCTGATGCTGGAATAGGCCACCAGTTTCTTCAGATCGTCCTGCGCCAGCGCAAGCAGGCCGCCATAGACGATCGCGAGTGCCGAGAGCGCCATCATCAGGGTCGAATAATATACCGAAGCCTCCGGCAGCATCGGCAGTGAGAACCTCAGGAAGCCGTAGGCGCCCATCTTCAGAAGCACTCCGGCGAGGATGATGCTGCCCGCCGTCGGAGCCTGCACATGGGCGTCCGGCAGCCAGGTATGGAACGGCACCATCGGCACCTTGACTGCGAATGCCACGAGGAAGGCGAAGAACAGCCAGGACTGAACCTCGAACGGCAGGTCAAGCGCCATCAAGGCGAGGATGTCGAAGGTCCTGCCGCCCTCGAAGTACAGCACGATGATCCCGACCAGGAACAGGAGGCTGCCCGCCAAGGTGTAGAGGAAGAACTTGAATGCCGCATAGACCCGACCGTCGCCGCCCCAGACGCCGATGATCAGATACATCGGGATCAGCATCGCTTCCCAGCAAACGTAGAACAGGAAGAGGTCGAGCGCCGAGAACACACCCAGCATCAGGGCCTGCATCGCCAGCAGGCTGATCGTGAACTGCTTCACCTTGCGGTCGATGGCGATCCATGAGGCGAGCACCGAGATCCAGCCCAGCAGCGCCGTGAGAAACACGAAGAGCGCGCTGATCCCGTCGACGCCGAGCGCAAAGGTAATGCCGAGCGCCGGCACCCATGGGCGCCTCTCGACGAATTGCATCCCGGAGGTCCCGGTGTCGAAACCGGCAAGCATCACGATGGCGAGCGCCAGGTCGAGTAAAGTGACGGTAAGTGCCGCCCATCGCACGAGATCGTCGCTGCGCAGGAACATCACAACCGCTGCCCCGGCGGCGGGTACGAGGACGATCAGGCTGAGCAGAGGGAACGCCATCACACCTCCTACTGCCACACGACGGCAAAAACGGCGACCGCCGCGATCACACCGGCGATCATGGCGAGCGCGTAGTGAGTGACGACGCCGGTCTGCAGACGCCGGAGCGCGCCACCGCCAACAAGGATCGCGCGGGCGAGGCCATTCACGGCGGCATCGACACCATTGAGATCGACCCGCAGTCCGGCCCGCGCCGTCCCATGCAGGAGCGGCAGCGCAACGGAGTCGGACACGTTGCTCACTGCCTTCTCATAGCGCGCCAGCGGCTTCTCGGCGAACCACAGGAAGGCCTGCGCGCCCTTTCGGTAGAACCAGTCCGTGTCGATGCTAACAGTGTTTTCCGGATCGAGCGCTTTCAGGAACAGGACAAAGCCCAGCGCCGTAAACATCAGCAGAGCGAGGCTCTCGGTGACGTGGGCGTCCGTATAGGGCTCGAAGGCGACAGGATGGGGAAGGAGCGCGTAGAGCGGCCCCGGGAACACGCCAATCACGATGCAAAACACCGCCGCAATCGCCATGGCAACCAGCATGTTGCGAGGCGGCTCGCGCCCTTCCAGCTTTCGATCGGTTCCGAAAAACATGTAATACGGCAGCTTGAGGCCGGTGTGCAGGAACGTCCCCGACGATGCCATCGTGAGCGCCAGAACCACGAGCGCCCGGTGGTCCTGCCCGGCGGCGGCTATAACCATCGACTTGGTGACGAAACCCGAAAAGAACGGAAAGGCCGAGATCGCGAAGGCGCCGATCATGTAGAGGGCAACCGTCAGCGGCATGGACTTGTAGAGCCCGCCCAGTTCGGTGAGCTTGCGCCGCCCGGTGACCTCGATCACCGCTCCCGCTCCCATGAAAAGAAGCGCCTTGTAGAGGATATGGGCGAAGGCGTGGCTGGCGGCTCCGTTCACGGCCATTTCGGTACCGATACCGATGCCCGCCACCATGTAACCCACCTGGCTGACGATATGATAGGCGAGCAGCCGCCGACAGTCGTTTTCCAGCACCGCGTAGATGACGCCGTAGAGCGCCATCACCGTGCCAAGCCAGACAAGAAGCTCGGTCCCCGGAAACGCGCGCGCCAGCACGTAGACGGCCGTCTTCGTCGTGAAGGCGCTCATGAACACCGCCCCCGTGACGGTCGCTTCAGGATAGGCGTCGGTCAGCCAGGCGTTGAGCGGCGGCACGGCGGCATTGAGGAGGAAGCCTGCAAGGATCAGATAGCCGCCGATACCCATCGTTCCCGCAATCGGGCCGAAGAGCAGTGAGCCGGCGGCGAGCCCGTGAAGCACGATGCCGCCAAGCAGAACGACACCACCCGTGACATGAACCATCAGATAGCGGAAGGCGGCACGGATCGCCTGTTCGCCCCCTTGCGCGAAGACCAGATAGGCCGAGGCGAGCGCCATGCCTTCCCAAAAGAGGTAGAGCGTCAGGTAATCGCCGGCGAAGACCACGCCGAGCGCGCCGCCAACGTAGACGAAGGCGGCCACATGCTGGCCCGCCGTTGGCAGATGCAGCGCGTAGATCGTGCCGATCAGCGCCATGATGGTGAAAACAGTGGCAAAGACGATGCTGAGCTTGTCGACCTTTGCAAACAGGATTTCCTGCCCGATGAATTGCCCCGCGCCATGATTGCCTGGCTCCATCGTGAGGACCGCGACGATCGCCAAAGCGGGAACCAGCACCAGGTAGGCCTTGCGGATCGATCCCTTCAGGAACGGGATTGGCACGGCGCCAAGAATGAACAGAAGTGCGGGATGGACGAAGTCAATCATAATAGTCCTCGCGCCGCATGAGCCCGCCCTGATGGCCGAGGAACTTGGAAACGAAAATGAGCAGCACACAGGAGCCGAAGCCGTAGGCGGCGGACCAGCCAGGCAAACGGTCCCATAAATATTCGGCGTGTTCGCGCGCAACCAGAAGATCGGCGACAACGACCAGAACGAGCATGAGATAGAACAATCGGCGGCGCGACCTCGCATGGCCCTCGTCACCAAAGAAATCGACGACACGCTTGATCATCTGACCACTCCTTCCGCCAAGGCGAGGAAGTAACCGGGGAAGATACCCATCAGCACCGACAAGGCCGCGGTCGCGACCAGCGGGATCGTTACCAGCGGAATTTCACGGACCGGCTCCACCGCTCCCGGCGCGTCCGCTTTGAAAAAAGCGATATAGCTCACCGGCAGGAAGTAGGCGGCGTTGAGGACCGAACTCGCCAAGAGGACGGCCAGGAAAGCCATCTCGCCAGCTTCGACCGAGCCGAGCGTCAGATACCACTTGCTGACGAAACCGGCGGTCGGCGGCACGCCGATCATGCTGAGTGAAGCGACGAAGAACGCCCCCATCGTCCAGGGCAGCCGGCGGCCAATGCCGGCCATGTCGCTGATGTTTCGTTTTCCCGAGGCGCAGTAGATCGATCCGGCACAGAAAAACAGCGTGATCTTGGAGAAGGCGTGCACCGCGATATGAATGATACCGCCGACCATCGCGACGGGGGATAAAAGCACCGCGCCTAGCACCACGTAGGAAAGCTGGCTGACGGTCGAATAGGCGAGCCGCGCCTTGAGGTCATCCCGCGTCAGTGCGTAGATCGACGCCATCAAGATGGTGAAGGAGACGAGATAGGCCGTTGCAATTCCGAGCCCCAGCCTGCCGACCAAATCCACGCCGAAGACATGGAACACGACCCGCAGCACGCAGAACACGCCCATCTTCACCACCGCCACGGCATGCAAGAGCGCACTGACCGGCGTCGGTGCAACCATCGCAGCGGGCAGCCAGGCATGCATCGGCATCACTGCGGCCTTGGCGAAACCAAAGAGGTAGCAGAAATAGATAATCGTCAGCAGCGGCGCCGAGGCATCGGCCCTCGCCAGCAACCCGCCGGGTAGAAAGTCGAGCGATCCGGCAATTTGATAGGTCAGCGCCAGCGCGGCGAGAAGCACGCTCTTTGACGCCCCCATCAAGTAGACGAGGTACTTGCGGCTTCCCGCCCAGGCCTCTTCGTCCTCATGGTGATAGACGAGCGGATAGGTCACGAGGCTCAGCACCTCGTAGAAGATCACCAGCGTGAAGAGATTGGCGGCAAAAGCACCACCGACTGCCGCCGCGAGACTGGTGGCAAAGCAGGCGAAGAAGCGGGTCTGTGCGTGCTCGTTCAGGTGCCGCATGTAGCCGATGGAATAGACTGCCGCGACAATCCAAAGGAGCGACGAGACGGTGGCAAACACCATGCCGAGCGCATCGACCCGGAAAGCAAAGTCGATCCCCGGCAGGATCTCGAACAGGCGCTGTTCGACGGTGCGGCCCGCCAGCACGGTGGGCGCCATCGAGATCACGATCGCGAACATGGCGACCGCGGCCGGAGGCGAGACGGCATCCCGGATTTTCTCATGCTTGTTAAGAAGGAGAACTGCAAGTGCCGCCAGCCCGGCGATGGCGACGGCAAGTAGCGGCCGGACTGACAGCACCGGTTCCAAGCCGCTATCCTTTCATCGTCGTCACGTCGTCGATCTTGAGGGTGGACTTGTTCCTCACGAGGGCGACCAGAATGCCGAGGGCGACGGCAACCTCCGCCGCGGTGATGGCGATGACGAAGATCGCGAATATCTGTCCGCGAAAATCATCGTAGTAACGTCCGAAGGCAATGAAATTGATGTTGACGGAGTTCAGCAGCAGCTCGAGCGACATCAGCACGACCAGGATATTGCGCCTGAGCAGCACACCCGCGGCTCCGATCACGAACAGGACCACTGCGAGCGAAATGTACCACCAGAGCGGAACCATCACCCGGACTCCTTGCGCGCCAGCACGATGGCACCGACGAGTGCCGCGAGAAGGATGATCGAGGCGACTTCAAACGGCAGGAGATAGTCGGCGAAAAGTGTCGTGCTGAGCTGCCTGACTTGGTCGCCGCCACGTGGCGCGATCGGCTCAGCCGCCGAAAAGCGCCCACTCCAGAACACCAGCGCAAGCATCTCGACGCCAAGCAGGAGGAGCAGCACCAATGCAGGCAGATTTCGCCCGGGCAGAAACCGCTGCAGCATTGCTTCGCGCACGTCGATCATCATGATCACGAACAGGAAGAGGACCATGATGGCGCCGACATAGACGAAGATCTGCACAACCGCGAGCAACGGTGCCTCGAGCAGAACGAAGATTGCCGAGATTTGCAGGAAACATGCCATCAGCGCCAATGCGCTATGAACCGGGTTGCGCGCCAGGACGACTGTCAGGGCAGTGATCACGGCCCCCGCAGCAAACAAAAGGAAGAACCCCTGGCCCATTGACGCAGCCTCTCCCGCGCGAACCATTCTGCGGCGCGTGACGGCCGGAATTTAGATAGCGCCGCACTTCAGTTGCGTTCATAAATTGTGCCTTAGGGAAGGGTTTTTCACAAGAATATTGTCGGCAACACAATTCAATGGGGCCGCACTGAGCCCAAGCCGGGTTCGCATAGGCGATCTGCCGGTGCGCGACCGCCAGGACGACCTCCGTCTTGGCCAGTCTGCGCGCGCTCCAAAACTGACGATTTCATGAGCCCACGCAAATTTGCGGTCCCTTGCGCCGGAAGGCTGAGCGCTACTCGCTCTGGCGGAAATTGCGGATGCGATCGAAAAGGACCGCGAGAATCGTCGCACTGCCGATGAACGTGCCCTGCCAAAAGGCGCTGATGCCGAGAAGCCCAAGACTGTTGCGGATCACCTCGATCAGTGCTGCACCGACGAGCGCGCCGAAGGCAGTGCCGACGCCGCCGGCGAGATTCGCCCCGCCGATCACGGCGGCGGCGATGACCTGCAGCTCCATGCCGGCGCCGATATTGGTTGTCACCGCCCCGAGCCAGCCGGTTTGGATGATACCGGCGATGCCGGCCGAGAGCGCCGAGACCATGTAGACACAGACCTTGATGGGCAGTACCGGGAGGCCCGTCGCAACGGCCGCCTGCTCGTTGCCGCCAATGGCGTAAATGTAGCGGCCAATCCGCGTCCAGCGCAGCACGAACCCGGTCAAAAGTGCCAGCACGATCATGTAGATCACCGGGTTGGCGATACCGAAGACGGACCCGCCGCCGAGCGCCAGCAGCTTGTCGTGGTCTGGGCCGAACTGGAAGACCACGGTATTGTTGGACGCGACCATCGCCAGGCTCCGGGCAATCGAGAGCATGCCGAGCGTCACGACAAAGGGCGGAAAGCCGAGATAGGCAATGAGGATGCCATTGAACGCGCCGATCACCAGCGCCGTTGCGACAGAGACGGCAATTCCCGTCTCGATGCCGTATCCCGCGTGCATCGTGACCGCGAGCACCATGCTGCACAGGCAGAGGACCGAGCCCACCGAGAGGTCGATCCCTCCAGTGATGATGACGAGCGTCATACCGAGTGCGATGATTGCGACGAAGGTGACGTTGCGGGTGATGTTGTAGAGGTTCTTTGCCGTCGCGAAGCTGTCGGTGGCAAAGGACAGAAAAATGCAGGCAAGGATGACGGCAACCAGAACCCAGAAGGTCTGATTGCCAAGGATCGCTCCTCCGAGCGTGCGCTGCCTGCGGGCGATCGTCTGGTCCAGCGTCGTTGCCATCGTTCCTCCCGTTCCTCCGGTGCAGACGATTGAGTTTGCCTTCCCCTCATCCACCCTCGATGGCGCCGGTAATCAGCCCCGTCACCTCCTCCGGCGAGGTCTCTGCGATCGGCTTGTCCGCCACCTTGCGGCCCCGGCGCATGACGACGACTCGATCGGCGACCTCGAAGACATCGGGCATACGGTGGCTGATGAGCACCACCAGGATGCCGCGATCGCGCAGTTGCCGGATCAGATGCAGTACTTCGGCCACCTGGCGCACGGAAATTGCCGCTGTCGGCTCGTCCATCAAGACGATCTTCGCCTGCGAAATCATCGTACGCGCAATCGCCACCGCTTGCCGCTGCCCACCCGACATCTGCCGCACGAGGTCGCGTGGCCTGGTCTCAGAGCGGAGTTCCTTGAAGATCTCCCCGGCGCGGCGGTACATTGCCTTATAGTCTAGCACGCGCAAGGGGCCGATACCGCGCCTCAGTTCGCGGCCGAGGAAGACATTCGCGGCCGCGGAGAGGTTGTCACAAAGAGCCAGATCCTGGTGAACGATCTCGATGCCGAACTGCCTTGCCTCGATGGGGCGATGCAGGACGATATCGTTGCCGTTGAGACGCATGGTTCCGTGGCTCGGACGGAAATTGCCTGCGATCATTTTGACAAGCGTCGATTTGCCGGCGCCATTGTCGCCCATAAGGCCGACAACCTGACCGGCCTCCAACGACAGCGAAATGTCGTTCACGGCCTGTATGGCCCCGAAGTGCTTGGAAATATTGCTGAGTTCTAGCAGCACGACCAGCCTTCCAGACTCGCCAAGACGCGCCAATCCGCCAGGACGCCTCGCCGTATGCCCGCCTCCTCGCGAGCAAACGGCTGCTTATTTACGCAAATCGTCATGAACGCGTCAATGATCTCTCACCCGATAAACCTGTTTTGTATGACAAATAGACATTGACGGGCGAAGCAATCGTATATTAGCTAGTGCTTGGGAGATGAGCATGCTTATCCTTGTCACCGGGGCAACTGGCAAGGTCGGGCGGCACCTCATAGCAACGCTGCTTGATCGGCCACGTTTTTCGCAAGCGCGCATTCGCGCGCTTTGCCACAACCGCGTGCTCGCTCCGACCGAGCGGCTTGGCATCATCCGCGGCTCCATAGCCGATCGCGCGGTCGCAGAAGGTGCGATTGCCGGTGTCAGCCACGTCGTGCATCTCGCGACCTGCAAGGAAACACCCGCCGACGTCATGGACGTGACGGTCAAGGGCCTCTTCTGGCTGCTCGAAGCGTTCAGAATGAGCCCAACAGCCCGGCAGTTCATCCTGATCGGCGGCGACGCAGCGGTCGGCCATTTCTTCCATGCTCATGACGGACCGATAACCGAGGCGACACCGCACCGCGCCTATCCCGGCTGCTACGCGCTCTCGAAAGTGCTCGAGGAGGTGATCGTCGAGCAGTACGCAATCCAATACGGGATGAACGTCTGTTGCCTTCGGGCGCCGTGGATCATGGAAAAGGACGACTTCAAGTACTCGCTCTCCTTCGGCGACGACGTGTTCGGCGGACCCGACTGGAAGACTTATTTTGCGCCCGACGAAGCCAAGCGTCACGCCGAAGCCGGAACGGTGCCGCTGCTGCGCGATGCCGATGGAAGGCCGCTCAAGCGCAACTTCGTCCACGTCAGCGATCTCGTGTCGGCAGTGCTTAGCGCGATCGACAATCCGCGCGCAGCGCGCCAGCGTTTCAACATCGCCATGGACCGCCCGGTGGATTATGGCGAGGTCGCAAGCTACCTCAAGCGCACGCGCGGCTTGCCGTCCGTCGACGTTCCAAGCCATTTCCACTCAAACTGGATGGACAACAGCAAGGCAAAATACCTGCTCGACTGGCAGCCAGAATACGATCTCGAAAGGCTTATCGACCAGGCCTGGCAATACGAGCGTCCGCAAAACGATCCTCGCATCGTCTGGTATCCGGGTTGATTTGTGCCGCGGACGGATAGTGTCCGCTTGTTCAACGGGAGGATAGAATGAGGAAAGCATTGGTGCTTGCAGTTGCAGCACTCGCGCTGGCCACCGGCCCCGCCGGAGCCCAGTCGAAGAAGCAGCTCGTCATTGTCGTCAAGGGCCTCGACAATCCGTTCTTCGAGGCAATCAATCAGGGATGCCAGAAGTGGAACAAGGAAAACACAAGCTCGGAATATGAGTGCTTCTATACCGGCCCTGCGTCGACCTCCGACGAAGCCGGCGAGGCGCAGATCGTCCAGGATATGCTCGGCAAGTCCAGCACGGCTGCGATCGCCATTTCGCCATCCAACGCCAAGCTGATTGCCCAGACACTGAAGACAGCCAACCCGACAATCCCGGTCATGACACTCGACGCCGACCTCGCGAAGGAGGATGCGGGCTTGCGCAAGACCTATCTCGGCACCGACAACTACATGATGGGGGCGCGGATCGCCGAATACATCAAGAAGGCCAAACCGAACGGCGGCAAGATCTGCACGATCGAAGGCAACCCTGGTGCCGACAACATCCTGCGGCGTGCCCAGGGAATGCGTGACGTTCTCACCGGGAAAGAAGGGCTGACCGAACTGAAGGGCGAAGGCGGCTGGACGGAGGTCGCAGGTTGCCCGGTCTTTACCAATGACGACGGCGCCAAGGGCGTGCAGGCGATGACGGATATCCTCGCTGCCAATCCCGATCTCGACGCCTTCGGCATCATGGGCGGCTGGCCGCTTTTCGGGGCACCGCAACCCTATCGCGACCTGTTCAAACCGATGGCGGACAAAATCGCCAAGAATGAATTCGTCATCGGCGCGGCAGACACGATCGGCGAGGAAGTGGCGATTGCCAAGGAAGGCCTCGTAACTGCGCTCGTCGGCCAGCGCCCGTTCGAAATGGGCTACAAGGCGCCGTCGGTCATGATGGACCTTATTGCCGGCAAACCGGTGGAAGATCCGGTATTCACGGGTCTCGACGAATGCACCAAGGACACGGCGGACACCTGCATCCAGAAGTAAATCGCCGCCGGGGCGCCCTTTGACGAGTTCCCCGGGCCATCGCCCTATCCGCTACGACCGTGGTCAGCGCCCCGTCTTGCTGGCTGGCCGCGGCAACCTGTAACGACGCCGCTTGGAAGATCCCCCTTGCGAACTATCATCGATAGGGATCATCCACCAATCTTGCAGGATATGGAGAATACAATGAGCAAGCGGATCATCTTCACCGGAGGCAGCGGCAAGGCCGGCCGCCATGTCGTACAATACCTCGTCGAGCACGGCCACCAGATTCTCAACCTCGACACAAGGCCCCTCGACAACCCGAAGGTGCGCACGCTGCTCACCGACATCACAGACAGCGGCCAGGTGTTCAACGCGCTGTCGAGTTACACGGGCCTGCACGAATTCGATCCGTTGCTCGCACCACAGCCAATCGATGCCGTCGTCCACTTTGCCGCAATCCCGCGCATCCTGATCGCCCCCGACAACGAGCTCTTCCGCGTCAATGCGATGGGCACCTACAATGTCATTGAGGCGGCGGTAAAGCTTGGCATCCGCAAGATCGTCATTGCATCGAGTGAGACGACCTACGGCCTCGTCTTCGCCAACGAGCCGCGGAACCCTTGCTATTTTCCGCTCGACGAAGACTATGATGTCGACCCGATGGATAGCTATGCGCTTTCCAAGGTCGTCAACGAAAAGACCGCGCGCGCCTTTGCACTCAGGAGCGGCGCCGACATCTATGCGTTGCGGATCGGCAACGTCATCGAGCCGCACGAATACCATCTCTTCCCAAGCTGGTTCGCGGATCCGGGCTTTCGCAAGCGCATTGCCTGGAGCTATGTCGATGCGCGCGACCTCGGCCAGATCACGCTCAAGGCCGTGGAAACCGATGGCCTCGGGTTCCAAGTCTTCAACGCGGCAAGCGACGATACGTCTTCCGACGTTCCCACCCTGGAACTGATCGACCGCTTCTACCAAGGCGTGCCGGTCAAGGGACAGCTCGGCGAATACGAGACGCTCTTATCAAACCGCAAAGCACGCGCGATGCTCGGTTTTCAACCGCAACACAGCTGGCGGAAATATGTTGCCGTCAGATGACGCAATGCGCGGCAGGGCGGCATAGACGCGAGAAAATGACGAAAATGGCCGAACGACAATCAGGAAAAGTCTCCACCGGAGCGGCCGCGGTGGAGGCGGCGCGTGCAAGCCGACGTCTCGACGCGCCGCGCATGTCGGGACCCAGCGTTCACATGTCGCTTGCCGATGACATAGGGCTCAAGATCGTGCGTGGCGACTATCCGCCTGGATCGATCCTGCCGAACGAGGCGCAATGGGCGGAAATCTTCGACGTCAGCCGCACTGCGGTCAGAGAGGCGATCAAGATATTGATGGCTAAGGGGCTGCTTGCCTCGCGCCCGAAAATCGGAAGTTGGGTCGAACCGAAGGAGCGTTGGAACCTGCTCGATCGCGATGTGCTTGGTTGGTACGCGGCCTCACCTGACCGACTGCAGTTCCTCAAGACCGTGCAGGAATTTCGCCACATCCTGGAGCCGGAAGCGACGGCGCTTGCTGCCACCCGCCGAAGCAGCGAGCAGATGGCCGAAATCAACGCGGCATTGAGAGACATGCAACAGGCGTCAACGCTGCAGAGCCGCATCCAGGCTGACACGCGCTTCCACCTTGCAATCCTGCATGCCTCCGGAAACGATCTCCTGGTACCACTGGGGGCGCTGATCGAATCTGCGCTCAACCACCTTTTCCAATTGGTAACTCGGGAGGACAGCAGCTCCGTCCATGCCCTGAAACTCCATGAGAACATCGAGAAAAGCATTCGCCTTCGACGCCCGAACGCGGCCCGCACCGCCGTGCGGCGGCTTCTGGCCAATACCGATGAACTCATTGCGCAGCCGGAGCGCAAGGTGTGATCGTGAGGTCATACGACAGGGAGGCGTGAGCGGCTGGCCTTGCCGCTTGCTCACGGTCGAAATCCAGACGCCAGCCCCAGAATCCTTCTTCAGTTCGCTCTCGAATATATTATAATCTACTCATATAACCTTGGAGAGAGAACCATGAAGGACTCCGGGATCACAATGAACGCCGAGTTCCACGGCAGCGCCGTCAGTGTATTGTCGAGCGACCCGCTTCTGGGCACTTTCGAACTCGCCGGCTCGACCGGCGGAACAATCGAGGTCTTGCTCGATCGCTACAGTGCGGAGGCATTGCTTTCAGCCCTGACGCAATTCCTCGCTCATGATGAGGATGCACGGGCATCCTGGTTGCAGTGAAGGAGTTGGTTTGGACTGGCTGAACAAGCAGGTTTAACTTTTACACTCCCCGAACGATTTTACGCTCCGGATGCCGTTCCCCGCCCTTTCGGATCATAAGAAGGCAATCACCGATAGCGAAGCCGGTGATCGCGTTCGCATCCGGCGCTTGGCGGCGAGAAGCCCGCAAGGTAATCCCGCGGGCTACGCGCAGAGTGCGGCAATCCGATTGCCGCCGAAGTCATCTATTGCTGTGCCGGAGCCGTCTTTTGAAGTTCTGCCTGGACCTTCTTGGCGACGGCCGGATCGCTCTGCGCTGCGGTAAGGATCGCCGAATATTCTTCGACCGAAATGGACGGCGAGGCCTTGACGGCTTCGACCATTTTCTTGCTGCCTTCGGTCTCCAGCGCTTTCTTTGCCGCCGCGTCCGATGTCGCTTCTATCTTTGCGGAATATTCCTGCCTGACCTTGTCGACCTGCAGATAGGCAACAGCAAAGGCTTCGATCTTTTGATCGCTGATGACGGCCCCCGTGCCCTTGTTGTCGGTCTGTCCCTGCGTCGGCTGCGTCTCTTGCGCCTGAGCAATTTCAAGGGCAGATGCCGGAGTGAAGACCATGACGCTGAAGATTGCAGCCGTCAGCGACGCAATGGATGTGTAACGAGTCATCATATTCGTTCCTCTGTGATGTGCATGACGTGATCGGCAGCGGAACTGCCTTCAATCGCCCCTCACGTCGGCCGGATACCGAACGCGGCCGGAACGATGAAGCCCTTGCAAGGGCTCGCTGCGGCGGTACCGGGGCAATTTGCTGACCATTGAACGGCAGCTTTGTGGCTCACGGGGCGAGCCAGAGCAGAAATAGTGGGGGGCTGGACCGGCATTCACAGCCGGTATCTGAGTGGTTTTGCAGAGTTCGTTGCTTGATCGGGTCGATCATCACTTCGCATTCCTGTGATCGGCAATAACCAGCAGGCGGCCACAGGAGGTCATCAGAATCTGCATCGCCATGCGGCTTTTCATGCGCATGGCGATGCAGATTTCCGTTACCGCTGCGCCACTGGGCGCACCAGCGGTGTCACGCGGCGGATGGTCACGCGGCGGTTTTCCTCCTCCGGCTCCTGCGTGCGGATCTTCAGGAAGCGCTCACCATAGCCTTGAGTGACCAGGTTTTCCGCCGGGATGCCATAGACCTCGGTCAGGAGGACTGCGACGGACTCGGCGCGCTCGTCGGAGAGCACCAGGTTCGAGCGGTCGGAACCGACAGCGTCCGTGTGCCCCTCGATGAAGAAGGTTTCACCGGGATCCTTGTCGAGGATCTTCTGCATTGCGTCGGCGACCTTTCGCAGTGTCTTTGCCTGGGACATCGATACTTCGGCGCTACCCGTCGCGAAGTGGATCGTGTCGAGATCGATGCGCCGGACCTTGTCACGGAGGCGGGCCGAATTGCGGACCTCATCGATCGTATAGACTCGCTCGACCTGTTCGACCGGCGGCTCGGACAGAAATTCGTAGTAGTCCAGATCCGGTTCTTCCGAGTAATCGACGATGTACTCGTCGACCGGAATCGTCAGGCGCATCGGCGGCAGCTCGTAACCGACGTCGATGATCGCCGGACGTTCCTCCTGATAGTCCGGTGCGTAGATCAGCACATATTCGTTGCCGTCGCGGTCGATGCGCGAACGCTGCAGGATGTTGCCGTACCGATCGTAGACCGTGACGATCTGGTAGCCACCCGGGCGAACGATCGTTTCACGAACGCGGCCGCGCGACAGCTGATCGTAGTAGCTCTCCTCGGAATCGCGGCGGAGCCTCGGCCGATCGTCGCCACGCACGAAGATCTGGTCACCGACGCCGAGGACAACGCGATCGTCGACCCTCTCGACCACCTGCACCTCGGTCACGTTCGTCGTGTTGTTGACCGTCGTATTGTTGATCACCGTGTTGTTGACAATGTTCGTCGTCTCCGGGACGGCGAAGGCCGGCGCCGCTTCGACGCGCTCGCCCTCTTCCTTCATCGCAGCCGCGATCCTCTTTGGAGCCGCCTGCCGCACCTCGGCCGGAATCTCCGCCTGGGCCGCGGCGTCGTCGGTCGGCGGTGCTACGTTCTTCTCCTGGGCGCGCAGTTTTTCGCGCTGTTTGCGCCGGGCCTCGCGCGCCCGCTCGCCACCGGCGTTGTCGGCGTCCTTGTCACTGTCGAGCACAGCCGCGCCGTTATCGACGGGAAGCACCACGGTTTCGTCGGTCGCCGCAGGATCCTGGGCGATCTTGCGCTTCTCTTCCTTCGTGCGCTTGTCGACGACGATCGGAGCGGGCTTGGCCTGAGGTTCCTCACCCTGGCGCTGCTCGGCCGTTGCGGGTTGTTCGGTCCCCGGAACCGGCTGCTGCTCACCTTCGCCGGTCTGCGGCGTTGGCTGCTCGGCGGAGGGTTGATCGGTTGCGCCTTTCGGTGAGGCACGCTGTTCGATGGCCTTCTGCTCCTCCGGTTGCTGTTCTTCAGCCTGCTGCTTGCGCTTCTTGGGCACAGGTACCTGCTGTTCCTCGGCCTTCTGAGGGGTGCCTTCCTCTACGCCGGGCTGCTGTTCTTCGGCCTGCTGCTGGCGCTTCTTCGGCACAGGTGCTTGCTGCTCCTCGGCCTGCTGCGGAGCGCCTTCCTCGACACCAGGCTGCTGCTCTTCGGCCTGCTGCTTGCGCTTCTTGCGCGCAGGAGCTTGTTGCTCCTCAGCCTGCCGCGGTGCGCTTTCCTCTACGCCGGGCTGCTGTTCTTCAGCTTGCTGCTTGCGCTTCTTGCGCACAGGTGCCTGCAGTTCTTCAGCCTGCCGGGGTGCGCTTTTCTCTACGCCGGGCTGCTGTTCTTCGGCCTGCTGTTTACGCTTCTTGCGCACCGGCTCTTCTACCTGGCGCTGCGGCTCATCGGCCTGTGGTTGCTGCTGTTCTGTCTGCCCTTCCTCGGCGGCACGCTGCTTCTTGCGCTTCTTGAGCAGCAGCAAGTCCTCGGGCGACGGCTGGTCGGCCCCTTCCTGCGCTACCTGAAACGGCGCCTTCAAGCTCTCCGCCAGCGCCGGCTGCATAGCGAATGATACGGCGAATACAGGCCATGCCACCGTCGCGAAAAGTTTGGATCGAATCGACATGATCTTTCTTCCTCTTATTCTGAGGTCCCCGCGCCAGTTGCGCTTATCGCCCGCGTCAAAGCCGATCGGGCGGCGCGCCTGTTCGCGCGTCCCAAGGGGCCCATGACCCGCGGCTCCGACTTTTTTGTGTCAGCCACCGGCTAATCCCAACGCCGCAACAACCGATCGGTTCCGCTTGCGGGCCGATCCCGGACCTGCTGAAAGCAGATCACTTCGTCCGTCGTATTGTTCCAAAAGGTGAAAATGCGGAGGCTGCCGGCTGGGGCGCGCGACCGGGTCGCCCCGCCCATGTTGGCCGATACACCTGCCTGTGACCAACCCGCAACAGCGGTGAGGTCCGGCCGCCTACGATTGTCAACAAACCTAATGTGAACAGTACGCATAATTGTCGACAAAATCGTTGACAAACCATCCCTGTGTGCGATGGTGCCATCAGCAAGACACGAGCTAGGGAGGAGCCAGTGTTAATGCAACGTCTTTGCAGGAACATCGCGACCGCGTATCCGCGGGACTTTTGGCGACGGCCGCACATGCCGACACGCTCCGCCGGGCCGGCCCGCGTGACATCTCTCATTCGATCCCTATTCCCACGCCCGACATCGAACCGCGCGTTCCTCAACCACATTCATGAAGGATTGGTGCGGGAACGAGCCTGAGCTGAAGGTGGTGTCTGCGCCGGCTATCGACTGGCCGTCGATCGACGACGAGCTTCGACGCTTCAAGCTGTGCCAGAACGTCAAATGACGGTGCGGATTCCAACGCTGACGATTTGATGGCCTCGCTGGCCAAGGAACTCGACCGCCAAGAGCGTCTGGCATCGAAACGGCGTCGCCTAAGCTGGTGGCCAGGACGCATGATCCCGCTGCTCCTGCGGCCGATGGCCGACAGGATCGAGCAGGTCATGTCCGCGCCGACAACAAGTCGCGACACTGGCCGACCCGTGTCGCCGATTAGACATACGGCTTGCGGGTCGTCCTTGCCTTCAAAGACGAAGATTCCCCTTCACGGGATAGGTAACCTCAACCAGGGAGAACTGCAGAATGCTCAAGAAATTGACCCTCGCGGCCGTCATGTCGGCCGTGCTTTCCGCGGCTGGCCATGCGGAAACGCTGAAATGGGGCGCCTCGCGCGACATTTATTCGCTCGATCCCTATTCCTATGGTGACAGCTACACGCTGTCCTTCCTCAACCACGTCTACGAGGGGCTTGTCCGCTACGACGCCAATCTGAAGATCGAGCCGGCGCTGGCTACGTCCTGGGAAACCGTGTCGGATACGGTCTGGCGGTTCCATCTGCGCGAGGGCGTCAAGTTCCACGACGGGGCCGACTTCACCGCGGACGACGTGATCGCCTCTCTCACTCGGGTCAGCGATCCAGCCTCTCCGCTCCGCGGCAACCTTCCGGCCTACAAGTCGGCAAAGAAGGTCGATGACCACACCGTCGATATCGAACTCACCGGCCCCTATCCGCTGCTGCTGAACGACCTGACCAACATCCACATTTTCGATCTTACCTGGCTCACCGACAATAACTCGCTGAAGCCGACGGACGTCGGCAAAAAGATTGAAGGCTACGCCACCTACCACACCAACGGCACCGGTCCGTTCAGGCTCGAGAGCCGCACACCTGACAGCAAGACCGTCCTCGTCAAGAACGCCGAGTGGTGGGACAAGTCGCAGTCCAATATCGATCGTATCGAGTTCACGCCGATCGTTTCGGCCGCAACGCGGGTAGCCGCGCTGTTGTCGGGCGAGATCAACTTCACCGAGAACGCGCCCGCACAGGATATTCCGCGCCTTGTCGCGCAGCCGAATCTGAAGGTCATGGAGCGCACCGACCTGCGCACCATCATGATGGGCTTCAACCGCAAGCCGAAACTGGCTGACGGCGTCGACAACAAGTTCAACGACCTGCGTGTCCGCCAGGCTGTCGCCCATGCGCTCGACAAGGATCTCATCCAGAAGCGGGTCATGCGCGGCAAGTCTAGGACGGCGGGCGCGATCATTGCACCGGAGATTCCGGGATATGTCGAGGCCCTGGACACGGTGGTACCGTACGATCCCGAATTGTCGAAAAAGCTGCTCGCCGAAGCCGGCGCCAGCGATCTCCCCTTCACCCTCGTCTGCACGAACGAGGCTTATGTCAACGAGGAGGAGCTTTGCCAGAGCATCGTCAACATGCTGAGCCGCGCCGGTTTCAAGCCGCAGCTCGACATCGGCCCGACGGCCGCACAGGCGCCCAAGCGCACGGGTGGTCTGTCTGACGTCTACATCATCGGCTGGGCGAACGAGCCGATGCTCGACAGCTACTCGATCCTGCTCCAGATGATCGAAACGCGAAGCGACAAGGCGGGCGTCTTCAACTGGGGTGGCTGGAGCTATCCAGAGATCGACAAGCTGATCATCCAGGCATCGACCGAAATGGATCGCACGAAGCGGCTCGAGCTGCAGACCAAGGCACTCCAGATGGTCAAGGACGAAATGATCATGCTGCCGTTGCACCAGCAGCCAATGGCCTGGGTGATGAGCAACAAGATCGACCGGGTCGCCCAGCTGGCGGACAACAAGCCGCGTCACTGGCTGACTCATTTCACGGAGTAGCCCGAATGCGGAGCTGGAACGGCAATCGTTCCAGCTCCTGCTCAACTTGCGAGGCTTCGGCGTGCGCCGTGGGGTCGTTCTTGCCCGTGGCGATCACCTCGCATTTCTTGACTGCCACCTGCCGCATGGACGCCCCGCGGCCCCCACGGACCTTCAGTCCACACAGGGATGCCCGGCCGAAGGCACCCTCGCACGCCACTTACGCAAATAACGTATACAATACTTCCATATTATGTTGACAATACCATACATTAGCGCTTCCTTATTCTGATCCGCCGCGCCATTCGTGCCGGATGCCAAAAATGGGGAGTGAGATGATCAACAGACGCTCGACATTGAAATCGTTGGCGCTCGGCGCCGTTTCGATCCTGGCAATTGCAGTCGCAAGCACCCTTCCCGCACAAGCGGAAAACAAGGAACTCAAGATTGGCTTCGTCGGCGTGACCAGCGGTCCCGCCGCGGCCTGGGGCACATCCAACGTTCGCTCGATGCAGACACGCGCAGATTGGCTCAACGAGACTGGCGGCGTGAAGATCGGCGAGGACACCTACAAAATCACCATCGTTACCTTTGACGACCAGAAGGATCCCAAGCGGGCCATCGCCGGCATGGAGAAGATGGCCCAGGAAGGCATCCATTATGTCGTCGGTCCGAACGTCGATGACGGCGCGGCAGCCGTTCGGCCTGTGGCGGAATCCAAGGGGATAATCTATTTCCCCTACGCGTTCCCGAAATCGCTTTATGTCGCACCTGCCTCGAATGCAATTCTCGGCATGGTCGCCAATTATCAGTCCGGGCCGGCGATCTATAAATATCTGAAGGAAAACAAGGGCGTGAAGAAGGTGGCCTTCATCGCCGCCAACGAATCCGACCCGATCAGCCAGCGCGACAGCGGGGTCGCTGCCGCTAAGGAACTGGGGCTGGAAGTTGTCGCCGAGACCGACACCTACCAGAACGACACACGCGACTTCACACCGGTGTTGACGCCTATCGTCCAGTTGAAGCCGGATCTGCTCGTCCTGTCCGGTGTGGCCCCCGCCAACGCGCCGCTGTTGATCCGCGCCGCACGCGAACTCGGTTATGAGGGTCTGATCTCGGCGGAAACGGCGCAGGACGCGACCGTGCTGCAGGAAGGTGCCGGCGAACTCGCCAACGGCTTCATCTCAGTCGGCGGCGCATCGACCCCGGAGATCCGTACGCCCCTGATGGAGGAATTCATCGAACGCTACACCAAGAAGTTTGGCGAATACAACGATGAGTCCAACACCAAGGTCTACGCGCTCGAATACATCATTGAAACGCTCAAGGCGAACCCCAAGGCGATCGACAACGTGGAGGAGTTCAAGAAGACCATCGACAGCTTCTCCGCACCCAATCCCTACGCCAAGGACAGCACGCTGAAATATGTCGGCAGCACCTCCTTCGGCCAGAAGCGCCAGCTTTCGGTACCGATGGTGGTGACCGAGTTCGAAAACGGTACCTTCAAGACTTTGTTTGTCGGCGAAGTGGACTGACGTGACCTGATTTAAAGTCAATCGAGGTTCGGGACCGGTCCCGGACCTCCCGTCGACCGGATTTGCAGCCATGGAACAAGTCATTGCCAACGGTCTCTATCTGGGTGCGCAATATGCGCTGATCGCGCTCGGTCTGACGCTGATCTTCGCGCTCATGAACGTTCTCAACTTCGCGCACGGACAAATGTACGTGCTGGGCGGCTTCGTGACATACTCGGTTTACGGCCAGCTCAAGCTGCCTTTCGTGGTCGCGCTGGTCTGCTCGGGGGTGACGCTGGCGGTCGTCGGCGCGCTGATGGAGAAGTTTCTTTTCCGGCCGGTGATCCAACGCAGCAAGCGCGAGGAAAGCACGATGCTGCTCGCCGCTGCCACCGCCTTCTTCCTCGATGCCATCATCCTGCTTCTGTTCGGCGAGAAGCAGCGTGGCGTGCCGAAGATCATCAGCGGCGTTTTCATCTCCGACCGGGTGATCTTGCCTTATGATCGCATCGTCGTCGGCGTGGTCGCGATACTGATGATCGCCGCCTTCATGCTCTACATGCAATACAGCAAACCGGGCCGCGCCATGCGGGCGCTGGCGCAAGACCGCATTGCCGCACAGCTGATGGGGGTCAAGGTCGAGCGCTATTCCATGATCGGCTTCGCGCTCGGGGCGATGCTCGCCGGGGTCGTTGGCGGCTTGCTGGTGACGATCACCGGCGTCAATTCCGGTATCGGCGGACCGATCTCGATCAAGGCTTTTCTGATGGTGATGATCGGCGGTGCCGGTGTGGTTGCCGGTGCCATTGCCGGCGGCTTCATCCTCGGCATGATGGAATCGGTTGGCCTTACCGTGCTGCGCGAATACGGTGACGTCACCTACCTCGCCATTTTCGCGCTGCTGATGATCTTCCTGAGCATCCGCCCGAACGGGCTGATGGGCAAGCCGTGGGGCTGATGCGATGAAACCATCCGCAACTCCAAAGATCGTCTCGGCCGCACTCTTCCTCATCGCCCTTCTCGTCGGAGTGCCGTTGCTCATCAACGCCACCGGGCGGACCGATCTCTATTACACGCTGACCTCGGTGGCGCTGCTCAGCATCATCAGCGCGGGCGTGTGGATCACTTTCTATATCGGCCGCATCAATATCGGCCAGGGCGCCTACGCGCTGACGGGCGGCTATGTTTCCGCCATCCTGGTGATGAACTATGGCGTGTCCTTCTGGCTGACCCTGCCTCTGGCGGGCCTCTTCTGTGCCGCGGCGAGCGTTCTCATCGGGCTGCCCATTCTGCGCCTGCGCGGCGTCTATTTCGCCATGGTGTCGCTGGTGCTGACGGAAGTCGCGCGCCTGCTTGCCCTTGCCATACCGATCACCAACGGCGCCAAAGGCATCGTCAGCATCCCGCTGCCGGGCGGCATAAGTTTTTTCGGCATCACTCTCGTTCCGGATTTCTCGAGCCTCGCCAATCCCCGGCTCGCCTTCTACATCGTCGCCGTATTGCTGATGGCGCTGTGTTTCCTCGGTCTCTATCGGCTTGCCCATTCGCGCATCGGCCAGCTCTGCCAATCACTGCAGCAGAACGAGGAGCTCGCCTCTTCGATCGGCGTCAACGTCGCCTATCTGCGCGTCGTCGCCTATGCGCTCTCATCCTTCCTCGGTGGTCTGGGTGGGGCGATGTTCGCAGCGATCTCCCAGTCAATCTATCCGTCGAGCTTCACGGTCGCCGACTCGGTGAATTTCATGCTCAATTGTTTCCTTGGCGGGCTCGGCTATGTGCTCGGGCCGATGCTTGGAACCTTTGTCCTCTATTTCGGCTGGGACGTGCTGTTCCAGACGGGCGAATACCAGCTCTTGATCTTCTCGACCGTGCTGATCGTGCTGATGCTGGTCCTGCCCAACGGTCTGTTGAGCCTCGCCTTGCCCGGCAAGAGGAGCCTCTAGCGCCATGGCCGACATTCTCGAAATCATCGGCCTTACCAAACGTTTCGGCGGGCTCGTCGCGGTCAACGACGTCTCCTTTTCGGTGCGTGAGCGCGAGATCCTTTCGGTCATCGGGCCAAACGGCGCCGGCAAGTCGACGCTGTTCAAGCTGGTGGCCTCGTTCCTCAGGCCAACCGAAGGCGAAGTAAGGTTCAATGGGAAGAGAATCTCCGGCCTGTCGCCACACGTCGTGGCTCGCAAGGGCGTCGTGCGGACCTTCCAGGAGACCACGATCTTCAAGAACATGACCGTGCGCGACAATGTCGTGACGGCGCATCACTTGCGCTCGAGCGCCACCCTCGCCGGCTTCTATTTCGGCAGTGCCTCGGCACGCAGCGATCTGGACGCGTTCGGGAGATCCGCGGACGAAATCCTCGACTTTCTCGGGCTGGGAGCGATGCAAAGCGAGATCGCCAGCAACCTGCCCCACGGGCATTTGCGGGCGCTCGGCATCGCCATCGCCCTTGCCACCGATCCGTCTGTGATCCTGCTCGACGAGCCATTCGCGGGCATGAATCACGACGAGACCAGGCGTGCGGTCGAGATCGTGAGAAAGCTGCGTGAGCGCGGCCTTACCGTGCTCCTGGTCGAACACGACATGCCGGCCGTCATGAACATTTCCGACCGCATCGTCGTCCTCAACTTCGGCCTGAAGATCGCCGAGGGTACTCCGGCGGAAATCAAGCAGAACCCGAAGGTCATCGAGGCCTATCTCGGTGTCGAAGACGAATCGATCGGATTGTAGGCCATGGAACCGCTCCTCAAATTCGACGACGTTGAACTCTACTACGACCACGTCTATGCCCTGAAGGGCGTGTCGATCGAGGTCAAAGAAGGGGAAACCGTCGCCCTGATTGGGGCCAACGGTGCGGGCAAGTCGTCGATCCTGCGGGCGATCACCGGTCTCAGAAAGATTCGAAAAGGTGAGATCCGCTATCGCGGCAATCGCATCGACGGCGTCGCGCCGGACGAGATCGTCCGCATGGGTATCTCGATGGTGCCCGAAGCGCGTCGCGTCTTCCCTTTCATGACTGTGCGCGACAACCTGCTGATGGGCGCCTTTACCCGCTCAGACAAGGTCGAGATCCGGCAAAGCATGGACATGGTGCTGACGCGCTTCCCGCGACTTAAGGAGCGCTACACGCAACAGGCGGGCACGATGAGCGGCGGCGAGCAACAGATGCTGGTGATCGGGCGAGCCCTGATGGCGCGCCCGCGCCTGTTGCTCCTCGACGAACCGTCACTCGGCGTCGCGCCGAAGCTGGTGCAGGACATCGCGCGTTCGATCGTGGCCATCAACCGCGACGAAAAGGTCAGCGTTCTGCTTGTCGAGCAGAACTCGCGCATGGCGCTGCGTATCTCCCAGCGCGCCTACGCGTTGACGACCGGCCGGGTTGCGCTCAGCGGAACCTCGGCGGAATTGCTGAGCGACGATCGCGTCAAGCATCTCTATCTCGGCGGCGAAGTGTAGTCAGGACCGAATATGCGCATCCTCGTCATAAACCCCAATACGACGACCTCCATGACCGGCAAGATCGGCAAGGCCGCAAAAATCGCCGCGTCGGCCGGAACCAGGATCATCGCAGTCAATCCCAAGGACGGTCCACCAAGCATCGAGGGCTATTTCGACGAGGCCTTCGTGGTGCCTGGCATTCTCGCCGAGATGTTCGAGGCAGGTGATATGGACGCCTATGTGATCGCCTGTTTCGACGATACGGGTCTCGATGCGGCGCGCTGCGCTACGAGCGCGCCGGTGATCGGAATAGGTGAAGCGGCGTTTCACATTGCAACGCTGATTGCCGGCAATTTCAGCGTCGTCACCACGCTCGCGCGCTCGGTGCCCGCGATCGAGCACAATCTATCGAAATACGGCCTGTCTTCTCGCTGTGCCAAGGTGCGGGCATCGGATGTCGCCGTCCTTGACCTCGAAGAGCCGGGTTCTGAAGCCCGTCAAAAGATCTCGGTTGAAATTTCCCGTGCGATCATCGAAGACAAGGCGGAGGCGATCGTACTCGGTTGTGCCGGGATGGCCGATTTGGCCCACCAGCTTTCCACCGAACACGGGGTGCCGGTGATCGACGGTGTGGCCTGTGCGGTCAGGCTTGCCGAAGCCATATCGAGCTTGGGCCTGAGAACCTCGAAGGTCGGCGGTTATGCCAGCCCGCTTGCCAAGCAATTTGCCGGTCACTACGCGCCATCGTCGCCGGGGTTGAACAAGCTGCGATAAGGATGCATCGCGATGTCCAAGGACGTTGTCCGCCGGCGCAAGAGATCAGAGACGAACCCGCCAGAAGCGCCGGATATGTTGGCGGCACGCGATCCGGAACCCCATAGTCGGATACCGGCCACGCGTTGGTCGCCGATTTATCACGGCCTCCGGGACGCAATCGTCGGTCATCGGCTCGCTCCGGGCACGAAGCTGCCGGAAGACGAGCTCGCGTCGATCTATTCGGTCAGCCGCACGGTCATCCGCGCCGCTCTTCAGGCGCTCGCCCACGACCGTCTCGTGCGCCTCGAACCCAATCGCGGCGCCTTCGTCGCCCAGCCGTCAACCAGAGAGGCGCGCGAGGTTTTCGAAGCGCGCGCGCTGATCGAACCCAGGGTCGCCGCCCTTGCGGCGGAAGTGGCCAAGCCGGAGGACATCCTGCTGTTGCGGCACCACCTCGACAAGGAGCATGAGGCGTTGCATGCCGGCCGCGACAGCGACGCGATCATGCTGTCGGCGCGATTTCATGTGGGCATCGCGGAAATTGCCGGCCATTCCGTCCTGACCAGCTTCGTACGTGATCTCGTTTCCCACTCCTCGCTGATTATCGCGCTCTACTGGAAGCGGCGCGACACGACCTGCGAAAGCCACGCGCATCATGCGCTCGTCGACGCCATCGAAGCGGGCGAAGCCGCCAAGGCCGCCGAGCTGATGAAGGAACATCTGCTCGACCTTCTGTCGGGCCTGGAGCTCTCCCCGCCGGCAAAGAAGCCGGAGAGCCTCGCAGAGATGCTGTGCTGATATCGCCGCCGGACCGTCAACAGGTCCGGTCGCGGCGGATCAGGAATTCGGCGATCTCGCTGGCAATTTCGGTTCGCGCCAATGAACCGCCGGCCGGGGCGGCAACGATGCGCCGTAGCTCAACCGGCAGGACGCCTCCGCGCTTCGCCATGAGGTCATCGAAAAACGCCGGTGCGAATTCCGGATGCGGTTGATAGGTGAGCGCGCGGTCGTCATAGCGAAGCATCGCATTGGCGCAGAACGAGCTTGAACCGATGACTTCCGCCTCAGGCGGCAGATCGACAACCTGGTCCTGATGCCAGGCGAGCAGCGTCTGCATCTTGCCGAGATCGTGCCGGTGATATTGGACCGGGCCGACCGACCATCCATCGCCGTATTTCTCGACCCTTCCGCCGAGCGCCTGCGCGATAATCTGGTGGCCGAAGCAGATGCCTACCATAGGAAGGCGCTTCGCATAGATCTCGCGCACAAGGTCTTCCAGCGGGGCGATCCAGGAATGCGGCTCGTAGACGCCGAACCTGGAGCCGGTAATGAGCCATGCATCCGCGACGGTCGCATTCTCCGGAAAGCATCCGTCAACGACGGCATAGGTTACGAACTCCACGTCGTTGCCGGCCAGCAACGCCATGAAGAAGGTGTCGTAATCACCGTGTTTTTCAATCAACCCATCCGGAGCATGCCCGGTCTGGAGAATGCCGATTTTCATCTCTACCTGCCTTGCCTTGTAGCGGCCTTGTGGACGGGAGCAAAAATCACTATCGAAGGCCATGTTTCCGTGTGTCGATCGCCGCCGTTCTATGCACGCCCGTCAAGGGTGGCAATCGGACCGTAGAGTTCGGGACGGCGATCGCGGAACACACCCCAGGAGCGGCGCTGCCTTTCGATCGCATCGAGATCGAAGGTCGCGGTTAGTACCGTTTCGTTCTGCCGGTCGGCTTCCGCCACCTTCATTCCGGTCTGATCGGTGATGAAGGAAGAGCCGTAGAAGGTGATTTCCGTTCCCGCCTTGCCGGCCTCGTTGCCTATCCGGTTGGCGGCGACGAGCGGCATGATGTTGGCGGCGGCACTGCCCTGCATCGTTCTTTGCCAATGACCGGACGTGTCCATCTCCGGTGCTGGCGGCTCGGAGCCGATCGCCGTCGGATAAAAGAGGATTTCCGCGCCGAGCAGCGCCATGGCGCGAGCGGATTCGGGAAACCATTGGTCCCAGCAGATCCCGACGCCGATCGCGGCATAACGGGTCCGCCAGACCTTGAAGCCTGTGTCGCCCGGCGAGAAATAGAACTTTTCGGTGTAGCCGGGGCCGTCCGGAATGTGGCTCTTGCGATAGACGCCGAGAATGCTGCCATCCGCATCGACAATGGCAGCGCTGTTGAAGTAGGCCTTGCCTTCGCGTTCGAAGAAGCTGATCGGCAGGACGACCTCGAGCTCGGCGGCGAGCTTGGCAAAATGCTCGATCAGCGGATTGCCGTCCGCCGGATGGGCGAGATCGAAGAATTCACCGCGCTGGTCCTGGCAGAAATAGGGCGTCTCGAACAGTTCCTGGAGCAGGATGATCTGGGCGCCGCCGTCGGCTGCTTGCCGCACCAGCCGTTCCGCGTTGGCGATGTTTGCCGCCCTGTCCCAGCTACAGGCCATCTGTGTTGCCGCTATCGTGACGTTCCGCATTCGATTGTCCTTCCGTGAGAAATCAGAGACCGAGCCTGTCGCGCAGCCCGTACCACCAGGCGCCGATCATGGTGAACGGCACGCGGAACCTCTTGCCGCCGGGAAACGGCAGGTTCGGCAACGAGCTCCAGATGTCGAAGCGCTCGGCATGGCCGGCGACCGCCTCGCCGAGGATCTTGCCCAGGAGATGCGTGGTCGTGACCCCATGGCCACTGTCGCCGTGGGAAAAGTAGACGTTGTCGCTCAAGCGGCCCATATGCGGGATGCGCGTCAAAGTCAGCGCGAAATTGCCGCTCCAGGTATAGTCGATCTTCACCTTGGCAAGCTCCGGGAAGGTCCTGAGCATGTTCGGACGGATGATCGCCGTCAGATCCTTCGGATCCTGCCCGCCATAGCCGATGCCGCCGCCATAGAGCAGCCGATCGTCGGCGGTGCGACGGTAGTAGTCGAGAATGTAATTGGCGTCCTCGACACAATAATTGGCCGGCAGAAGCCTTCGGATGAGTTGGGGATCGATTGGCTCGGTCGCCATCACCTGGCTCGACACCGGCATCATCCGGCCGCCGATTTCCGGCAGAAGCGTGCCCAGATAGGCGTTGCCGCAAACGAGCACGTATTGCGCCCGCACCGCCCCTCGCTCAGTCCGCACCAGCGGCTTTGCGCCCTTCTCGACGCTGGTCACGCGGGAGTTTTCGAAAATTCGCCCGCTAAGGCTTTCGACTGCCGCCGCCTGCCCAAGCACCAGGTTGAGTGGGTGTATGTGGCCGCCGAGCCTGTCGATCATGCCACCGACATAGCGGCCGCTGCGGACATAGTTGCCAACTTCGGCCTTCGAGACCATTTCCAGCCCGTCGTGGCCATGCTTTTGCCAATGGGCCCGGTGCGCCTCCATTTCACGCACCTGTTTTTCGGTGAAGGCGGCGAAGAACCCACCGTCGACGAGATCACAGTCGATGCCGTATTTCTTCACGCGGTCGCGAATGATCCTGCCGCCTTCGAGCGACATCGCGCCAAGCTTGGCGGCCTTGTCCTGGCCGTAACGCCCGGCGATGGTTTGAAGGTCGCGGCTATAGCCGTTGACGATTTGTCCGCCATTGCGGCCAGACGCGCCGAAGCCGATCCGATCCGCTTCAACGACGACGACCGAGTAGCCTCGTTCCGCGAGCTCCAGAGCCGCGGAAACACCGGTGAAGCCCGCGCCGATGATGCAAACATCGGCCTCCACCTGTCCCTCGAGCCTGGGGCGCACGCGCTTGTCGCGGGCGGAAGCGGCATACCAGGATGGCGCATGGCCGGAATTGGCCGTGGTTTTCGATGTGAAGGTCATATCGTTCATGTCACACAGTCCTGATATAGGCGTCATATTCCACGTCGGTCACTCGCAACGAGAACTCGGAAAGTTCCTGCTGTTTGCACGCGGTGAAGAGCGCCCGGTATTTCTGTCCGAGCGTGGCGTATGCGAAGCCGGAACGCGCGAAACGCTGGAGCGCGTAGTCCCAGTTTGTCGGTAGAGGCTCATGGCTGACGGCATGGTCGTCGCCGGCGATGGCCCCGCCGGGATTGATCCTCTCGCGCATGCCGCAGAGTGCCGCGTTGAGGATCATCGCGAGCGCCAGATAGGGATTGGTATCGGCGCCGGCGACGCGATGCTCGATCCGCGTCGCGGGTTTGCTCGCGGTGATCACCCGAACTGCCGCCGAGCGGTTGTCGAAGCCCCAGGAGGCGTAGGTCGGCGCGTGTTCACTGGGCCTCAGTCGCCTATAGGAATTGGCGTGCGGCGCAAACACCGCCATGCTCTCTCCCATGTTGGCAAGCAGCCCGCCGACCGAATGCATGAGCGTTTCGGCCGGACCATCTTCGCCGACATAGATATTGCGGCCATGCTCGTCGAGGACACTGAAGTGAACATGCATGCCGGAGCCGGCCTGCACACCATAGGGCTTGGCCATAAAGGTGGCGTCGAGATCATGCTTGCGGGCAACGCCCTTGACGACGCGCTTCAGCAAAACCGCATAGTCGGCCGCCTGCAACGCATTGGGCACATGATTGAGATTGATCTCATACTGGCCCGGTCCGTTTTCGCGCAGGGTCGTGTCGGCGGCAACTCCCTGGGCCCGGCAAGCAATGGCGATGTCATGAAAGACATGCTCGAAATCCTGCAGCTCCGAGATGGAGAGGACTTGGGTTTGGCCCGTGTGCCAGCGTCCTTCCCGGCTGTTCGGCGGACGCACCGGATCGAGCGCCGAGCGGACCGGGTCGATCAGATAGAATTCGAGTTCCGTCGCGACGACAGGCGTCAGCCTAGCCTGCGCGAACCGTTCCAGCACGTCTGCCAAAATCTGGCGCGGGTCACCGTAGAAGCCGGTACCGTCCGGATTGCGCATGGCGAGCATGACCTGAGCCGTTGGCCGATTGAGCCAGGTGACACGCGAAAGCGTGTTGGGCACGGGGAAGCACAGGCCGTCAGGGTCGCCCGTCCCCTCTGCGAGGCCCGCGCTGTTGACGTCACGGCCCCAGATATCGAGGGCGTATACAGAGCGCGGGATGGCCATGCCCTTGCTCAGGACATCGAGCGCTCGCTCGCGTGGGATCCATTTGCCTCGCGGCACGCCGTTGACGTCGATCACGAACGCTTCAAGCACTTCGATATCGGGGTTTTCGCGCAGGAAGTCCTGCGCTTCGCTTTCATTGCTCATATCGCACCAGGATGGACGCGCGGGTTTTCAGGCCGAGGCGGGTTGCGCGCTGCCGCGCCGTCGGTCGCCGTTCCTCACATTTCGAGTAGCTTCGGCGCTGACAGGCTCCGGAGAACCTGCCTGCTTTCCGTGGTGTCACGCTACGTTCCGTAGCCGATGACGCCCTTTACCTCGAGGAAGTCATCAAGTCCGAACTCCGCATATTCGCGTCCGTTACCGGATTGCTTGAAGCCCCCGAACGGTGCGCCAGTGTCCCAGTCCGGATAGTTGATGTGGACGTTACCTACCCGCAGAAGGCGTGCGACCCTGCGGGCGCGACCGAGGTCGGCCGACTGGACGTAGGCCGCCAGTCCGTAGGGGGTATCGTTGGCGATGCGGATTGCCTCCTCTTCGCTGGCATACCCAAGGATGCAAAGCACCGGCCCGAATATCTCCTCACGCGCGATCCTCATGTCCGGATCGACGTTGCCGAACACAGTGGGCTTGACGAAGTGGCCGCGGTCGAGCCCTTCGGGCCGCCCTACGCCGCCCGCCACAAGCGTCGCGCCCTCGTCGATACCCGCCCGGATCAAGGCCTGGATTTTGGCGAATTGCACATCGCTGACCACAGGTCCGAGATCCACGCCGGGCCGATCGGCCGGACCGACATTCGGCTCGGCGGCGACCGCGCGCGCCACCTCCAGCGCCTCTGCCATGCGATCCGCCGGCACCAGCATGCGGGTCGGCGCGTTGCAGGACTGGCCGGAATTGTCAAAGCAGTCGAGCACCCCCTGGCGCACGGCAGCCTTCAGGTCGGCGTCATCGAGGATGATGTTGGCGGACTTGCCGCCGAGTTCCTGGTGCACGCGCTTGACAGTGTCGGCCGCCGCCTTCGCCACCAGCACACCGGCCCGCGTCGAGCCGGTGATCGAGACCATGTCGACATCCGGATGGCGGGCGAGCGCCTCGCCGACGGTCGGGCCGTCACCGTTGACAAGATTGAAGATGCCGGCAGGGACACCCGCCTCATGCATGACCTCGGCAAAGATCATCGCACTCACGGGCGCGATCTCGCTCGGCTTCAGCACCATGGTACAGCCGGCCGCCAGCGCCGGCGCGACCTTGCAGGTGATCTGGTTGAGCGGCCAGTTCCACGGCGTGATCATCGCAACCACGCCCACGGCCTCCTTGGTGATGAGCGTCGAGCCCTTGAGCCGATCGAAACGATAGGTCTTCAGCGTCTCGATCATCGTGCGGATATGCGCTGCCCCACTCCCGACCTGGTTGTTGAGCGCCATTCGGCGCGGCGCCCCCATTTCCTGCGAAATCGCCAGGGCGAGGTCAGCCGATCGCTTCTCGTAAGCCGAAAGAACGCGCTCAAGAAGATCGAGGCGCTCCTCGCGGCTGGTCAGCGAAAAGGCCGGAAACGCCTGGCGTGCCGCGGCCACGGCGCGATCGACATCCGCCGCGCTGCCGAGTGCAATGGTGGCGAACGCCTCCTCTGTGGATGGATCGATGACGTCGAGCGTGACCGGATCGACCGGATCGACCCAGGCGCCGTCGACATAGAACTGCGGATAGTTACGCATTTTGATATCTGCCTTCGTGTCAAAATTGTAGAATTCAGGCGGCCCTCGCCTCGTAGGTGAAACGCCCATCGCAGATGGTCGCCAGCGGTCGGATCGCCGCGAGCCCTTCATAGGGTGTCGCTTCGACGTCACCATCGAGAATGACGATGTCGGCGAGATAGCCAGGCTTCAGCACGCCCTTTCGGTCTTCCATGAATTCCACCCAGGCGCCGGTGCGGGTGTAGGCGGCGAGCGTTTCGAGGAGGCTGAGCCGCTGGTCCGCCATGCCGTTCTTCCAGGTCCTGCGGGTCATCGCGTCGTGGATGCAGCTCATCGGCGGCAGCGGCGAGACCGGCCAGTCGGTGGAGAAGACGATCTTCGCACCGGCGTCCGTTAGTGTCCGCCAGGCGAAAGCATAGGGCCAACGTGCCTCACCGATGCGGCTGAGATAGGGCTCGAGCGGCAGGCCGGCGGACCCCGGCGGATGGGTCGGCTGCATCGAGGCGACGGCCCCGAGTTCGGCGAAGCGTGGGATGTCGTCCGGATGGACCACCTCGATATGCTCGATGCGGTGGCGGCTGTCGCGCCTGCCATTGGCACGGGCCGCCGCTTCGTAACCATCGAGAACCAGCCGGACGGCGCCGTCACCGATCGCGTGGACTGCGATCTGGAAGCCCAGCCGGTCCGCCTCGATGGCGATGCGGGCGAAATGCTCGCGGGCGAATAGCGGATCGCCGCGCCAGCCCGGCTCGTCGGCATAGTCGTCGATGAAAACCGCGGTCCCGGATTCCGTGACGCCGTCGGCGAAGACCTTGATGAAATCCGATCGCAGCCGATCGCCATCGAAACGCGCGCGCCAGGCGGCGGCCTTTTCGGTCAGGATATCCAACGACATGAAGTTCTTCATGTGGAAAGGAATGCGGGCACGCACCGGCAGCCCGCCGTCGTGCTCGATCTCTTCAAGCATCTCGAGCTGGTAGAGATTGCCATCCATGTTCTGGATCGAGGTAATGCCGAGCGAGGCGCAATAGTCGAGGCCGCGGCGGATGGCGGCAATGTCGCCGGCGCGCGCCTCGGCCGTCACATGATCCGGCTCGCCGCCGGTACCGATGCCAAGCCCCTCGCGGCCGCCGCTCTCGCCGAGCTCAGCCACCGGCGTGATCGCATTGGTTTCCTTTAGCTCCCCGTTGGCAAGACCGTCGGCTCCCATGACGATTTCGTTACCAACGCCGACATCGCGGCCCTCGAGGATTCCAGCCGCCTTCAGCGCCGCCGTGTTCGCCCAGGCGGTGTGGTGATCGGGCGCGATCAGGAGCAATGGCCGGTCGGGAAGGATGCGATCGAGATGATGGCGCGTGACCCGTTCCGTCTCCGACAGGATCGTGTAGTCGGCGTACTGAGCGACAAACAGTTTCAGCGCAGGATTGGCGGCCGCATAGTCGCGCACGGCGTCCTGCAGGGCGGCAAAGCCATGTACGCCGAACAGCGAAAGCTGCGTGAGCCCGACCGAACCACCGAAGATATGCATATGCGCCTCGTTGAAGCCCGGCAGCACTGTGCCGCCATGGGCGTCGAAGACCCGGGTCTTGGACCCCGCGAGGGCCATGATCGTTGACTCGTCACCGGTGGCGAATATCCGGTTGCCGACGATTGCCAGGGCTTCGGCGCGCGGCGCCTCGGTGTCCATCGTCAGTATGCGACCGTTACGGATGATGATGTCGGCGATTTGCATGAAGAGCCTCGTCAGATCGGGTGCGACTGGCGCAGCCGGCACGGGACGCGCCGGCTGCGGTTTCCATCAATGAAGGGGCGCGTCACTTGCGCAGGTTGGTCCAGATCTTGTTGTAGATCTCGACGACCTCGGCCGGGCACGGCTTGACAAATTCCGGGGCCACGCCGTCCGGGCGCTTGATTTCCGGAGCCCCGGCAAAATCGGCCGGCATGAACTTGTCCGATCCCGCAACGCCGTTGTCGTATTTGTTGTAGTCGGAGTTCATTCCGGCGTTTTCCGGGTCCATCATGAAGTTCAGGAACAGCTTGGCGTTTTCCAGGTTCGGCGCGTCCTTCAGCACGACGACGTTGTCCATGAAGCCTTCGATCCCTTCCTTCGGATAGGCGAACTTCATCGTTGGCCTTTCCAGCCGCGCGCGGTAGGCGTTGCCGTTCCACATCATCGAGGCATCGACGTCGCCCGACGTCATCAGGGACTGGCCGTCATAGCTGAAGGTGCGCCAATGTGGCTTGGCCTTGTTCAGCAGGTCGCTGATCTGCTTCAGTTGCGCCTTGTCGCCGGTGCAACGGGGAAAGCCGAGGTAACGCTCGGCTGCATGCATGACCGAGTTCATGTCGTCGAGCATGTTGATGCGGCCCTGCAGCTCCGGCGGCGGGTCGAAGAGAATGGCATAGGTGTCGATGTCGCCCTTATAGATCGCCGTGTCGACGGCAAACGCGGTCAGGCCGTGCATCCACGGGATCGAATAATGGCGGCCCTCGTCCCAATAGACATCGACCATGTCGGGCCGCAGGTTCTTGAAGTTCGGCATGGACGCGGGCTCGGCCTTCGCCAGCATGCCCTCGTCGACCATAATCTTCACGGTATAGTCGCTCGGCATGGCAACGTCGTAGCCGGAGCCGCCCGCGCGGATCTTCGACAACATGGTTTCATTGGAGTCATAGGAGTCCACCGTCACCTTGACGTCGAATTCCTTGGAGAACTTCTCGAGCATCGCGGGGCTGACATAGTCGCCCCAGTTGTAGATGTGCAGTTCGCCGGCGGCGAGGCAGGTGGTCGCCGAGAGCATCACGGCGGCGGCGGTGAGGTACGAGAGTCTGCGCATTTCAAGGACCTTTCCGTTGTGGCAAGCGTGTGGGCAAGTGTGGGGCGTTAGGCACGGCGGCGGTGCGAGAGGACGAAAGAGAGCACGATGAAGGCGAGCGAAATCAGGAGCAGCAACGTGCACATGGCGTTGAGCTCCGGTGTAAGCGTGCGGCGAATGCGCCCCCAGATGTAGAGCGGGAGCGTCGTTTCCCCCGGCCCGGCGATGAGCTGGGTGATGGTGAAATCATCGAAGGAGACGATGAAGGCGAGTGCGGCACCCGACGATATCCCGGGAACGAGCAGCGGCAGCGTTACGTAGCGGAACGTTTTCCAAGGCGTCGCGTAGAGGTCGGCGGCGGCATTGTCGAGCGTGGTATCCATGCCCTCCAACCGTGCACGGATCGGCAGATAGGCGAAGGGGATGCAGAAGGCAGAGTGCGCCAGGATGAGCTTCCAGATACCGAGATCGATGCCCGTCACGGTCGAAAGGAAGGCAAAGAAAGAAAGCAGCGAGATGCCGGTCACGATCTCGGGCACGACGAGTGGCGTCGTGATCGTGAGATAGGCGGATCCCTGGCCGCGCCAGGGGCGGCCACGCGTCGTGCCGAGCGCTGCGGCGGTGGCGAGCACCGTCGAGATCAGGGTTGCTGCGACTGCGACGATCACGGAAAGGATCGCGGAGTCGTAGAATTCACCATTGGCCAGGACCACGTTGTACCAGCTCGTCGTAAAGCCATGCCATTTGGCGGCGAGATTGTTGGCCGAATTGAACGAATAGGCGATGACCACCAGCATCGGCAGATAGAGGACGGCAACGCAGCTTGCGGCGATGAAGGCGAAACCAGACTGTTTCTTGATATCCGGCGAACGGACGACGGCGACGTCAGCCATGGCTCACTCCTCCTGCATTTTTGCGGATCTGGAAGAACAGGGCCAGCATGACGAAGGCCATTAGGATCATCGAAAAGGCCGAGCCGAGCGGCCAGTTGCGCGACGAGCCGAACTGCAGAGCGATCAGGTCCCCGATCATCAGGTGCCGGCCGCCACCGAGTAGAAGCGGAGTGACATAGGCGCCGAAAGACGGGATGAAGACGAGCAGGGAGCCGGTCGCAATTCCCGGCCAGGTCAACGGGATGATGATCCGGGTCAGGACCTGGAAACGGCTGGCATAGAGATCATAGCCCGCTTCGACCAGTCGGAAGTCCAGCTTCTCGAGTGAGGCGTAGACCGGCAGGATCATGAAGGGCAGGAAGCTGTAGAACAGCCCGAGCAGGATCGCGAAATCCGTGAAGATCATCGTCACCGGTTGGTCGACAACACCGAGCGACAAAAGGACGGTGTTGATCAGCCCCTCGTCGCGAATGATGAACATGACCGCGATCGTGCGCACCAGCAGGTTCGACCAGAAGGGAATGGTGATCAGCAGCACCCACCAGTTGCGGGTCTGTGGCGGCCGGGTCGCCATGTAGTAGGCGGTGGGGAAGCCAATCAGCAGGCAAACCACGGTGGTGGCGATGCCGAAGAGGAAAGTTCGTGCGAAGATGAGGAGATATTCCGACGAGAACGTCAGGCTATCGTCGAAGATGTCCTTCTGGAAAAGGAAGCCAACATAGGCGTCGGCCGACAATTGCCATTCGACGCCGCCATAGGTGGCCGGTTTCATGAAGGAATAGGCGAGCACGACCAGCAGCGGCAGGGCGGCGAAGGCCAGGATGAACAGCACGGCAGGCAGGGTCAGCAGCCGGCGGCGCGCGTCATCGAGGCGTTGCATGTCCTTGATCTCAGCCATCGGATCAGTCCTTCAGAACTTGTGCGACGCCATCGGGGATCGAAAGTCCCACTTCGGCTCCGACATCCGGCGGCCTCGTGCCGTCGCGGCGGTTCTGCTGGCGCACGATCACCGGGCTGCCATCCGCCAGCCGCAGATGCACATGGCTGTCGGTGCCGAAATAGACGACCGTCTCGACCGTCGCGCAAAGGGCGGCGTCCTTGTCAGCGGCGATCTGCAGGTGCTCTGGGCGCACGACAATGGTCACGTCGCCGGTGGTCGGCGGGCCTTCGGCCATAGCCGCCGCGACATCGGCTCCGGACTTCAACCGGACGCGCGCCACCTTACCTTTCGCCTCGACAATCGCGCCTTCGAGAAAGTTAGTTTCGCCGATGAAGCCGGCGACGAATCGGTCCGCGGGATGTTCGTAGATGTCGCGGGCGGATCCGACCTGCAGCACCCGCCCCTTGCTCATCACCGCGATCCGGTCCGACATGGTGAGCGCCTCTTCCTGGTCGTGCGTCACGAAGACGAAGGTGATGCCGGTTTCCGCTTGAAGCCGCTTCAGTTCTATCTGCATCGATTGGCGCAGCTTGAGGTCGAGCGCGGATAGCGGCTCGTCGAGCAGGAGCACCTTCGGTCGCGGAGCCAGTGCGCGTGCCAGCGCGACGCGCTGCTGCTGCCCGCCCGAAAGCTTGGTCACCGGACGATCGCCGGCGCCCTCCAGCCGTACCAATCGCAACATCTCTTCGACAATGGGAGCGATCTCAGCGCGGGATCGGCCCAGCATCTTCAGGCCGAAGCCGATGTTTTCGGCAACGGTCATGTGTGGGAAAAGCGCGTAGTTCTGAAACACCGTGTTGATCGGCCGCTCGTTCGGCAGCAGGCCCGCGATCGAGCGCTTGTCGAGCAGGATTTCGCCGCTCGTTGGTGTCTCGAAGCCCGCCATCATCCTGAGCAAAGTGGTCTTGCCGCATCCGGACGGCCCGAGCAGCGTGAAGAATTCGTTCGGCTCGATGTTCAGCGTCACGTGATCGACCGCCTGGAAGTGGCCGAATTCTTTCTTCACGTTCAGCATAGAGATCGCTCCGCCGGCGATCGCCGCGGTTCGCAATTGTTCCATAGGTTCCCCTACTCAAGGTCAATCGGGCGTAGTTTCGACGGCTTTTCGTCGTCGGACCGCGCATCCGTTGGCGTTGACAGACAGTCGTATTCAGATACGATCTTCAATAATTTGATCATAAGAGTCCATAATGTGATCAAATTGTAAAGAGGCAAACTTGCGCATTATCTAATTTCGCTTCAGAGCCAGCAGGGGCAAGCCGGCCTTTTGGCAGCGTGAGGTCTTTGCCGTGGAAAATGCGGGGGGGGTTGGACACAGTGAAATACGCAGACACAATCAGGCTGGTCTCGGACGAGAAGCGCCCGTCCGAAACGGTGAAGCAATGGGTTTATCGCGGCCTGCGTCAGGCCATCATCACCGGCCGCTTCCCGCCCGGGCAGCCAATCACCATCCAGGGTATCGCCGAACGGCTCGAAGTCAGCGCCATGCCGGTGCGCGAGGCGCTTCATCGACTCGTCGCCGACGGCGCGCTTGAAAATCTCGACAACCGCCGCGTACGCGTCCCGGATATCGACCCGGACAAGTTCGACGAGATCATAACTGCCCGCATCGCGCTCGAGACGATCGCCGCCGAACGCGCAATGCCGTTCATCGACTACCTGCGGCTCGCACGCCTGCAGCAACTCGATGCGGAAATCGACGCGGCTTACGGCGCCGGGAATATCGAATCCGGCATCGAGAGGAATTTCGCCTTCCATCGCTGTCTTTATGAAGTTCGCGCCTCAGCAGTCCTGCTACCGCTCATCGAGTCGGTGTGGCTGCGCCTCGGTCCCTTCATGCGCGAGGCTACTGAAAACTTGGACGAGAGCTACCGCGTTGACCGTCATGGGGAGGCGATGGACGCGATCCGTCAGCAGGATGCCACTGCGCTGAAGGCGGCCATCACCGCCGATATTCAGGAAGGAGCCGGCCATCTGGGGCACAAACGGTTTCTCGATGTCGAGCTTTCTTCATCAACCTTCTCGCTTTGAAACGGTGTGACAGAACCATGATCGATCCTTTAAACATCGCAATCTCCGTTTAGCTTCCACCGTCGACGTCAGCGCTATCGGCACCTGCGTCTCGACGATGCGGAAGGCGCGCTTAATGATGGGGGCGCGGCAGGTTGCGGGGGCCTGATTACGCAGAGACTTGCACTTTCGCGCTGCAAGCGAAACCGTTGCTCCGCCATTCGCTGACCCGCGGAGGCCGAGCAGATCCGTGGGTGGCCAAGCGGGCTGGTGTAGAGCGACAATCTGGCTGAGATCACGTCTCATCTTGTCGAGCTGCAGGCTGGACGGGAAAGTGCCACTCGGACTGCGTCACAATCGCAATTCGACACCGCACTTGGCGCGCGCATCGATGAGGTCTCGACGGCAGACTTGCCCCAAATGGCGCTGCTGATTTCTCCGGCCTTTATTGATCGCGCATAAAGCCCTGCATCTCCTCGGGCGTCACCTTTCCGTCTTTGTTTGCATCGATCTGGGCGAAGATCCGCTTATGGATCGCGGTGACTTCTTCGACCGAGAGCGCACCGTCGCCATCGACATCGGCAATGGCAAACATGATTTTCATCATATGGCCGTGCATCATGCCTTGTTGCATGCCACCCCTCATGCCGTATTGCCGCCCCCCCATCATCGCACCCGGCATCATCTCGGAGTAACCAGTTTGTTCATCCTGTTTTTCGACCGGGGCCTGCTGAGCGAAGGACAGCGTCGGGTTGCTGGATAAGAACGTGGCGGTAATCGCAACATATGCGAGTTTTGCCGTGGTCATGTGGGTTCTCCCTTCAAAGGCAGGAAATCGGCGGCACCAGACGTGGATTTGCTTCGCGAGTCGGCACATTCCTGCAATCGTGCAAGCACGCATCAATTTACCTCGAGAACCGGACGGGTTCCTTGCGCTGCATCAACTGAACCCAATACTCAATCAGGATGGACATCATCACCGTGAAGCTTTGCGCTGTCTAAGGAGGGCGGACCTCACCATTGATGCGGGGCCATCCATCGGCAACGGATCTCTGCAGCTCCTCACGTGGCAACGTCGAATTGGCTGCTCGCTCGCCGTTCCACCCACCATATCAATGTGCGCGTTCGAGCTTAGGGAACGAGAACGGCTGCCCCGTTCAACCTGCCACGGCGAAGATCCTCGAGGGCTTCATTCGCTCTCTCAAGCGGGTAGATAACCGTGTGTGTCTTCACTTGAGCTTTCTCAGCAATGGGAAAGAACTCGCGGGCATCGGCGCGCGTCAGGTTTGCGACTGAAACGACTTCGCGCTCTCCCCACAGGATCGAATAGGGCATCTGAGGAATATCGCTCATGTGTATGCCACCACATACGACCCGTCCGCCTTTGCGCACCGCCCGCAGCGCCGTCGGCACCAGTTCGCCCGCCGGCGCAAAGATTATGGCGGCGTCAAGCAAATCGTCCGGCGCCTCGTCCGATCCACCCGCCCAGCTTGCACCAAGACTGATGGCGAAGCGCTGGGCCTGAACGTCGCCAGACCGGGTGAAAGCAAAGATTTCGCGCCCCTGCCATACTGAGATCTGGGCAACGATGTGGGCAGCGGCGCCGAAGCCAAAGAGACCGATGCGCCTTGCCTTACCTGCCTTTTTCAGAGCCCGCCAGCCAATCAGGCCAGCACAAAGAAGCGGCGAAACAGCCACTGGGTCTGCTGCGGGCTCCAGCTTGAAGGAAAAGCGTTGGTCGGCAATGACGTGAGTGGCAAATCCACCATCGCGTGTAAAGCCCGTGAAGAGCGGCTTATCGCAAAGGTTCTCCCGTCCGGAACGGCAATAGGGGCAATGGCCACAAGTGGAGCCCAGCCAAGGCACGCCAACGCGGCTTCCAACAAGAGACGGATCGACATCACCGCCAACCGCTTCAACGACCCCGACGATTTCGTGGCCCGGCACCAGCGGAAGTTTCGGATGATCGAGTTCTCCGTCTACCACGTGCAAGTCGGTGCGACAGACGGCGCAGGCCTCCACGCGAATTCGGATTTCGCCAGGGCCTGGCGGCGCATCGACAAGGGTTTTCAGGACCAATGGCGTCCCAGGTTTTTCGAGCACCATCGCCTTCATCACATACCTCAACTGCCACGATATGGCGAAAGAGACCTAAGCCGCGCTCCAGGACAATTTCGCTCCGCTCTGGGTCAGTCGTCCGGGGCGGAAAGCCTGAGCGGGCTCGTCAATGTGATGATCTGGCGGTGTTGATCTGAATCCACGATCTCCAGACCACGAAGCCCGTCGACCCCTTCGAGAATTGCTATGCTGGCCGGCTTGTGAATGAGATGATCAAGCCCTTCCATAGCAATCTCAAGAAGCTCTCCCTTGGGATCGAAGGTGATGCCGACCAATGGGACCGACTTCGCCTGGATCTGGTCACCCAGTCGAAGGCCGGTTATCTCGACCTGCACCCGCTTGCCTCGAAGGGCCTTTGCCATGCGGTCGAAAAAGAAATGCCACTCGGACCGAGCTAGAATGCGACTGGTCATATTCATCACTCCTGTTGATCAGCGGGCAGAGGACGCGCAAGCCAGCGTCTCCCGATTTTCATATAGCGCCGCTTCACCGCCCCCCAGGCTATTCGATGCGAAGCCTCCTCCTGACGCGGGTCATTGGCGTGAGAGACAAACGCATGATTGAATGCCTTGCGATATATGTCTTGCGCATGCCCGGGCAAGATTCGCCTGAGGGATGCCGGCAGGTCGTCGTTGGAAACATAGGGCATCGGTTTCACTCAACGTTTGCTCCGGGGACCGAAAGTGTCCGTCCACCTTACGTCCGCACGTCCATAAGCGCATGGGCGTGCTGACGATTAGCCATTGAAGATAGGCTACTTCTGGACAGTCGGCTTTGTCGGCGATCAATGACGGAGTTAACCCGCCCCGGCAGGCAACAACCCTCAACGCAAGCGGCCCAAGACATCCCCGCGCCTGTCGAGTTCATCTCCCGGTGCCACGCCGTCGCCGCCCAGGCAGCAATGCCAAACCGAAATGCATGTTCCATTGGCCCAAACAAGTCCCCCCCGGCCATCAATGGTGGCGTTGAGCGCAATCGCGAGAACAGACTTCGCTCACCGCAGCGAGCCAGGAGGTGCGCAATCGGCCTCGTTGGCAATTCGAATCTCGTTTCTCACGCATCCGAGACCGCACACCGCTTCCGCCGCAACACGAGCAGCCAGGCGCTTGACACCGCTTTCGACACTGCCGCACAGGGCAACAACGCCGCCCTCCACCCTCACCTCAATAGCGCCTTGCTCGATACCAAGATCGGACGACAAGCGCGCCAGCACTGCACGCTTCATGGCTTCATCGCTGGTGGCAGGCCTGTCGGGCCTGGCCGCAACGATCGCCTCGAGAATGTCGCGACGGCTAACGATCCCAACCAGACGGCCCTGATGAACAACCGGTATGCGCTTGATGGAACGGGTCTCCATCAGGGCGGCAATATGGGCCACCGACGCATCCGCATCCACTGTCACTGCACCTGATGTCATCGCGTCTCCGACACGCCAACCGTGACCTTTGCTGTAAGGATAGGGATACGGTTGTGGAGCGCTCCCACTGGACCCCATTAATGCAGCCGAACCCAGTTCCGAGCGGTGCAGCAAGTCCCCCTCGGTCAGCATACCGACAAGGTTCCCACCCTCGTCGCACACCGGCAAGCCACCAATCCGGTTGGCGAGCATCATTCTCGCGGCATGCCGGACATTATCGTCAGGCCTGACGGTTATGACCTTTCTGGTCATGATGTCTGCGGCGCGCATCTGCGACCCCGAGCAAGACTGGAACGCTCGAAACATATCTCAACTGTCAACATGTGAGATTGACGCCGGTCAATAAAGGACCCCAAAGAGTTCCAATCGCGACCAAATGGAAAAGCATTGATCGGCGTCAACGACACGGATGCCGGGGCTCGATAGCGTGCGCGTTGGTTTCGCCGGCGTTTCGGCGCTTGAGCAGTTGCCAAAAGATAAGGCCAATTCAATCAATATCAACTCCGGGTGGAGCGAAGGGCATGCAAAGAACACTTGGACATCAATCGAGCGCAGCCTTCTGGCCCGTTCCATCTTCGAGAGTTTCCCCGATGGAAGCAGCGGGCATGCTGTGGTCGTTCGGGCGTATACAAGCCGCCACGATAGAGGCGACTCTTCGCTATCAGATCGAGGCGTTGAAGTTCCTGGAGAGCCGCCTCGAGAGCGATCTGCACTTTCTCGAAGATTGCCAATCGCCAGATCACGCGGGCGATCTGTTCGACGTCTGGTGCAGCTTCTGGCAAGACGCCGTCCTTGGCTATTTCAGAGAAGGCACGCGGATCACGGAAATTGGCTCGGCCGCCATGCGCAAGGCGGCAAAGCGGCTTCACGAAAACGAGAAGCACCTGGTCGAGAACATGGCCGCGCAAGCGGTAATTTAGATGCGGGCGGGCGGGCCGATGACGAGAAGCTGTGGTTTGAAAGTCGCGGTTGCTCTCCTTCTTCTGCAGAGCGAGCAAACTGTCGCGGCCGATGTCGCCCGCGGTCGTGCCATCGCCGCCAGGTGGTGCAACGAATGTCACGTTGTTGCACCAGGACAGAAACGCGGATCAGACTCTGTTCCGACATTTTCCGAGATCAAGAAAACAGAGCAGCTCGACGAAGCCCGTTTGTCGGCATTCCTGTCGGCGCCACAGCATTCGCGGATGCCCGATCTGTCTCTGACACGCTTCGAAATCGCTGATCTCATCGCCTACATCAAGGCGCAGCAACCGTAGCCGAGCCGGCCTCATCGACTGGCGCGAGCCGTCGATGGAGACAATCGAGCGGACGAGTTGCGATCAACAGTGGCGTTGCGACGAAAAATCCGTGGTTCTGTTCATCCTCTCTTTGACGGGAATCAATGCATTCAGCACCAATTTCGAGAGACTTTACGCGATGGAGGAAGCCATAATGATCAAACATATCCTTGTGGCGACCGACGGATCCGATGAAGCCCGACAAGCCGTTGAGATCGCCGCGACTATCGCCAAGAGTTTGGACGCACGCATTACGATCCTTCACGTCATCCTGCACGGTGTGAGAGCCAAGGAAGCAACCCGGCTCGCCCGCGCCGATCCTCTCCTACGGCGCAGGTCAATCGTCCAGGAGCGGACGGTCGTCTCGGCGAATGACTTGTTCCAGAGTGTGCAAGGCGACCTTGGAGAGGCGGCATCCGTCTTGGGCGCGGTTATCGCGGAGAATGCTGCCGAAGACGCACGGTCCATCGGGGCTGGCGACGTGCACACGCGGGTCGAACCCGGCGATTATGCTGAGACCATTCTCGCCGTGGCAGAGGAGATTGGCGCCGACATGATCGTTGTGGGCAGCCGAGGGCTGGGACGATTAGCGGGCATGGTGCTTGGGAGTGTCTCGCAGAAGATCGTGGAGCATGCCGGCTGCTCTGTCACGGTCGTGCGTTGAAATATCAGAGAAAGCTGCGGATCTGTCGCGTTCGGCTTCCGGGCAAACGGCCCCCTTGGCTGGAGAATGGTCAATGACGACATGCCTGCGGAAAATCACTGCCAAGCTTGCGACATCACGCACCCGCAATACCTGCTCGCCTGAAGCATTCCATGGACCCAGGCAGCGTCATTTTCGCTGTCCGAACGGTCTGATCACTACGCTGCTGGTGATCACGGTCTATTTCCCGGTTCAGTCTTTCGCACAAGCGTCAGTTAGTACAGCTTTGCCAGAGGCCGAGTTCGGTGCGCGAAAAGTGTTCCTCATGCTTTTCTTGATGCTCGGCCCGATCAAGATCTTGGTGCCGTTTGTGACGATAACAGACAACTGGGAGACCCACTTACGGCGTCGGCTGGCCCGGAGAGCTATCCTTTTCTCGGCCGGTGCTCTGGCAATCGCCGGATTTCTTGGGCGCACCATGCTTGAAAACTTTGAGATTTCACTGCCCGTTCTAGCCATGACCGGCGGCATCATCTTGTTTCTGGTGGCGCTGCGAACCATCCTGCAGCAGTCCGTCAGCTCGGTCGATCACGCGTCGGCACCCGATCGAGCACCAGACCTGAAGCTTGCCCTTGCACCACTGGCTTTTCCGACGATCGTTACGCCTTACGGGGTAGCCGCGGTAATTGTCTTCGCGACGCTGGCAGGCGGTCGCCAAGCGGAAGGCTTCACCGTGGCCGCTATCGTGTTGTTGATCCTGGCGCTCGATTGGCTCGCGATGCTGTTCGCGGAAACCATTTTAAAATGGATCGGAACCTCGCTTCAGGTCTTGGCGGTAGTGCTCGGGGTCACCCAAGCAGCACTCGGTCTTCAGATCATTCTACATAATCTTAGCATGATGGAATGGTAAGAACTCTAGCGGCATGCGATGCGCAGCCTTCGGCCGGACACTCACGTCTCCGCTGGGCCACCCAGTCCTTGCGTGTCGGCAATGCGTGCCAAAGCAGCGTCCTCCGGCAATAGGTAGGCGCGGTCGATCATTCGGTCGAGTAGATCGCGCTCAACCTGCAACGCCTGTTTCCGGCTCTCGGACAACACATTTTCGAGATTGTCGATCATGGCGCGAAGCCTCCTTGCGATCTGAAGATTCTCTACTCCGTAGATCCTAATCTCGCGACAGGTGAGTTGTACGAAGTCTTCCCAGTCCGGTGTTGGATACACCACACGAAGCCGTCCGCCCCCATCGCAGAGATACTCATTGCGTAGATCGCGTCCGCCAACGCTGCGCAGTAAGCGATGCAGTTGGTCGATGGCCAGCACTGCAGTCGTCGCGTCGTTGATCGCTTTGGAGAGTGCCTTCGTGGCAATATCGACAATGACCCTGAGAGCGAAAGTTGGATCCTGCTCGATAGTTCGCTCACGCCCAAACGCAACGCTGTTGCAAAGTTCGCTGGCAGGAATTTTCGCGGCACCACCGTATAGCCGGAACAGGGGCTGGCCATATGCCACGAAGTCGCCGACGCGTGCTGCAAGCTCAACTATACCGTCTGCCCGGGTTGCTTGGGCCAGCAGGGACTTCACGTCCACGGCAAGAATGATATCTGATGAACCGGCATGCAAGACGACCTCGTCCGGCTTTCCAAGCGCGTCACGCGTCTGAAGTTGCCCCACAGTCTCCTTCCAGCGCTCAGGATAAACGCTTTCGATGACGGTGAACCCCTGCTCGGCGACACTATGGATGATGCTGACGGGACGTAGCAAACGAGCTGAATAATCAATCAAGTAAAGAAATGCTGCCAGCGAGAGGACGCCAAGGGCCGCCGAGATCCACACTATGGAGGCCGGAGCCGACGCGTTCACGCGACTTATCGCGCCGATGGCGAACAGCAGCGTAAAGATGAACAAGCCCACGGTAAACCGGATGACATTATCTCGCAGCAGCGTGGTCGCGATGATCCGGGGCGTAAGCTGTCCGCTTGCTATTTGTATCGCCACAAGCAGTGAGCCGAACGTGAAGACGAGAAACGAAAGCGCCAGGCTTATGATCGCCTGCATCGCAGCAACCGTGCCATCGGCCCCTAACGGCCAGGGCGGGATCCACCCTATCCATTTCTCCGAAGTAAGAACCGCGCGAAAAAAGGCCTGCTGCACGATGAGCGCAAAAAACGGGATGATCCACAAGGAGGCACGCACGTAGCTCTTGAGCGCATACAACCTGTTCCAACTCATCTCTTGTCACACCCTCCTCGGATCGGACGAGCCTCCTGTCGCACTTCTCGCAGTGTTGGCGAAGAAGCCTCATCAAGCCACGGCTTGACCCGCCGCTTCGGCGATTTGTGCCGCCTTCGCCGACTGCTGGATCTGATGGGCGGCCGCAGCCGCAGATTCGCCACTTCCTTCCACATGGACCGTCGGCACGACGATCTTGATGCCATTTTCATCGAAGGCCTTCTTGATCATCATGAAGGCGCGCCGCTTGATGGCAAACTGCGCGTTGGGCTTGGTCATGAGTTTGTGCCTCAGGACGATCGCAAAATCCCCGAAGCTATCGACGCCCTGCATTCTCAAGGGCTGCAGCGTGTCCGCCGCGAACTCTGGGTCCGCGGCCAATTCCTGGCCGATCTTCTTTATGAGCTCGCGCGCCAATTCGATGTCGGAATCGTAGGTGACGTTGATCGTCATTTTGTCGATCACCCGGTCTCGTCTCATGTTCTCGACGGGTCGAAATGCGGTGCCATTCTGGACGTCTCTGGTCGCAGCGACGAGCTGCCAACTCACAGTTCCGGCGGCCACGCTGCAAATACCGCTAAAAAAGATATTTCTAAATCTACAGCCGGACATTGACGCGGATCAATTTAAGCGAGCAGCGACGCAGGCATAGTAACAACGGCCGAGGCTCGCAATGAACAAGGATGGCGGTCAAATGGTCATCGAATTGTTCTCGAACAGCGTTCACGACAACCCGGCTCAGGGTTGGCGGTTGTCCATCTGGCGCAGTCAGTGAGGCAGATATGGCGGCGGAGATAGAGAGAAAATTTTTGGTCTTTGACGATCGCTGGCGACAGCATGCCTCTGAAGGTTCCGTCCTGCAGCAAGCATATCTCGTGGCAACGAAGGGCGAAACCGTACGCATCCGGACGATAGATGGCCGGCGGGCCACGTTAACAGTCAAGATCCGAACCAGTCGCAATCGACGCGAAGAGTACGAATACGAAATTCCCTATACGGACGCGAAGGAAATGTTCGAGCACGCGCGAGGAGTCCTCCAAAAAACACGTTTTGAGGTGGAACATCAGGGTTACGTCTGGGAAGTTGATGTCTATTCCGGCCACCATCGTGGCCTCGTAGTTGCGGAAGTTGAACTCGACGGTAGCAACGATACTCCCCCGTTGCCAGATTGGCTTGGACCTGAGGTTACTGGAAATCCACGTTATTCAAACCGGGTTCTGGCAAAAGGAAAGTTTATTCCAACGAATGCGACGTCGTGCTTTAGGGTACCTAATCGTAGACGCGCTTAAGTGCCGGACTAGGTCCAATCGACATTCAGGATTCCCAAATCAGTTGATCGCTGATTCATAGGAGACCGTGTTGAACGAGGGTCTTTTGCATGGCGGCGAAGCGGTATGAACTGAGCGATGCTCAGTGGGTCAGGATTGCATCTTTGTTGCCTGGTAAGGCTGGTGATCCCGGGCGCACCGGCTCGGACAACCGCTTGTTTATCAATGGCTGTCTTTGGGTGCTGCGTTCCGGCGCCCATTGGCGCGATCTGCCGGAGCGTTATGGCAAATGGAAGACGGTGCATAAGCGCTTTAGCCGCTGGTGCCATGCCGGCATATGGGAGCGGGTGTTCGAGACGCTGACGGCTGACCGTGACAACCAGTATCTAATGATCGACAGCACCATCGTTCGTGCCCATCAGCAGGCGGCATCCGGAAAAGGGGGGGCAAGGATCAGGCGCTGGGGCGTTCCCGAGGCGGACTGACCACCAAGATCCACATGTTGGCCGACACGCTTGGTCGGCCGCTACGTTTCATTGTGACGGCTGGCCAAGTTGGCGACATCACGCAAGCGCCGGCTCTTCTGGATGGCCAGAGCGGCGATGCCGTTCTGGCTGACAAAGCCTATGACAGCCATGCCTTGCGTGAGACGATCGCCGACATGGGAGCCGTGGCGGTAATCCCGTCAAACCGCTCGCGCAAGGTCATCATCCCCCACGACGAACTCGTCTACAAACATCGCAACCGCATCGAGCGATGCTTCAATCGGATGAAGCACTTTCGTCGCTTCGCCACGCGCTACGACCGTAGAACCATTCACTTCCAAGGCTTCCTCTATCTCGTCGCCGCAATGAGTTGGCTCCAGTGAATGTCGATTCGCCCTAGCCCTCCAGCGGAGCGCGCGAAAGTAGTTACCCCTTAATGGCAACATCTCTCACGCACTCGGCGTCCTTGTTCAGGGCCCGCTTCAGCCCCTGGCTGCAGGCCAACACGCGGCGCGATGTCGGCTTCCGTATGAAGCAGGTGTCTCATCTTTTCAGCTCACTTTTGCCGGCTGATGTCGTTCGACGCTCGACCCAGAAGGATCGCTGAATTGTCTCGGCACTCACGCAGCCTTTTCAGGTTCGAGGATCTCTTGAACGATTTTGTCGACCCGACGCTCTGCATTGATCATGCGCCAGGTAAGCCCCTCCCTCTCACCGGAAATCTGCCGTGCCAGGACGCTCAGGTCCGCATCAGAAGGCCCCCCATCTCTATTGGCAACGCGCTTTCGCAAGATGGACGTGCCAGCATCCAACCAGACGGCTTTGCATTGGACTCCGGCGCTCTTGGCGGCGGCCTCGATGAGCTGGCGGTTGGCCAACCGGTCGAACACCGCATCCGCGACAACAGATCCCCCGGCCTTCAATAGAGCCAGGCTGCGGCGGGCCATCTCGGAGTAGACTGTATCGGATACGCTTGAACGATAGGCATCTGCACCGAGGTGTACCTCGGCTGGAACCCCATGCAGCGCCTTCCTGATGCGGTCGCTTTCAATAATGCGAGCGCCGGGAGGGGCGCCGAGCCACGCAGCCAGCGCATCTGCCACGGTTGTCTTGCCGGAGCCGCTGAATCCGCCGATCACGATCAGGCGCGCGGGAACCGCGGTGAGCAGCGAGCGGGCGAGCTGAAAGTAGGACCGCGCCTCGGCGACAAGTTGCTCCGGGCGACTTCCACCTTCGGCAACCTGGGTGGCAATGACATGGGCTCTGACGGCGGCCCTTATGGCCATGAAGAATGGCAGAAGCACGAAACCGTCCTCGTCATCGGTTTGGTCGAGATACCGGTTCATGACCAGATTGGCGAATTCAGGGAAACCACGGTGCCAGAGGTCCATCAGCAGAAACGCCAGGTCATAGAGCGTGTCGACAGTGGCAATCTGATCGTTGAACTCGATGCAATCGAACAATCGGGGTTCACCGTCGAGGAGGCAGATGTTGCGCAAGTGCAAATCGCCATGGCATCGCCGAACCTTGCCGGCCGCCTCGCGGGCATCGAGGAGACGCTTGAACTGGGCGAGCGTTTGCTCGAAGCGGCGTGTAATCTCTGTAAGTTCGACAACCCCAAAGACCCTGCTCGTCGCGAAGCCGGCGGCATTGATGGTAAGTACCGCCGCAGTGTTCACCGATCCCGAATACTGGTGGATGACGGGTGCTGAGCGGTGGTAGCTCGCGATCATGCGCGCCGCCTTTGTCATCAGTGTCTCATCGAGCCGGCCATCGACCGCCATGCGGTCCAACAGAGCGTCCTGGTCGAAACGAACCATCTCGACGACTGCATCGACAAGTTCGCCCTCGCCGAAGGCCAGTTGCCCATCCTTGTCGCACGCGATCCGCCGGACGCCGAGGTACAGGCCGGGCGCAGTCGCCTTGTTCAGCTCGAACTCCTTTTCGCAGGCTCTCAGCCGTAGCTCCGGCGTCGAAAAGTCCACATAGGGAAGCTTCACCGCGCGCTTCATTTTGAAGGCTCGGTTGCCGGCGAGGAAGATCTCGGAGATGTGAGTTTGGATATGCTCGACCCTCTCGCATCCATGCGTTTTCCGGTCGCTAAGAAATGTCACTGTAGCAGTCTGGTCTTGGACGAGCATGCATTTGCCTCGCTTGGATCGCGAATCTCGACGCCCCGGTGCCGGCCTACCGGCTTCGAACGAGGCGCGGGGCCGGGACAGATGTGCTGGCCCGGCAATGATGGAACGCACGCGACAGTATTTCGTTGATGCGGATCAATGGTGCGCCGGTGATTTCACGGCGTCCGACGCCACTTTCCGTGACGATCCGCCCGTTTGACACGCATCAAAGCGCAGATTCGAATTTGCGATCAGATTCAGTGTGTTTGGCGTCGCAGGATCAACCTTGCGCCGCCAGGTCATTGCGCGCGTCCCGATTGCTGATGTGGCGCTCTGGCGTCTGAACGATCTGAAATTGCTAGTTGGAGAAGACAGATGAGTGGAACCTGGAACTTATCCCTCGCGCCGGAGACCGTCTGCTATCTCATCGTCAAGGCACGCGAGTTCGACGTCAAGGATGTCGCCTCGGAGCTCAATCCCGCATCGAACGCCACCGACGACAGCATGATCTCCGTGCTCGAGGATCAGCCCGACGACCCCGTCGAGTCCGAACTGGCGGGCATCATCTCTGACATGAACGAGGACCAGCAGATAGACCTCGTTGCCCTGTGCTGGCTGGGCCGTGGTGACGGCAACGTGGATGACTGGGAGAGTATCCGCGCCGATGCGGCTGAAGCCCACAATGAGCGCACCGCCGCCTACCTCCTCGGCACGCCGCTACTGGCGGATTATCTGGAGGAGGCGATGGCCCAGTTCGGCGAGTCCTGTCAGGAGTATGAGAAGGGCCACCTTTAGCCACTCCAGGCTCGCTCTCACGGGTCAATCTATCGGAATCCCTTATGAGAGTATGGCTTGCGCTTGGGAGCAAGGTCCATGGAAAACCAAATCATTCAACAACCGTCTCACGCCCGGGGACAGACGTTTGCTGAAAACCTGGCGATTGCCGAAAAGCTGCGTGACTATGCCGATCTTCTAGACCAACACGAGGACGACCGTTTCCGATCGCGAGCCTATCGCCGTGCTTCCGACGTTGTCGCCGCGCTGGATCGTCCGGTTGCCACCATACTGGCCGACGAGGGGCGCGAGGGCCTCGAAGCCCTGCCGGCAATCGGTCAGGCCATTGCCGGCGCCATCGCTCAAATGGTGGCGGGAGGCCGCTGGCCCCAACTGGAAAGGCTGCGCGGCGAACTCACTCCGGAGGTCCTCTTTCGCACTATTCCCGGAATCGGAAAGCGGCTAGCGGGCCTGCTCGCCGAAGATGGCCGACTTGAGACTTTCGAGGACCTAGAGCAGGCTGTATTTTCCGGCGAACTCGCCGTAAGGGGTATCGGCCCGAGGCGAAAGAAAATGATATCTACAGCGCTGAGGGAGCGCCTGGGACGGTGGCCGGCAGCGCGCACATGGAAACAACCGAGCCAACCACCAGCCAGGGTCCTTCTGGCGGTCGATCGCATATATCGCGCAAAGGCGGCTTCGGGTGAGCTCCGCACGATTGCCCCCAGACGCTTCAATCCGACGCATGAGGCCTGGCTTCCGATTATGCACATGAGCAAGGGCGACTGGCTTTTCACGGTACTCTTTTCCAATAGCAGACGCGCTCATGAGCTCGGCAAGACACGGGATTGGGTCGTCATCTATCATCAACGCGATGGTGAACCGGAGGGCCGAAGCGTCGTGACCTCCGAAACGCGTGGCCCTACGGCGGGAAAACGCGTGGTTCGGAGTAACCAGGTCGGGCAGACGTTCGCCCCGCAGGAGGTGATGGCGCGCTGTCGGTGATCACCCGATGGCCCGTCATTGCGCCTGTCGATCTTGATCGCCGTCAAGGAACCGCAGCCGCTTTCGTACGATGCTGGAAATATGCGGATTTTTGCACTGAACGGAACGAAAGCGCTCGGACGGACCATAGCCGACCATGTTGGGGGCGCATTGGCCGAGCATGAGGAGCGCGACTTCGAAGGCGGCGAGCACAAGGCGCGCCCACTCGTCAGCGTGCGCGGTGAGGACGTCTACCTCATTCACACCCTGAACGGCGCCCCAGATGAATCGGCCAATGACAAGCTTTGCAAACTTTTGTTCTTTGCCGCCACGTGCCGAGAAAACGGCGCTTCGCGGGTGACCGTCGTCACTCCCTATCTCGCTTACTCGCGCAAAGATCGACAAACCAAAGCGCGCGACCCGGTGACGACGCGCTATGTGGCGCAACTGTTCGAAGCGGTGGGGGTCAACACGGTGGTGACGCTCGACGTACACAACCTTTCGGCGTTTCAGAACGCCTTTCGTTGCTGTACCGTTCACCTGAACACCCGGCGTCTGTTCAGCGAGACCATTGCCCGCCTGGCCGGAAGCAAGCCAGTCTTGATTTTCTCCCCTGACGCAGGCGGGATCAAGCGGGCACAGCTCTTGAAGGAATCCTACGAGCTCCTGTCCGGCAACGAGGCACAACTCGGGATCATGGAAAAGCGCCGCAGCCGCGGAGTCGTTTCCGGCCATCTCTTCGCGGGCGACGTCCAAGATGCCGTCGTCTTCGTCGTGGACGACATGATCGGCACTGGTGGGACCATGCTGCGGGCAGCGGAAGCTTGTCGGGAGCGGGGGGCAAAGACGGTATACGCGCTCGCCGCGCATGGTTTGTTTGACCGAGGCGTAGAAGCGGTTCTTGCCCATCCTGCAATCGATCGCACGATCGTGACAGACTCCGCTTCCCCCTTCCATGTGTCGGAAGACATCCTGCGCTCCTGCGTCGAAGTCGTTCCAAGCGCACCGCTTTTTGGCGAAGCCATTCGCCGGATGCATTCGGGCGGCTCCATTGCCGCACTTTCAAGCGATGATGATTGACATGTGTTTTCTGGCAGCCGTCAGGTAGGCGAGTGCCAGTGGTCGCCATTTCTCCGCTTGGCGCACCGGGTGCTCGAGGAGGTGAACAAGACAAAGCCGTGCCCGCAGCAGGGCGCGAAATCCGCTGTATAGAGCCAGCAAGCGATCGTCCGGACGATCACCAAGCATCCTGTCCAAAGTTGAAAGAAGCAGCGGCCTAATCCAGCCTGCCCCGAGGATCTCGCATTCCAGTGCCAGATAGTTCATCTCGTCGTAGGGATCGATGATCCGCATCGAACGGTTGAATTCGAGGCAATCGATGATTTGCGGCGGGGTGATCAGGCATATATGCTCCGGACGCAAGTCACCATGGCCTTCCACGATCTTTCCTCTCTTGATCCGCGCTTCGATTGCACAACGCATGTCGCGCAACCCTCGGCCGACCCCATCGAGCAGCATAGCGGCGCCTGACGCAGCCAGATCGAATTCGGGGTCCAGCAAGGTTACTCGATTGACCTCGTGCTCTTGCAACAGATGATGTATGTAAACCGGTCCGTCGGAAGGCTCGGACGGGCGGGCGATATAGAAGCGCGCAAGGCGCTCTTCGATATCGACAAGGTCCGCAGGCGCGACCCGGTTAGCTTTGATGCGCGCGTCCAGCATGTCGTCTGCAGGAAGTCTTCGCATCTCGACGAGCCAGTCGACGACGCGCGCCGAAGGTTCAAAGGTCAACGCCCCCTCGTCGTCGCAGTAGAGTGGCTTGACGGCGCGGTACGTCTCTCGCGCCAGCTGGCGGTTGAGGCGAACCTCTTCGCCGCAGAAGAACTGGCGTGCTTCGACCGTGCTGAAATCCAAGTAGGACAGTTTGACCGGCTTCTTCAGTTTCAGCACCCAGTCGTCGGCGACGAAGACCCAGGACATGTGGGTTTCCTTCGCCTCAATCCTGGACGGTGGCTCGGGATATGATGCCGGATCGCTGAGAAAGCGAAGTTTTGCGTCAAGTGCCGCCATCGATCCCCCTCTTTGCCGCCTCGCCGACAAGGATCCGGGCCAGGGCACATGCCTTGCGGATCAGGATGACATCAGGCGATTGAGAGAGGTTTCGCGCAAAAGCAAGCGCGTAACCCCTCCCAGCAGCCACTCGCGGAGCCGGCTATGGCCATATGCTCCCGAAACTATCAAATCCGCGCCAAATTGCCTGGTTATACTGATGAGGGTCTCGCCGTCCGAGGGAGCATGACAGCTGAAGATCTCCCCGCGGGCCCTTGCACCATGGTGGATCAGGTAGCGGACAACATCATTGACCGTCTCCATGGCATGCTGCCTCTCTTGCTCCTCGACTGTTGCGACAAGGACTTCGCGAGCATGAACGATGAACGGCATCGCATCCGCCACCGCCCGCCGTGCCTCGCGCGTATCCTTCCAGGCGATCACGATCTTATGTGCTCCGAGTGGCTCAAGATCGTCCCTCGGAATGAGGATGGGGCGACCGGCCGAATGGATCAATTCACCGAGATCCACGGGCTTGCTGCCGCCACGGGATGTGCCTGCGATTACGAGGTCTGCCAACCGCGCGGCTGAGGCGAGTTCCTTCGTTGGGTCACCGACGCTCGTTCGCAGCAAATCCGTGGCTCCCTCTTCCGCCTCGAATTCGTTTCTGAGCAATTCCAGGCTGCGTTCGATGTCGACCGCTTCGAGGCGCATGAATTCATCATCCATGACCACACCGGGGGGCGGTGCCGCGATGATGCGAATATCGCCGGCGGCGAAACCGACGAGTGTTGCCTCGAAGCGCGATGCGACGCCACGGGCAAATTTCAGCTGCCGCGCGACACTTTCGTGCATACTCAGGTTTACCAGTATCGTATTGTAAATCATCGCAACGAACCCCGTTCTGGTGTTCCGGTTGGTCCATCAAAGCACCAATCGACCGGCGTTACCTTGACCGCCGTCAAAGGACCAGAGTTGCGCGACCGAGGATGTCTTTGACGCCCATCAAGGTTGCATGTCCCCGTATGTGCTAGAGATTGCCAATCGGAGGATTGGAGCGATGGCGCACAAGCAAGTCCTTTTCCACTCAGCCGCGCGCGAGAAGATCCTGAGGGGAACGGCCCAGCTTGCCGATGCGGTCCGGGTCACACTTGGACCTCGGTCGAAGGCCGTATTGATAGAGAGAAAATGGGGGTCGCCGATCGTCTGTAACGACGGCGTGACGATCGCCAAGGAATTCGATCTGAAGGATCCCGAGGAAAATCTCGGCGCGCGGATGCTGCGACAGGCGGCGGAAAAGACCGGCGAAATCGTCGGCGACGGAACGACTACATCTACCATCCTCGCCCATGCGATCTTCGCCGACGGGCTGCGCAACGTCGTAGCCGGCGCGAGCGCAATCGATATCAAACGAGGTTTGGATCGCGCGCTCAAGCGCGCCGTCGCGGAACTAAGAAGGAATTCGCGCCCAGTTTCTTCGAAGCGTGAAAAAGAGCAGGTGGCAACCATCTCGGCGCACAACGACACGCACATCGGCACACTCATTGGAGAAGCGATGGAGAAAGTCGGCGACGAAGGGGTCATTAGCGTCGAGGAATCGAAATCAACGGAGACGGTCTTCGATGTACTCGAAGGCATGCAGTTTGATCGCGGCTACCTTTCGCCCTACTTCGTCACCGACATGGAGCGGATGGAAGTGGCGCTCGAGAGCCCTGTCATTCTGCTTTTCGACCGCAAGATCACATCCCTTAAGGACTGCGTCGGCCTGCTCGAGGCCGTCGCCAAATCTGGCACGCCGTTGCTGATCATCGCTGAAGACGTTGAAACGGAAGCGCTTGCCACTCTGATCGTTAACCAGATGCGCGGAACGCTTCGAAACTGCGCGGTAAAGACGCCCGGCTTCGGCGACCGAAGAAAGGCGCTGCTTCAGGACATAGCCATACTCACAGGCGGTCAGCTGATTTCCGAAGAATTGGGCATCAAGCTGGAAGCGGTGACACCCGAACAACTTGGCCGTGCCGAACGAGTGATCATCACCAAGGATACGACGACGATCATCGGCGGCGCGGGAGATAAGAAGTCGATTGCCGGCCGCGCCGACCAGATAAGGCGGGAAATCTCCACGACGACGAGCGACTACGACCGAGAGAAACTTGAGGAGCGACTGGCAAAGCTCTCAGGCGGAGTTGCTGTCATCAAGGTGGGCGCGGCCACGGAGGCGGAACTCAAGTCGAAAAAGGAGGCGCTCGATGATGCGATCAGCGCGACTAAAGCGGCCGTTGCCGAAGGTATTCTACCAGGAGGCGGACTCGCTCTCCTGAGATGCATGGCTGCGGTCGCCGATGAGGAAGTGGCGTGCGAAGGCGACGAGCGCACGGGGGTGCAGATCCTTAAACGCGCGCTCGAGCTTCCGGCGCGCCAGATCGCGGAAAACTCCTCCACTGATGGCGGCGTTGTAGTGGCGAAGATGATGGAGGGGGAAGGCAACTACGGCTTCGACGCCGGACGGAAGGAATATGTCGATCTGATGTCTGCCGGGATTATTGATCCCACCAAGGTCGTCCGCGTAGCGCTTGAAAATGCCGTCTCGGTCGCCAGTGTCCTGCTGCTGACCGAAGCCACCATGACGGAAATTCCGGAGCCGACGAGGGACGCCCTCGTCGATACCACGATGCAATCATAGCCTCCCAACACATCGGAGCACCATGATGACGGCACTGAACGAACGCGAAAAGGCCCTTGAAGAGAAGTACTTTCTCGATTTCGAAAGGGCAATTAGGGTTCGAGATCGGCGTAATCGCATTCTGGCGAAATGGGCGGCCCAAGTTATCGGACGCGCAGACACGTCGGCCTATGTGGAAGAGGTGATCACGGCCGGTCAAACAGAGCCGGGAGACGATGATGTCTTGCTGAAGGTTCTCGGTGACCTCCGTGCAGCTAACGTGGCGGCCGATAAGGGAATGCTGCAGGAGAAAATGCGCGCGCTCCTGTTTGTGGCAGCCGAACAGCTCGAGGCCGAGGAATGAAGCTGGCTTGCCTCAGTCTCTACCTTGTCTCGTGCGTCGCTCCGCGGCGGCGATCGTCCGTTTTACCGCGACGAAACTGTTGGGCGTGACGGAATCGATGCCGCAATCGACGAAATACCGGAGCGCTGGCCACTTTTCAATAACGACATGATTGGCAATGCCTCGCGTCGCGCTGCGTCAAAGCAGCGACACACGACCTTTGACGGGCGTCAATGCGCTGCCTTCGAGAACGCGGTCTAATTGCGAAGTCTGCTGGTCGGGCGGCACCAGGCCGCAGAGGAAGGATCGGAAGATCGGCTCTCTCACGTGTCGCCGGCCGCACGCCACGTCCATTCAAAGGAGAAACCAGTCATGGCTGAGCCAGCAACCAAACTTCCCATCAAGCAAGACGAAAAGACAGCTCGTTCCCGCCCGGAGTCGTGGTTGCCTGTTGAAGGCCTTCGGGCCGAAATCGACCGCCTGTTCGACGACTTCACGCCGAGTTTCTGGCGGCTCCCCTTCGGGCCGGCTCAGGTTCAGCGGGCATCTCTCTTGCCGACTTGGGCAATCGCACCGGCCGTCGATCTCGTGGAAAAGGAGACAAGCTACGAGATCACCGCTGAGCTGCCAGGGATCGACGAGAAGGATATCGAGGTGAAGGTATCCAACGGAAACCTGACAATCCGCGGGGAAAAGCAGGAAGTTAAAGAAGAAAAAGACAAAGAGTACGTGCTGTCGGAGCGGCGTTACGGCTCATTCCAGCGCGCCTTCAGAATGCCTGAGGGCGTGAAGGCCGACGAGATTGCAGCGACCTTCTCGAAAGGCGTACTGACAATCACCCTGCCAAAGACCAAGGAGGCTCAACAGAACGACCGCAAGATCCAGGTGAACGCCGCCTAGCGCTCGAGCGCCCCGCTCCGCAATGAGCTCAAGCACTCTGCGGAGCGCTGCGCGTAGAAAGTAGAAAAGGGAGGAAATCATGTCATTCAAGACAATTCTGAACGTGCTCGGCGAGCATGAAAGCGCCGAAGATTTGGAGACGGCGATGAAACTCGGCGGCGAGGTGAGCGCTCATCTCAGCGCCCTTCTCGTTGTTATGGCGCCCGTGCCTACCGGGCGCTACCAGACGCTATCGCCGAGCTGGCTGGAAGTGCGCGAGCGCAACCTGCAGCAACTTTCCGAGCGCATTGTCAAGATCCGCGAGCGCCTCGCAACGGCCGAGTTGTCATTTGATGTCGACAGCATATATGCGGAAGTCGCAGGCCCCGCCTACGACATCGGCGAAAGAGCCGTCTACGCGGATCTGGTCGTGGCCGGCCCGGGGGTCTTCGCGAACGACGACTTGAAGTCGCAGGTAGTCAGCGGTGGGCTTTTCCAAGCGGGACGGCCCGTCTTGTTCGTCCCGCGTGACGCGAACGCAACATTGAGACCGAAGACGATACTGCTGGCGTGGGATTCGCGCCCGAGCGCAGCGCATGCCGCAAGGGATGCGCTCGAAATGATGAAGCTGGCTCAGTCCGTTCACGTCACAATGGTCGACCCGGTTGCCGCGTCGAGAGTGAGCGGCGACGAGCCGGGAGCCGATATCGCGACTTATCTCGCGCGCCACGGCGTCAACGTCTCGGTCGAGACCCTGCCGAGCGCGGGCCGCTTCGTGACCGACACCCTGCAGCGGCATGCACTGGACATCAACGCCGATATGATTGTCATGGGTGCCTACGGGCATTCCAAACTGCTGGAGCTCATCCTCGGAGGTGTCACGAAATCCATGCTCAAGGAGGCGAAATTACCGATTTTGATGGCGCATTGAACGGATGAATATCCCAGACGTTCCTAGGCAGAAAGGGCACAGTCATGAAGCCGAGAATTCCGCACGATTGCTGGGTTTTCGCATGCGACGGGGGCCGCGCCCTTGTCATACGCAATGCGGGGGATGCCGAACGCCTCAACTTTATTACGATGGATTCCATCGTAAACTTTGAACCACCGACGCGAATGATGGGAAGCGATCGCGAGGGCAGGGTTTATCAGTCGACCGGCAGCGCACGAAGCAAGGTTGAGCAGACCGACTGGCACGAACAGGCCGAAGAACGATTTGTCGCCAACATTGCAGGCAAACTATCGGCTCTCGCACGCGACGAGGACATCAAGAATCTCGTGCTTGTTGCGCCCCCGCGCGTACTTGGCCAGCTGCGCAGGCAGCTCGCCCCCCGTGCGCGGTCCGTGGTTACTGCGGAACTGGCAAAAGATCTGGTCAAATTCGAAGTCGCGGACATCGAAAGATACTTCTCTAATTAAGGCGTGGACGGCGTTAGCGTGACGTCTGGCGCCCGTAATCACAGAGCGGCACAAGGGATGGTTCAGATCATCCTTTTGGAGGGCCAGGTGCTCAAACCGCCACTACTGCATGTCTCCTTAAATCGACCTCGATTTAAGGGCGAAGACATGCAGAAAATCAAAGTCCTACAGCGACCTTTGCGCGTCTGAAAAGACGCGCGGCGCTGTAGGCGCAATGTTCCGGCAAAGGGGCAAATGGGTGGTTTTCATCGCTAAGAACGGCCACGCCCGATCAAAAAACAGTCCTTGTGGGGCAGCGCAACAGCCTGGAAGTGGAGATCCGCGACGGGATGGTTTCGGGTGAGAGGGTCATTCTTTATTCAAGTGACCGCATCGCGGAAGGGGTCGCAGTCGTCGAGCGATAGACAGCAATTGTGTGCCTATAGCGCCGTGCGTTCATGTGAATGCACAAAGGATGCCCTAGCACTTTGATTCTAGAGCATCTTTCTGCTTTCAAGCGATACCACTTGAAAGCAGAATGCTCTAGCGCGAGCGGCGCACGCGACCGCCCGGCCGAAAGCGCCCATCAGCGTTGCGAAGCATCAGCAGTTCCCCGATGGTTTCGTAATTCATGAGGCCGACAACTCGTTGGTTGTGATCTACTACAGGCACAGCCGACGTGCTTGCTTCCTGCATGAGCCTCACGCTCGCGTCGATCGGAGACTGACCATCCACCGTGGGGATGTCGCGACGCATCACCGTGATCACGGGCGCGCCAGCACCCCTTTCTCTCATCGCCTGGACTATGCCTTCGCGCGTCATCAGTCCTTCGAACCGGCCCGCCTCGTTCAAGACGGGAAACTCGCTCTGGCTCGTCGCAAGCAGGAGCTCTACGGCCTCGCCGACACAGGCCCGGGGCCCGAGCGTCGCAAAGTCGGTAATCATCACGTCAGAGACGCTCGTGCCGGCGGAGATTGCCTGAAGTTCGCTGCCTTGCGCTTCTGTCTCCGCCGCGAGATAGACGAAGATGGCAATCAGGATAAGCAATGGGTTGAAGAAGACACCAAAAATTCCCATTGCCAAGGCAATGGCTTGCCCGGTGCGAGCCGCAAGCGTGGTGGCGCGCGTCCATGACAAACGCCAGGCTAGAATTGCCCTGAGGACGCGCCCGCCATCCATCGGGAAGGCGGGGATCATGTTGAATACGACCAGAAAGATATTGACGCCCGCGAGCCGCGCCAGGAAATCGACGCGGGGGTCCTGCGGCGACAGCAGTTGTTCCCAGCCCAGTGCGCCTCCGACGACTATGATCACGAGACCAGCAATCACGACATTGACCAGCGGTCCCGCAATGGCAATCACAAATTCTTCGAGCGGCTTGGTTGGGTTGCGCTCTAACCGCGCAAGGCCCCCAATCGGCAAGAGAGTGATGTCCGGTGTCTTGATGCCAAAGTGGCGAGCAGCGGCAATATGCCCGAACTCATGAAGCACCACACAGAGAAAAACACTGATGACGAAGGCAACTCCCTCCCAGGCAGCCGGCGGGCCCCCGATCCGGTAGTGCATGACCCAGATCCAAACGAGCAGCAGGGCGAATGTTACGTGCACGCGGATTTCGGTCCCCGCGACGGAGCCAAGTTTGAAGGACCATTGCATGACGTTCTCTCGTTCTAATAATCCGTGAACTGACCCCGAGCATAGCAAAGAAAAGAGATGCGCCTAATCAGCCTCGATTCGATAGGCTGTACCTGCGCGCAAGATATCGAGCGAAATCTTATCATCAGACGCGTCCAACAGGTCTTGAATTTGCGCCGCCGAGATGGCCGGCTCGCCATTGATCGAGGTCAGATAGTCACCCGTCCGGAGGCCAGCGGCGTATGCAATGCTGTCGGATGGTACCTCCAGAAAAATCGGTCCGTTTGGCGTGCACGCGCGCGAACGTGATGAAACAGGCAAGCCGAGGGTCACCGCTTCCAAAGCGCGATGGACCGGAGCGCTTTGCACGCTACCGGGATCGGCAAGCGTCAACTCCAATCTCTGCACCCTTCCACCGCGCCGGATGTCCAGGATGACGCGGGCATCGGGCGCCAGCAGGCTGACTGCATTCTTGAAAGCGGCCTCGGTCGAGACCGCGTGGCCGTTGAGTGCTGTCACGGCATCGCCAAGCTTCACCCCTTGCCTCTCGGCCGCCGAATTGCAGACCAGCCGGTCAACGACCAGATTTTGCGTCGCGCCCACATCTGCCTGCGAAAGAGTGACTGAAACACCAAGCCATCCGCGCCGGACCTCGCCGTCCTTAACAAGAGCGCGAACGATTTTGGACGCGAACTCGGATGGAATGACAAAACCAATACCCTGGGCGCCTTCATTCGGTGGCGGCACCCCGCGTATCACGCCCAGGAGCTCGCCTGTTGCGTTGACAAGCGCCCCACCAGAGTTTCCGGGGTTGAGGGCTGCATCAGTCTGAATATAGTCCTCGTACTCATCGATACCGAGACCGGACCGCCCCAGACCACTTACGATCCCAAAAGTTGCGGTCTGTTCCAAGCCGAGCGGACTGCCGATGGCAGCCACAAAATCGCCAACCTTCAGACCGGATGAACGCCCCCAGTCAAGGGCAACCAGGCCCGGTGCACCAATCTTGATCACAGCAAGATCAGTTGGCGCATCACTGCCCACAACTTCGGCCTGCAAAATACGGCCATCCTTTAGCGTCACCACGATGTCGTCGGCATCGGCGATCACATGACTGTTTGTGACGATGTAACCGTGCTCGCTGTCGATGATCACGCCGGAGCCCGTGACGGTAGCACCGCTTTGCACGATAAGAACACCATCCGGGAGGCCCAGGATCTTTCGCACGTTCGCATCGTCCAGCAGTTCGTTCGTCAGTATGCGGTTGGCGGTGCTGCTGATACCGACAACCGCAGATCTAACTCGCGCCAAGGTGCCAGAGAAATCGGCGTCAAATCCACTTGCTGGAGTCGACGAAGCGGCGAACGCGCAGATCGCTACGGCAAGTATGAACCTCCGGAAATTCTGCATATCCTGCACTCCTAGCAAGGATATTAGAATCTCACCTGTGTGCACCCGCGCATTGACGCGCATCAAGGAAAAACCAGGATGTCAGAACGATAGTACCCGGACTTCCGCTGCGGCCAGACGACGATAGAGCCGGCGCCTTCGCATGATCGGCCACCAGTCGTAGAGAAATATCTCGAGCGCCCGCCAATTTGCGACCCAACCGAAGATGACGAGGCTTTCGCTGGTGACACGCGACAACGCACCCTCCCCTGACAGATTGGTCACAAGCTGACTTGCGATCAAACTGAATGCGAGGATCGGAATACCGATGAACAATGCTTGCCGTCCCTCCCTCAGAAGTTGACGCAACTCGCGACTGGCTTGCTTGCAGCGGCTTTCGAAATTGTAGCGCATCGCGTCCTGAACGACACGTGTGACCGCCATGTCGGCTTCCCCTGGAGGCAACTGTACGACGATTGCAATTACTCGATCTTTAGGGGCTTCCTCAGCCCATTCGACAATGAAGCGCTCGGCGTCCTCGTCCAGATCCCGCTCATGGAAAGGTGTAGGATCAAGCGAATTGAAGAGCCGAGCCAACTGATCGATGCGGATCAGGATCGTATGGCGCTCGCCGGTTGATGATGTCTCGTCCAACGTGCCTGCTCCAGGTTGAATCGCTTCGTCGCTGGCCTGTGCGGCGGCTCAAGCGTCCGCATTCAGTGCCCGCCGCACGCGGCGAATGACCACGCCTCGGGCCTTGTCGTCGGCTGCCTTGGCCAGTTCCGCTTGCAAGTCGAGTACCAGTGATTGCAAGTCGTTGTTCCAGTCCATCCGCCCTGCGCGAAGTGGATCGATACGTGGTGGGGAGACGCCTTCGGATACTTCGACCGCTCCCTTCACGTCTAAACGGAACGCTGCGTCCAAACGCGGACGAACCACCTTGTCCTCCGGCAGGAATGTCTGAAGCCGTTGCCTCAACCCATCCAGAGCCGCATCTTCACCGTGCACCAAGAATACGCCGGCACCGATTGGCTCGCGGGATCGCACCCATTCTGCAAGCTCTCTGCCATCGGCATGCCCGCTATAGATGTCCAGCTTCCTGATGCGTGCGCGCACGCGAATGTCCTCGCCTTGAATGCGCACCACCGATGCCCCGTCTGCAAGAATTCGTCCCAAGGTGCCGGCGGCTTGGTAACCGACAAGGAGCACCGTACCCTCGTCCCGCCAGAGCCAATTCTTCAAGCGATGCCTTATACGACCAGCCTCGCACATTCCGCTGGCGGCAATGACAATGTGAAATCCCTTGGTGAAATCGATCGCTTTCGATTGCTCGGGCGTCTCGGTAAAGCGCACGTGCTTGGCTTGCAGGGCCTTGACGAGCAGGTCACCATTCTCGAGTTCCTTGGCGTGCCTGCGAAAGATCTCGCTCGCGCGGGTCGCCAAAGGCGAGTCGATGATAATCGGACAAGTCGCGATTCTACCGGTGTCCATCAGGTGGACAAGATCAGTGAGGAGTTCCTGCGTTCGCTCCACCGCAAAGGACGGAATGATCAAAGCGCCCGCAGGATGGGTGGCTTCCGTCACTTCCGAGCGCAAAATGCGCCGCCTGGTTTCGTCGCTGGCGTCTTCCCGCTCGACATCGCCGTAGGTGCTTTCGCATACGACATAATCCCAGCCCGTCGGTGCGGCCGCGTCATATTGAAGAAGTTTGTGACGTGGGCCGATATCACCCGAAAAAAGTACCCTGAGGGGAGTGGGGGACGTGTCGAGCTCGACTTCTACCGAAGCGGAACCGAGCAGGTGGCCCGCATTCCAGAACCGAAAGCGCACCCCGTCGGCCGCTCTCTCCCACACACCAAGGCGCACCTGCCTGAATAGCGTGACCGCCACCGCTGCGTCTCGGGCAGTGTATATCGGCGTCACGGTGCCGCGTCCGCGCCTGAGGTTGCGGCGATTGAGTTGGTCGACCTCACTCTCCTGGATATGGGCAGAGTCCGGCAGCATCACGGAACACAGGTCAGTCGTCGCGGGCGTCGCGAAGATCGGCCCCTCGTAGCCAAGTTTGACGAGCTTCGGGAGCAGACCGGAGTGGTCGATATGGGCATGTGTCAGGATCACTGCGTCGATGCTGTCAACATCGAAGGGGAACGGGCGATAGTTAAGTTCCTTCTCCGTCTTGGACCCTTGGAACAGCCCACAGTCAACCAGAATTCTCGTCGCCCCCAGCTCAATCAGTTGGCATGAGCCGGTAACTGTGCCTGCGGCGCCGTGAAATCGAATGAGGGGTTGAGTGACCATCTGCACAAACTCCATTTCTTATCGTCGGGCAGGCATCCCCGGGGGACCGCGTCATTTCGAGTATAACCTGGGCGCTCGCGGAAGGGCCGGACCGCCGCGCTCAACCGGCAAGCGTGGCCACGAGAAGCGCCTTGATTGCCGGCATGCGATTTTCGGCCTGATCGAACACGATTGAGGATTTGGACTCAAAGACGCCATCACACACCTCCATGCACTCGACGCCGAAGCGCTTGGCGATGCGCGCCCGGACCTCATCTTCCCGCCAGTGCCAGGCGGGTAGGCTGTGCATCAGCTTCGTGTGCGGGTTGTAAGTTGCTTCCATTACGTTCTCTCTGACCGCAAAAGGTGCAAGGTGCCTCACCCGCTCCGCCCAACGGACGTCTCCCTCGGCAAACCAGGGAGCCGTGTAAATAAAGTCAGCGCCGAGGATGCCGGTACCGACATGCTCCAGCACGGTTATCTGCCCGCCATTGTCCCTTGCCATCGACGTCACACGTTCGACGAAGGGGATCTCCGGCCAGAAATTTTGCGGCGATACGATGCGAAGGTCGATGCCAAGCCTTGACGCGGCCACTGCCAGTGATCTTGCGACGTTGCTGCGTCCATCCCCAAGGAAGGCCACGATCATTTCGTCGAGAGGCTTGTCGCTGCATTGCTGCATTGTCACAAGGTCGGCCAAAGCCTGCGTAGGGTGTGACTCGTCCGTCATCCCATTGTAAACAGGCACACAACTCCATTTGGCGAGCTCTTCCGCAGTGGCTTGGGAATGCCCGATATATCCAATTGCGTCGTACAGTCGGCCGAGGAAACGAGCCGTGTCCCTGACCGACTCCCGATATCGCGTGTGACCGGTTGACGGTCCAATCAACGTAACATTCGCACCTTGGTCGTGGGCCGCGACTTCAAAGGCGGCATGCGCGTGGATCGAATCTCGCTCGCACAGAAGCGCGACATTCCTGGTACTCAATTGCTTGACCTCGGTCCCGGCCCGCTTCTTTTCCTTGAGGTCAGCGACGAGCCGAAGCAAGTAGTGGATTTCCTCGGCAGTCAGATCATCGAGGGTGAGCACGCTGCGACCGCGCAGATCGATCGACATGACGCATTCTCCTTATCGAGGCGCTCTTTGAGACAAATAAAGGGCAGATATCAGTTGGCGGCATTGACGCGCGTCAATGACGGCTTCCCGGCTGACGGGAAAAGTAGTCTCGTGGTGAGCATTGCCACCATCCTGGAGAAGAGCCTGCGATCGCACGGCGCTAAGTTCCGGGTTCGGCAGGTTCGTTCAATCCGATCCATTCATCGGGAAGGATATCATGGCTTCCGCCTATGCCGTCGCCCCAATCAAAGCAGCACAGGTCGAACGGGCCTACTGCCTTATAGGCGCCCTGGGCTACGGCATCGACCGTGCTGCATGGCGGCAGACCTGTGCAACGGCTCTCGTACGAAAGTATCCCTCTCCCTATGTGGAGGAGATTGCAGTTGCCGAGAATTCACTCGGTTACGTCAAGGGTATAGCCATCCTTCGTGTGAGGCATCGTGAATGTCTGGGCCGATACCTCTCCGTTCCGGTCTTTGTCATAGCCAGCGTCGGCGACGCGCGTGGCGTCTGCGGCGCCCTGCTCGGATATTTGAGGGTAACGGCGCTCGATAGACATTGCGGCGCCATTCATATCGCAAGTCTTACGCCGGACCGATGGCCGGTTGCCAACGGAACGTCTGATTGGGAGGCCGACGGGATAGTTATCCCGCTGCGCTGAAATCTGCGCGACCGGGTGATCGAAACGAAAGCCTAAGCGTCCTGCTTCACCGTCCGTGCGCTGAAGACATAGCCCACTCCGCGGACGGATTTGATCAGCTCCGGACGGCGCGGGTCCCTTTCGACCTTGCGGCGCAATCTCGCGATCTGGGCGTCGATCACGCGGTCGTAGGCCTCCAGTGATCTGCCGCGGGTCAGGTCCATCAATACGTCTCGTTTGAGGACACGGCCGGCATGTCTCACAAGAGTGCAGAGCATATCGAACTCGGCCGTCGTCAAGGCGATTTCGCGGCCGTCCTTAGATGTCAACCGACGACAAGCGACGTCGAGACGCAACCCTTCGAAACAAAAGGTCTCGCTCGTTTGCACTTCCGGAGCCACCGCGGCAAGAGGACGCCGACGGCGAAGCGCACCCCTCACCCGTGCGAGGACTTCGCGAAGGTGAAAGGGCTTCGTGATATAGTCATCGGCGCCGATTTCAAGGCCAACCACACGATCAACCACATCGTCCCGGCCGGTCAGCATGATAATGGGAATGTCGGAATGGGCACGAAGTTCGCGGGCCAGCGACAGCCCGTCTTCTCCCGGAAGACCCAGATCGAGCAAAACGATATCCACATGGGTTTTCTCGAGCCTGTTGCGCATTTCCCGACCATCGCCAGCGAGGCTTACCCGGTAGCCTTCCCCTTCGAAATAGCGAGACAACATCTGCCTTATACGTGGATCATCATCCACGACAAGCACAAGCTCTGGCTCGTTTCGAGCGTTCGCCATAACCTGCCCCGAAGCGCTGTTACATTCCGTCACACTATAGCACCAATTGTTGCAGGCGCGTCGATACCGGTTCACGCACAGATGTTGAAATCCTTGCTACCCAGCGTCAGATGGAGGATGTGCGATGACCCTTCAATCAGTTGCTATGCAGGACGGTCTCGGAACATTGGGATGTTCCCTCGCTCCACCGGATCTATCATCCGTCTTCAGTCTTCAACCAGTCGTGGAGGCTGCGCCAGGCCAAGCGCTTTTCTGGCAAGGTGACGATGCCAAATATGTGTTTCAGGTTGAAGGCGGCATGTTGCGCGCATTGCGCCTGCTTGCCGATGGCCGCAGGGTCATCGTGGGGTTTCTGCATCCCGGTGATCTCTTGGGCGTCTCCCTCAAGGACCGTTACCTCTACACGGTCGAAGCGATAACTGAAGTCAAGCTACGTCGATATCCTCGTCGTCGTTTTGAAGACGAAGTGGCGCGCCAGCCGCACCTTCGACAACAGCTCTTTTCCAAGCTTTGCGACGAAATGACTGCAGCCCAGGACCAGGCGGTGTTGTTGTCACGCCGCAGTGCCGACGAGAAGGTTGCGAATTTTCTGCTTCTTATGGCGAAAGACAGAGACGCCGAACCAATTGCCTTCGTCGATCTTCCAATGACCCGGCTTGATATTGCCGACTATTTGAACATGACCATCGAGACGGTATCTCGCACCATAACGAAATTCGCGAGCAACGGTATTATCGTTGCTCCCGACCGGCGCTCGATCATAATCTTGAAAAGGCATATGCTTCAATCGATCGCGGATGGCGACGGTTGCGATTTTCGTCCGGCTCCGATGTCCAATGGAGGAAGACGAGCCGGTTTCGCCTAAGAACGTGGCGGTGATGATGACACAAACGAGGGTCGGCACAATCGTTGGTCTCCTCAAGGACGCGAACCTGATCGTGCATGAGACCAGCGGAAGGATCAGTCACTGGAGCAAAGGCTGCGAGCGACTTTACGGTTGGCCACGGGCTGAAGCGCAAGGTGAAGTGGTTCACCATCTGCTTGCCACCACATTTCCCGAACCAGTCAAAGATATCCATCAGCATATTGAACGACACGGGTCATGGTCCGGCGAACTCGCGCAAAAGCGCAAGGATGGAAGCAAGGTCTTCGTTTCAAGCCTCTGGGTCGGTCTTCTAAATGGTGAAAGCGATCTTATCGTACAGCTTGACAGCGATATCACCAATTTGAAACACGCTCAGGCCGACCTGGTTTCAAGAGAATCCCATCTTAGGTCTATCCTTGACACCGTGCCGGAAGCAATGGTGGTGATTGACGAGATGGGGCTGATCACCTCGTTCAGCGCGGCGGCGGAACGGCTCTTCGGCTTTGCGGAGAATGAGGTCCGCGGGTCGAACGTGAAGATTCTGATGCCGTCTCCTGACCGCGAGGCGCATGATCGCTATCTCGCAAATTACCTGCGCACGGGGGAGCGGAGGATCATTGGAATAGGGCGAGTTGTGACTGGCAGGCGCAAGGACGGCACAACCTTCCCTATGGAATTGTCCGTCGGAGAAGCCCGATCCGCCGAAGGTCGGATCTTTACCGGCTTCATTCGGGATCTGACAAGCCGTCAACGCATTGATGAGGAACTGCGACAGGCACAGAAGATGGAGGCCGTCGGGCAACTCACCGGTGGGCTTGCGCACGACTTCAACAATCTGCTGACTGTCATCATCGGCAACCTCGAAATGATCGAGGCTCGCCTCGAGGATCAGAACCTCAGGCATCTTCTGCAAGAGGCACAGGCCGCAGCGGATGACGGCGCAAAGCTCACGGCGCAACTGCTTGCCTTTGGCCGACGCCAGCCCCTTGCTCCGAAACTCGTAGACGTCGGCGGACTAATCGGCACCTTCGCGAACCTCCTGGGGCGAACGCTCGGCGAAACAGTGGAGTTGTCGACATTGGTTCGCGGCTCCGACAACGTCGTTCTGGTTGATGTCGCACAGTTTCAGAACGCGCTTTTGAACCTCGCATTGAATGCGCGCGATGCGATGCGGGCGGGCGGGCGGCTCACGATCGAAGTCTCGAAGGCAACCCTGGACCAGGATTATGTCCTCATGTATCCGGATGTGCGAATGGGACGCTATGTCCTCGTTACCGTCAGCGATACCGGTGTCGGTATGTCGGACGATGTCAGACGCCGTGCGTTTGAGCCCTTTTTTACGACCAAGCCCACTGGAGCGGGAAGCGGGCTCGGTCTCAGCATGGTCTATGGCTTCGTCAAACAGTCCGGCGGTCATGTGCAGCTCTATAGCGAACCGGACCGCGGCACGAGCGTACGGCTCTTCTTGCCGGCGGCGAAGGAAAAATTACAGACCGACGAGACAGGCGAGCCGAAGGATCCTGCACTCGAGCCCGTACCACAAGGGCGCGAGACCATTCTCGTCGTCGAAGACGACGCCCGCGTTCGCAGCATTGTGGTCGCACGGCTCCTGGACGCCGGCTATGGGGTTGTCGAAGCCGAGACTGGCACTGAGGCCCTTCAGCTTCTCGCCGACCACCCGGAGGTTTCTCTTGTGTTCACCGACATGGTCATGCCTGGCGGGATGACCGGTAACGAGCTCGCGCAGCACGTTCACCGGTTCCGCCCTGGAATGAAGATACTCGTAACATCGGGCTATGCAGCCCCGAGCCTCACCGAAGAAAAGCTTCCCGAAGGCGCTTCGTGGCTGCTGAAACCCTATACGACGAGAAAACTCGCAAAGCGCCTGCGAGAACTGCTCGATTGATGCGGTCGACTTGATCGCGCGCCGGGCCCCCGCTGAACTGTGCATCGAGTGCATGCCAAACACAGTCCGGGTATCTTCGATAGGCGGAGATTGGAGATCGCCACCATGACGATTCGCAACCTTCACCATGCCATCAACCCCTCATCGCTCGCCATCATCGGAGCCTCGAAACGGCCCGGGTCGCTGGGACGTGTTGTCATGAACAACCTGCTGGCGAGCGGGTTCCCGGGTCAAATTTGGCCTATCAATCCCAAATATGAACAAATCGCGGGACTTCGTTGTTTTGCTCGTGTTGCGGACATTCCGGGCGTTCCCGACCTCGCTATCATCGTCACACCGCCAAGGACAGTGCCCGAGCTCGTGCATGCGCTCGGGCTACACGGCACCCGAACAGCAGTGGTGATCACCGCCGGACTTGGCGAGGACAGTGGTCTCAAGCAGGCCATGCTGGATGCAGCAAAGCCCTTCCTCTTTCGCATTATTGGTCCCAACACCGTCGGCATGATCATTCCGCCTGCACGGCTCAATGCGAGCTTCGCTCACTTGCTTCCCTCGCCCGGCGACATTGCGTTGCTGTCGCAATCAGGGGCGATCGCGACAGCGTTGATCGACTGGGCTGTCGAGAACAATGTCGGCTTCTCCAAAGTCATCTCTCTGGGTGACATGACCGATGTGGACGCCGGCGACTTCATCGACCTCCTCGCGACCGATCCAGGAACCCGGGCGATCGTTCTTTATCTCGAAGCAATTCCCAATCCTCGCAAGTTCCTTTCGGCCGCACGCGCCGCGGCACGTCTAAAGCCAATTGTTGCCATCAAATCCGGCCGACATCCCGAGGCGGCCAAAGCGGCAGCAACTCATACAGGTGCGCTATGTGGAGGCGATCGAGTTACCGACGCAGCCTTTAGGCGGGCGGGAATCTTGCGGATCCATGATCTGGCCGACTTGTTCGACGCAGCAGAAACGATAGGACGCTTTGCGCCGCTTGGCAGAAGCCGTGTTTCAATTGTTACGAATGGCGGAGGAGCGGGCGTACTCGCTGTCGACCGCCTCATGGATCTCGGGTGCGAACTCGCCGAATTTTCCGATCAGACAATCCAGGCCCTTGATCGGCTCCTGCCTGCAACCTGGTCACGTGCCAACCCCGTCGATATCATCGGCGACGCGTCCCCCGAGCGCTACAGGGCGGCAATCGAGGTGGTTGCTCAAGCGCCAGAGACAGACCTCCTGCTCATCATGAATTGTCCCACGGGCCTGGCTTCCCCTGTCGATGCCGCCCGCGCTGTTGCCGGGCTCAGCCAGTCCGGTGTGATTTCGACCAAACCAACCCTCACGTGTTGGCTGGGAGAGCACACGGCCCGCGACGGGCGCCGTGTCTTGCAGGAGGCTGGACTGGCAAGCTTCGATACGCCCGCCGACGCCGCGCTCGCGGCTTCTTATCTGCGCAATTGGTCAAGAGCTCACCAAACATTGTTGCGCGTCCCGGAGAACCCGGTCGAGGGGATCTCCTACGACCGGAAAGCGGTTCAGTCGATCTTCCACCAGGTCGCTACCGAAAAGCGTCAATGGTTGACCGAACTCGAAGCAAAAGCAGCCATCGCAGCCTATGGAATTCCCGTACCGCAGACAATTCTTGCGAAATCCTTTGACGAAGTGGAGGCGGTCGCGACCGACATGCTGCGCGAAGCGCCAGCGATCGCCGTCAAGCTCGTGTCCAGCACGATCACCCATAAGTCGGATGTCGGGGGTGTGGCTCTCGATATCACCTCGCCCTTGGACGCGCGGCGGGCCGCAGAGTGCATTTCTGCGCGGCTGACGTCGAAAAGATCCGCAGCCGTCATCGATGGCTTCGCTGTTCAGCCGATGATCAAACGCGAACATGGTCGAGAGCTGATCCTCGGCATCGACCGCGATCCCGTGTTCGGTCCCTTCATCCTGTTCGGATCTGGAGGGGTCGCGGTCGAGATCCTTGCCGACAGCGCGATCGAGTTACCGCCCCTCGACGAGGATCTCGCAGACGATCTGATCGAGCGCACGCGCATAGGCAAGCTTCTCGCCGGCTTCCGTGACGAGCCGCCTGCAAACCGGTCGTCAATTCGAAGGGCACTGCTCGCCATTTCACAAATGATCATCGACCTTCCCTGCCTCGTTTCGATGGACATCAATCCGCTCCTTGCCGATGCGCAAGGCGTCATTGCACTCGATGCCCGGATCGAGATCGATCCCAAATCGGTCGAATGTCCAGCCCCCAACCCAGCCCTCGCGATCCGCCCCTATCCGCGCGACTGGCAGAAGAACGTCGTCTTGAAAGGAAGAACCTACCGCATTCGCCCGATCAAGCCGACGGACGCCGCTCTCTACCCTGCCTTCCTAGAGAAGACCTCTGGCGACGACATTCGAATGCGCTTCCTGGCGGCGAGCAAGAGCAACTCGGACCAGATGCTCATCAGGCTCACGCAGATAGACTACGAGCGCGAGCTGGCGTTCGTCGCACTGGATTTCGGCACTGGAGAGCTCGCAGGGATCGCTCGGTTTTCCGCCGATCCCGACCACGAGTGCGCCGAATACGGCTTGCTGGTGCGTACCGACCTGCAGGGGCTCGGAATTGGCTGGGCCCTGTTTTCGCAGCTAAGGGATTACGCGACGGCCGACGGCCTGAAGCGGATGGAAGGGATTGTTCTGGCAGAAAACACCAAGATGCTGAAACTGTGCCGGGAGTTCGGCTGCTCCATCGCCGATCATCCCTTCGATGCTCGCTTGAGAATTGCGACGCTTCTGCTGGGCTCCTGAGGATGATCTTTGATAGCCATCAATGCCGTTTGCGAGACCGTGCGTAGATTGGCTGATAGCCCAAACATTAATTCGGGAGATGGAGCAATGACGTATAAGACCGTCCTATTGGTTGCCGATGCCGAAAACTATGACATCGATCTGAGAACTGCGGCAGATCTTTGCGTGGCCGGGAACGCGCACCTGTCCGTTTTTCTTGTGAAGCTTGCCGCCCCTGTACCCCTCGGTGACTACGCGGCGATGTCGGTCGCGTGGCTGGACATGCGCGCCGGCGATACCGAGAAACTCGGCGACGCCGTTATGAAATCCCGCGCGACCCTGGAAGCGCTTGGCGTCTCGTTTGATGTCTATGGGAGCTACCCTGAGGAAGCGTGGGCGGAGGATGAGATTGGAGAACGGGCACGTTACGCTGACGTGACCTTGATCGGGACAAGCCTTAAGGCGAGTTCGCGGCTGCGCTCGCACGCCATTGAGGGTGCGCTCTTTCGTTCAGCCCGGCCGGTCCTTCTATCTGGCAACCGACAATCGGTGACGCTGACACCGAAAAAGATCCTGCTTGCATGGAATTCCACCATCGAAGCCGCGAGAGCCGCGCGCGAGGCGCTTGAGATGATGAAGAGTGCCGGCAGCGTCAACGTTGTGCTGGTCGATCCCAAGGCTTCGCCGGCAAAGAACGGGGAAGAGCCGGGGGCGGATATTGCGACCTACCTCGCCAGGCACGGCATTGAGGTCACCGTGGACAGGCTCCCTAGTGCCGGACGCCCGGTCAACGAGGTGCTCCTGCAGCATGCGCTCGACACCGCGGCCGATCTCATCGTCATGGGCGCCTATGGCCATTCACGCGTTCGCGAACGCATGTTCGGGGGGGTGACCAAGGCCATGATCGAAGCCCCGAACGTGCCGGTGCTAATGATACATTGAGCCACAGCAACAAAAGAATGAGGTGCGCCGTTTTCGAGTGGCGCACCTCTCTAGGTTCAAGCCTCAGCACAAATAGGCGTCCGCCCGGTCATTTCGAGCACATCGATACTGAAGAAAAGGTGCGGGTAATGGCCGGATATTTCTTGCGGAGCCGGCTTCAGCCCACCGGGTTCCCACCAATTTGCTCTCTTTTCGAGAAGTGACCAGGCGTGCAGGTACTCCCGGTGCCACTGCCCGGTCGGGGCAAGTTCCTGATAGCGCCCGAAGATCACGACGCTTTTCCACTCGCTTCCTGAGAATGCATCTATCTGCAGGCAGACGTTGGGATTCTTGCGCATCCAGTCGATCTTCTGACCGGGCATGGAAAATGCGTAGAGGCAATTTCCGGCGTAGGCATATGTGATCGGAACAACGTAGGGCTTGTCGTTCAGGCAACAGGCAAGGCGTGCCACATGGCCTTCCTGAACGACACAGCTGCAGTCGTGACGCGACATCTCCTTGACGATCATGATCCACCTCCTTGGACCAACCATTTCGAAATTAAGTCCTCAAGCGCCGCGGCGCTTTGACGCCCCTCAAAGACCGATGCCCGACGGTGAAGCATACTTTTGGCGCGAACTGCACGAGGAGACCTTTGGAGGTGACCACCATGAACGACATCCGTTTACGACAGGATATTCTCGACGAACTCGAGTATGAGCCCAGCATTGACGCCGCAAACATCGGCGTAACGGTTGAGAAAGGGGTCGTGACCTTGACTGGTCATGTCCACAGCTTTGCCGAAAAGCACGCCGCCGAGCATGTGGCTCAACGGGTCAAGGGCGTACGCGCGATCGCGGAGGAAATCGCGGTGCGGTTGCCCGCGCACAAGAAGGCCGCCGATGACGAGATCGCAAGCCGTGTCTTGAAGATTCTCGACTGGGGCGCGGCTATTTCAGAGCCGAGCGATATAAAGGTCAAGGTGGAGCAAGGGTTCGTCACTCTTGTCGGCACCGTTGATTGGTATTTCCAACGCTCGGCGGCCGAACACTCGGTCCAACAACTCTCCGGTGTAACGGGCATCGATAATCAGTTGAGGATTAGACCGAGGATGGATGTCGTCGACATCCGCCACGGCATCAAGCAAGCCTTGCGCCGGAATGCCGAAATCGAGGCCGAGGACATCGAGGTCGAAGTTTCTGGCAGCCACGTGACCTTGCGGGGGAAAGTCCAAAGCCCGCGTGAGCGTATCACGGCCGAGCAGGCTGCCTGGTCCGCAAAAGGGGTGAGCGGCGTCACCGACTATCTAACAGTTTCGGACAAATAAGCACCTTCGTGCTTTGCCACGAGGGCCCATGATGACCGACACACTGCTCGACAGCCTCGCTAGAAACAAGGAGGACGATAGCGCCGATACCGGGCTGACGAACGAGGAAGCCCTCACCCGGCTGACCAAGTACGGTTCAAATGCCCTTCCCGAACCGAGGGAAGGGTCGCTGGCCGCAACATTCGTGCGTCAATTCCGTAGTCCATTGATTTACATTCTGCTGGCGGCGGTCTTGGTGTCCTTTCAGCTGGGCGATGTTAGGGACGCGTTCTTTATTGGGATTGTTCTCGTTGCCAACGCCATCGTAGGAACCATTCAGGAACACTCTGCCGGTCAGGCGGCATTGGCGTTGCGCAAACTCGAGCAGCCGAAGGCTAGCGTTGTGCGAGATGGGCACTTGCTCGAGCTCGATGCACGACTGATCGTGCCGGGCGACCTGGTCGCTCTGGAATCGGGCGGACGCGTACCGGCAGACATGCGACTAACCGTTGTTGACGGTCTCTTTTGTGATGAGTCCTTGTTAACAGGCGAGTCGTCGCCAGTTCGAAAGTCGGCTGCTCCGGCGTCAATCACAGGCGACGAGCAACGACGCCACATTGCATACGCTGGTAGCCTTGTCACACGCGGCCGCGCACGTGGCGTGGTCGACGCGACGGGCAAGAACAGCGAAATAGGCAAACTAGCAAGCGACATCGGGAGGGCGCCTCTTGCCAAATCACCGTTGTTGATCCGGCTGGAGGGCTTTTCGAAACTCATTGCCTTGGTTGTCGCAATTGTCGTGGCCCTACTGATATTTGTCGGTGTTGCCCGCGACATGCCGTCGAGCGATCTGTTCATGATGGCCGTCGGGCTGGCCGTGAGCGCAATCCCCGAGGGCCTCCCGATCGCGATCTCGGTCGCCTTGGCGATCAGCATGCGCCGGATGACCACGAGACACGTCATCGTTCGCCGCATGCCCGCTGTCGAAGCGCTAGGGTCATGCACGATAATCGCAACCGACAAAACCGGGACATTAACGCTGAATGAGTTGACGGTCACCGAAATTCGCCTACCCGATGGAACCGACCTTTTCTGCGACACGCACGCCGAAATCGAGTCCTGCCGCATCCGCGGGAAGGACGCGTCCCCCGTCCAGGCGCGCAATCGCGCAACCTCCCTTCTCCGGGCGGCCTCGCTACCGAACGAAGCATCGCTTGTAAGGGGTGAAAATGGGTGGACCAGTGTTGGTGACACGGTCGATGTCGCGCTGCTGGCCGCCGCCCACAAGGCGGGCCTGCCGCGGGAGTCGATTGAGGACGACTATCCTCTGATTGCCCGAATTCCCTATGAGCCGGAGAACAAATATGCCGCATCGTTTCATCGACATGGAGACGTGGTGCGCATCTTCGTGAAGGGAGCGGCCGAAACCCTCATCGCGATGTCGGACCGAATGGAGGCGAATGGCCGTGCGGTAACGATCGACCGCGACAGGCTTTTGCGCCAGAAGGAAGAAATGGCTGCCCGAGGTTTGCGCGTACTGGCGTTTGCGGAGGGCGAAACAGCAGTCGCAGACGGTGGCGGGTTTGGCCGGCATCTCCTCGTCGACCTGATCTTTCTCGGGCTCGTCGGCATGCAGGATCCAATCAGACCGGAAGTGCCGAGGGCCATCCGCGACTGTCACGATGCGGGGGTGCAGGTGGTCATGCTTACCGGAGACGATCCAAAGACCGCCGCGGCGATCGCGGCTGATGCAGGCTTGTCCTTCACGATCAGTCAGGTCGTCACTGGCGAAGAGGTGAGCCAGGCCGAGAAGCGAGGGTACGCAAGCCTCGACGCGCTCGCCCGCCGGGGGCGCGTTTATGCACGCATCGCTCCCTCGCAAAAGCTGGCGGTTGTGCGCGCGCTTTCGCGCAACGGACACTTCGTCGCCGTCACGGGTGACGGGGTCAACGATGCGCCTGCGCTGAAGCACGCACATATCGGGGTGGCGATGGGGCGCAAAGGAATGGACGTCGCCAAGGAGAGCGCCGACATCATCATCACGGACGACAATTTCGCGTCAATTGTCAGCGCCATCAGGGAAGGTCGCGTCGCCTACGCCAATATCCGCAAGGTCATCTTCATGCTCGCGTCCACGGGATCGGCGGAACTTGTGCTGTTTCTTTTGGCCGCCGCCCTCGCACTGCCAATTCCGCTTCTCCCGGTGCAACTCCTCTGGCTCAACCTTGTCACAAACGGCATACAGGATATCGCTCTTGCAAGCGAAGGCCCCGAAGGCGATGAACTCTCGCACGCCCCGCGCAGGCCGAATGAGCCGATCTTTGATCGAGTGATGATCCGCCGTCTCTGCCAGACAACGCTCGTCATGGGCGGCGGAGGTTTTGCGATGTTCTGCCTCGCTCTCCAACAGGGCTACAGTGAAAGCGATGCCCGCAACATGCTTCTGCTGCTGCTTGTTCTCTTCGAAAATTTCCAGACTTTCGCAAGCCGATCGGAACGGAAATCCGTGCTCGCGCTGGGCGTATTTGGCAACCCGCTCCTGCTCTTTTGCATTGCCGGAGCCTTGGGTCTCCACGTCGTCGCCATGCATATTTCGCTTCTCAGTAACACCCTTCAGATTTCACCGATGGATCCGGCCGAATGGGCAATGCTTTTGACCGCTGCCTCTTCTGTTCTTTTCATTATGGAATTCGATAAATGGCGAGGCCGCTGCGGATCCATTAGATAGTTATGAAATAAGTACCTGCGGCAACACGCGAGATGAGCCCGAGCGGCAGCCAGTATCCGGCGGTACCGGAGAGGATCGCGACGAACATCCGACCCCCGGCATTGACAAGCGCGGCTGCGAGGACGGCGGCGCCAACAGTGTCGAGCGGCATCGCTCCGCCAGCGGAGCGCAACGCCGTGAGTACGGCCACGTCGACGTCGAAGATGCCAGATTGCCCCCGAAATGCCAATCCAAGCTGTTGTTTCCAATCCTCGTTACCGCCGCCGCACCAAGTGCCGCCGTGACGGAAAACAGCCCTGCAAAGACAAGGAGCGGCATGAGTTCAAGCGGATTTCGTGCTTCGACATCTTGGCCTTCACCGGGCGCCCCCTTGACCAAGAAAAGGCTCCCGCAAACGAATACGAGACTTGTCGTCAGCAGAATAAGCGGAAGAAGTCGGGGGGATAGCGCAAAGACGATAACGAGTACGCGCAGCAATGAAATGGCCGCAGCGATACTTGCTGCAGTTCCGGCCAAGTTAGTCTCTTGAGGAGATTGTGAAGAAGCTCTCTGCTTGCAAGCACCGCTGCCAGCGCCGCGCCGCCGGCAGCCGCAGCCTTATAATCGCCCGCAACCGCCAGCCCACCCAGCGAAAATACGCACAGTCCGGCTACAATGCTGGTCACACTGAAATCTTCATCGCGTCGAGCCTCACGTGACTTAAATCACGTCAAGCTCATCGAAAACCCAGCAAACTTGCAGCAAAAGCGAATTGGCTCTGCTGGGCTTCCGACACCGCCGCGACGATACCGCCAAGAAGGCCGGATATCCCGAAGGTTCGAATGCCGGCGGTTCGGCTGCCTTCCGGCGCATCCCTCTGCAAGTGCGAGCCCCAGACGAAAGATAAGCGGTTCCATTTTGCACTGCTCCAAAGGTCGTATTCGCGCTGAGATCAACCCATCTCACTTTTGGCCAGCGAACTTCAATCCTGTCTTTGACGACGATCAATGCTTGCGGATTGACAATACAAGAGGCTGTTTTGGGAGGAGCTTTCCATGGTTGACCATATTCTTGTCGCGACCGACGGATCCGACAAAGCGCGCGACGCTGTGGCGATGGCCGCAAAGCTTGCCAAGGCGATTGATGCTCCCCTGACCGTTCTCCATGTCGTTCCACCTGGTTTTGCAAGCGCAACGACCGGCTTTCCCGGTTCGGGGCGCGTCTTTCCCATCGGCAACATGATCCCGGGAATATCGAGGCTGACCGAACTCTCGCATACGCCGGGCGATGGCATCGACGAGAGCGCCTTGGCGCTCGGCACGGGTATTGTAGAGGAGGCCAGCAACGAGGCACGCGGGCTGGGCGTTGAGAATGTCACGGCGCGATTGGAAATGGGCGATTGTGCAGAAACCATTCTGGAAATTGCAAGAGAGATCGGCGCAAGCATGATCGTCGTTGGCAGCCGGGGCATTGGCAAACTTGAGGGCATGATCCTCGGGAGCGTGTCGAAGATGGTCACCAAGCGTGCACATTGCTCGGTCCTGATCATACGCTGAAGATTGCGATGAGAACGGTTGTGCCCACCCGCAAAGGACTTTTAGCAACCCAACCTCGCTAACGATTTAAGGAACTTGGCTCTTGGGCGCGCGGCTGGCATTTGCAAGTGGATGGCATGAAGAAGCATGGCTTAAACGCACGCTTCTTGCGGTGAGCGCGGCCTCGCTCACGGCGGGTGCGCTTGCTTGGTTCACGGACCGCCCGGACCCCAGTGCATGGCTATGGGGAGTAGGAACGGCAATTATCCTTGCGAGCCTCGTGACAGAGATTGGGATCAGCCTGGGAAGAGGAGAATTCGGGCTGGACTTGATCGCTGCTCTGGCCATGGGCGGTGCGCTTTTCCTGGGCGAGTATTTCGCCGGGATTATCATCGCGATGATGTTCACCGGTGGAGAGGCGCTTGAGGACTTTGCCCAACGGCGAGCACGACATGAACTGACGGCGCTGCTCGACCGCGTTCCCCGCACCGCGGCGCGTTTCACGGGCAAGCAATTTGAAGAAGTCGCGATCGAAGAAATTGAGCCCGGTGACCGGATCCTCGTGCGAAGCGGTGAGGTGCTGCCAGTTGATGGTCGCTTGGCAGGCGACTCAGCAATGCTCGACGAGTCCGCTCTGACCGGCGAGGCCCTACCGGTCCTCCGTCGATCTGGCGAATACTTGATGAGTGGCTCGATCAACCCTGGAAATCCGTTCGAGATGGTTGCGTCGCGCATCGCGAACGAGAGCACCTATGCAGGCATTGCAAGGTTGGTCGAGGCGGCGAAAACCGCCAAGGCGCCGATGTCTCGCCTCGCGGACCGTTACGCGCTTTGCTTTCTCGCGGTGACGCTTCTCCTCGCGGCGATCGCCTGGGCACTTTCGGGACAAGCAACAAGGGCACTTGCGGTGTTGGTTGTCGCGACCCCCTGCCCTCTCATTCTCGCAGTTCCGGTCGCTCTCATCTCAGGTGTCTCTCGCTGCGCGGGCAAAGGTATCCTCGTTAAGGGTGGCGGTGCCCTCGAAATGCTTGCGCGCGCTAGGACGGTAATGCTCGATAAGACCGGGACGATAACAGACGGCCAGGCACGTCTCTTGGAGACAAAGATTCGCAATGACCGTGCCCCCGAAGAGGTTCTGCGATTGGCAGCCTCGATCGACCAAGGTTCCCGTCACGTTGTCGCCTGCGCCCTCGTTGCCGCTGCCCGTGAGCGCGGGCTCGTCCTGTTATCGGCATCCGATTTACGGGATTTTTCTGGCTCCGGCATCACTGGTTGCATCGAGGGTCGGCAGATCGCAGTCGGCGGATGGGACTTCATCCGTCCTATCGTCGACGACGACGATTTCTCGCGCGAGATCGAGATCTGGATCAGGAGAGAGGGAACAATTGCGGTCGCGATCGCCGAGAATGGCGTTCTTGCAGGCGCATTCCTGCTGGCCGACGAAGTCAGGCCGGAAGCCGGGACGGTTCTCAGACAGTTGCGCGAAGCTGGCGCCCAACGAATTGTTCTCGCCACAGGGGACCGGGCGGATATCGCCGAAAGCCTCGCCTCGTTTCTTGGCGTCGACAACATCGTCGCCGAAATGAAACCGGAAGATAAGACACGGTTGGTGGAAAGTGAGAAGGCTACCGCGCCCGTCATGATGGTGGGCGATGGCGTCAATGATGCTCCCGCCCTCGCCGCGGCCGATGTCGGTGTCGCGATGGGTGCCCGCGGGGCCGCAGCCTCGGCGGAAGCTGCCGATGTTGTCATCCTGGTCGACAGACTGGACCGTCTTGTCAGTGCCGTGCACATCGCGCAGCGATCCAGGCGCATTGCCCTCCAGAGCATCTATACCGGAATGGGCCTCTCATTTGTAGGGATGGTCGCTGCTGCCGTCGGCTATCTCTCGCCGGTCGAGGGGGCCCTTGTTCAGGAAGCGATTGACGTCATCGCCATCCTCAACGCTCTGCGTGCTCTCGGCCACCCGTTGCGCCTATGGGGTCAGCGCGAGCACCTGTCACAGCAAGAGCTGATTGAACTGGAAGCGGAACACCGTAATCTCATGTCGGTCGTCGATGAGATACGCCACACGACCGAACGGATACAGCATCTTTCTGGACCGGAAGTCCGTGAACGTCTGGCCCAATTGGATGCGCTGTTGCGCGAACGGCTTCTTCCGCACGAACGGCACGACGATTGCGTATTGTACCCGCTGCTACGCCAGCGCCTCGGCGCATCGCATGCCCTCGCCGGGATGAGCCGGACCCACATGGAAATCCGACGCCAAGTCCATCACCTTACATCCCTTCGCCAGGCGATCGCCTCTACGAAACCAAACCGCGAGCAGCTTTATGAGATCCAGCGCCTGCTCCATGGGCTCGAAGCGATCGTACGACTGCACTTTGCACAGGAACAGGAAATCTACCGCGCATTTGAAAGGAGTAGTTGAAGACGATGGGCTATGAGTTCGATGGCACGCGCGCGTGGCGGAACCATGCTTAGGTTCCAGCGGCCGCGGATTGTGAAGCAACGGACACTCCAGTTGACCCTTGCCCCCAAGTTCTATTCAGCTTTGAGTTCGCTCCAGCGGTTTTGGGTTGCTGTAATTGGGGCAACAGCGGCGGGTTGCGGTGCGGAGCCATTTCGGCTGCGCAGCACCGCATCCGTCGCGGGTTGATGGTCTGAGCGAACTTGGCAGGTGTCATCCAGCCGAGTCCAGAGTGCGGTCGGTGATCATTGTAATCGCTGCGCCAGTTTGAAAGCGCTGATCGAGCATGGGTCAGTGACGAGAAGAGGGTTTCATTCAAGAACTCGTCTCGCAACCGCCCATTGAAGCTCTCGATGCAGGCGTTCTGGATCGGCTTGCCAGGCGCGATGTTGGGTGCCATTCCACCTTGGCCCGGTCCGTCCATTGCAGGATCGCGGTGGGCCGTGCCTTGTTCACGGGTGGTTTCCTGGTCGCTCTGCAGAGCGGGTGCTTGCATCGTAGCTGCTACCACGACGCAACAAAACGACAGCCGATGCCTTTAAAACCGACGTCCACGCGTATGCCGGCTCGGTCGAACCCAAATACGTCCAATCGGCTTCAATCGAACATGCAAGGCCAGTTCGCCGGCGCGGAAAGGCTCGGCGGCAGCTTCGTGGAGGCGTCGCCGCAAGCTATGTCGATTTGGGACTGCCGCAAACCGGTTGCCCGTGACAAATCAATTCCCTCAATTCGCGTCAGGAAGAGAATAGCATGGTCGAATGCGGTCGATCCCGCGAACGATGTGCCGGTGAAGTCGACCCGAGACAAGTTTGCGAGCGAAAATCGAACGCTTTCCAGTCTCGCGCCGGTGAACCTGGCTCGGCCAAGCTCTGCTTTCTCGAAGTTGACATCGATCAGCCGCGCGAGGCTGAAATCAGCGCGCTGCAATTCGGCGCCGGTAAATGAGGTGCGCTCAGCTGAAAAGCGAACGAAGCTCGCACGGTGGCCTTCCACGCGCGAAAAGTTTGCTGATTTAGCGATGGCCCCGGCGAGCGTAGCTCGCACGAGCTTCGCCTTCTCAAGATTGGCTGTGCTTAAGTTAGCATCACGAAGATCGGTCAAGCTAAAGTTAGTGCCGGATAGGTTTGCGCCCTCCAGATCGGCCCCCCCGAGCATGAGGTGGCTCTTATTACAGCCGCTCCAGTTCAAACCAGGCGTCGGCCAGCTTTTGCAGTGCGAGGCCTGTGCAAAGTCCCAAGAGACAAGAGCCACCATCCCCAGTGCGAGCATCAATGTGAGCGACATTGACATCAAGCCTTGGCGCGTTCTGGAGATGCGCGCCGTGGTCATTCCGACGCCACGGGTAGGCGCGGCCTCGATCTCAAAGTCATTGTGTCGCATCACGATCCCAATCCGATGACTCTTGCCACATCTCGCGCCCTTGAATCGCCAGTATAATCCAGCGGTCCACTAATGTTACCGAGCTTCGGTCGCGCAAACATTGACGCGCATCAATGGGAACCGATCAGTCATGCGTGCCAGAACCGCCTCCCCGGTCGATGGCTGCTGGGTGGACCGTCGCCTTGTCACCAATTGGGATTATGACCGCTTTTTCCACGACATAAGGCACGTGACGCCTGGCCGAACTGCTAGCGAATCCCGCGGACTATCCGGGGACCTTGCCGGAGATGTTTGCGCCCGCCTCGTCCGTTTTAATGAAACCGCTGCACCCGGTCGATTTGAACAATCCGTATAACTGGTGGGAAAAAGTACCGGTAGCGGGCTGGCGTCACAGCCGTTGGACGTTGACCGCAAACCAGTATTCTTCCGCCTCCTACTTGAGAAGGTCCTCGATCTTCTCGCCGATCTTTTGCTTGACCATGTCCTTCACATCGATCTCAAAATCGTAGGGAAAGTTCCTCACCGGTTCGCGCTAGACATCCTTCGGATAGTAGAGGTGCAGGTCGAACTCCTGATCGCGGACGAACTGTTCCTGAACGGCCTCGACACTGTGGCGCGGACTGGGGAACTTCACCTCTGTGTTTCTAAGGGACAAATCGAACAGTGCGATCGCCTCGCTTGGGCTGGGCCTGACGGGCGAGGCCGAATCCGGCAACGCCGCCTTCCGCGTCCAGATCGCATCCATCGTCACGTTGACGACGACGTCGTCGGGCGCGCCAAACTGGAAGAGTCCCGGCCAGTGCACGCGAAATCCCGCAACAATCTCGGAAACCTCGCCCTCGTCAAAGGCGACGTGGGTTGCCGTCGCCGCGCGCGGATTGACCTGTTTGAACAGATAGCCCGTCGCGTAGTGGGGCGTGTGCGCCGAATCGATCGTCATGTTGGTCATGATCGGCGGCATGCCGTATTTCAGCGTGGTCAGCCGCGTCTCGGTGACGAACACATCGACGCCCTTCGCGAGCATCGCCGTCAGCGCATCGGGCTTGCCGTCACCGGTCCAGACGAAGGAAAGCCCGTTCCAGTCCAGCCGGTGGGCAGAGGCTCCATCCTTCGTGTCCTCGACCTCATAGCCATCGCCGATCGGAAAGCTGTTGAAACTGTCCGTATGCCAGTGGGTCATGATCTTCATGCCGTCGATCATGGCTCTGGTTCCATCCTTCGGCGTGCGGCCGGTGGGACCATGCACACGCAACAGCTTCCATCGGCCCATCCACGGCGCGAAGCCGAAGAGATAGGGCAGGTCGGCGTTGTGATCGATGTGCAGGTGGGTCAGAAGATGTCGTTGACCGTCTGGAACGGCACCTGTGGAATCGGCGTGCTGCCGCGGCGAGTTCCTCCGTTCCAGGAAAATAGGTGTTGTTGTTCTTCAGGCTCGGCGTCGGCTGGTAGTAAGGCGGATAAGTAAGACCCGTGCCGGGGCCGCCACCGTAGGGGTTGCGAGCCTCTGGGCCCTGGGCGTCCTGTGCTGAAGCCGTGCCTGGCACCGCCGCCGCCGCCAGGGTGGCAGCCGCCGCGTTGCCTATGGTCTTGAAGAACTCGCGGCGCCCGGCGAGCGTCGCTCGATTATGATCTATCTAGGGTTTTGCATCGTCATCGTCGTCCATGGCATGCCCCCGTACAGGACATCAAGAACGCGTAAGTGAGCGCGGCAGGGCCGAGGCCATGCACCCTGTCAATGCAGCAGCATCAGGCGGCTCAATAGCAGGTCGTCACCGCGCGGCCGTAGGCATCGTAGACGGTCCGGCAGCCGGTCGTCGCCGCCGCGCCCACGGCAACGGTTCGGCGTGTCGTTCGCCTTGCCACGCCTGCGTAGCTCATCGGAGTTGCCGGCCGGCCGACGCGCGCCTCGGCCTTGCCGATCCAGGTCTCGGGGTTCGACATTGAGGCGTTGTCGGCCACGAACAGAGCGCTGAGGCCAACCATGCCAGCGATCATCGTTTTCGTGATGTTCATTGTTGCGCTCCTTCTGTCGCGGCAGGCGGCACCTCGTCCAGAGCCGAAAGGTCCTTGATCTCCACCTTCTTGCCCGCGCCATCCGCCTTGAATTCAAACGCCGCGGCCTCGATTGCCTCGCCCGGCTTCCAATCCCGGATCTCGACCGTGTATTGCGGCGCGCCGGTCACCGACTTGCTGGTGATCACCATTTTGCAGGGGATCGGTTCAGGCCCTGTCCTGACCCAGAGCTGCCAGTCGGTTTCCGCGTTCCTGAAGGCGAGGTGTTCGCACTCGACCCCATCGATGACGCCCTGGCCGATGTATTTTGCGGCCAGCACGTCTTCGCTCAAGGCGGTATAGACATCGCTTAACAGCAGATCAGCACCCGGCGCGCCGATACCGAACTCATGGCGCATCCGATCGACCAGGGCATCAATCGTCCCGCCGGCGCTCGCCTGCGCATATTCCTTCTTGTCGATGTCATGGATCGTCAGCGTGGTCCCGTCGAAGATCATCTCCACGGCCGCATAACCGCCAAGACGCTCCACTCTCAGTTTGTCGGGACGCTTCACCTGCAAGGTCGTCGAACTGTCGAACTGGATCTTCTCAAGCTCTGGCGTGATCACCTCGATGCTCGAGTTGAACCTCGCCGAGATCGTCGATTGCCTTGCCAGATAGTCCGACATCGACTTGAGAACGGCTTTGGGATCGACTTCGCTGCCGTTCGCAAACGAGGGCGCGATCACTGCGCTTGACAGGCCCAAGGCGATGATTGCCCTGCGACACGCCCGCAGGCCCAAGAGCTCTGATCCCAGATATGGTAGTCGGATATCCATCAGTCTTCTCCTTCGTCCGGGCAAAAAACCAACCATCGATGCCGTCTTCGCCTTAGAAACGGATCGAACATGCTCGATCGGGTAGCGTGGTCGACGCGAGCAATATGTTCAGGGAGTCTGGAGCAGCAGCGCCGATATTGTGCGCTCTCGCCAGTTCGATTGACAAAAGGGCTGTCAGTAATGCCACGGCAAGACCACATTCTCCTTCCCCTCCAAAGGAAATGCCGTGGAGTCGCTTCTTGACAACCCCAATTTCGGCTCCGCGCCAGACGCGAGTTGCGTCGCGAATCCGAACCACTCTTCAAACCAAAGGTATCGCGAAAAATTAGAATGCCAACCGGTATTTCCGACTTTTCTAATCTAGCTGCTCGCCGATATCATCGACATTGACGTGGATCAATTCGACAGGACTTCCCGCCTATATTTTCATGGCCGCATAGACGCCGAATAACTTTGCGTGTTTCGCCATGTTGAGGTCAGAACGAGAAGAGTACGTTCATGGTCATCGTGCCGGTCGAGCTTGGTAACGATCAGAACATCGCCGGACTCCAGCTTCTACATGAGCCGGCGAAGCATTGGGATCAGGCGACAGCCATGCCGGACGACGAAAGGGAGATCGCCAAGCATTATGCGCTCGACCGGTCAGGTCTCGACCTGGTCATGCGGCAGAACCGGCCACACAATCGCCTGGGGCTCGCCTGCGTTCTGGCGATGCTTCGCTACCCCGACCGACCGCTCGCAGATAGCGGGATCCTCCCGCATGGTGTCCTGAAATATCTGGCGCGGCAGATCGGTGTCGATCATCGTGAGATTCACAAGTTTTTCGAGCGGCCGCGGACGAGACGCGGAACGTCGCAAGGCGGTTCACGCCGGAGAGGGATACGTTTCTGTCTTCGATATGGGAACAGGGAATCACGCTCACAAGGATGCGTCAAGTGAGGGTCCAGCTTTGTGCTAGTTGTGTGCAAGGACATTTTGAATGCAAAATGGGCTGCGAGGAGCCCTTCGATGGATTTGGAAGAATTTGGTTGCGGGGGCCTGATTGCACCGAGACTTGTACTTCCGCGCCGCATCGAGAACGGTTTACCGGACGTGGTCGCCATTCGAGAAACGATCCTAGAGCAGCCCCTAACTTGCAACGGCGGCGCGGCATGACGAGAGTATCTCCTCCCATGGGCGCTTGGCGCCTTTTTCGCTCGCGTGGGCGAATCGCTTGTTTCCTGATGCCTTGCGAACCGCAGACACGATTCTTTGAAAATCGGCATCGTCTGTCGGTTCAAACCGGACGCCCAGGCGAGCGAGACGACCATTCACTGCCCCGATGATTTCAGCAGCACCGTCCCAATTCTTTTTCGCTGCGAGCACTCCGCTTATCGCTGCGACAGCAAGGTTCACCACCATCGGGTAGTCATATCTCTCGCCGATGGCCAGGGCCTCGCCAGCGAGCGCTGCCGCGTTCCTCCAATCACCGTTGTGCAGTCTGAAATGGGCAAGGTTTTGCAACAGGTGGCCATGCCAATAGGTGTCACCCAGTTTGTCGAGCAGTTTGAGGGCATCCAGATAGTAGGCCTCGGCGGCCGCGTCGTCCCCTTCGGCGCGTGTTCCTTCCCCAATTGCAATAAGGGCAACCACGGTTCCATGGTCGTCACCGATCAGCTTCGCCAGTTCGAATGACTCCACGATCAAAGCACCGCCTGCCTCGGGGTCACCTGTGGTGGCTTTGGCAATGCCGGCAATGATCCCGGCATTCGCAATTCCGGCCTTGTGCCCCAACTCGCTGTAGATACGATGACTTTCAACGCCATTTTCACGCGCTGTTTCAGGATCACCGGACATGTACCGGATGAATGCGGCCGAGTTCAAAATGCGCGCCAACGGCTCTGGTTCGCCTGTGGTCCGCGCATGTTGCAAAGCCTTGTCCGACCATGTTCTCGCTTCCGAAAACTGGCCTCTCGATATCCAGAGCCACGTCAGCGCCTCGATGAGCTTGGCGGATTGAAAGGCGCTGGATTGCTTCATTCGCCATTCGAGTGCCACCCGAATGTTCCCGGACTCTTGCATCAGGTGCTCGACCGAATCGCGCTGGTTGAACCTCATCACGTTTGGCGCTGCGGATAGGACGAGCTCGGTAAAATAGTCCGCCTGACGGTCGCGGATCGTTTCGTACCCATCCGACCCTTGCAGTTTGTCGAGCGCATAATCGCGAACCGTGTCCAGCATGTTGAGACGCGGATGGCCCAGAGCCGTCGTTCTGAACAAGAGGCTTTTGTCCAGAAGAGCTTCCACGTGGTCAACGACATCGATGTCGTCCTCGAACAAGGAGGCGACGGCACGAAGACCGAACCCGCCGTTGAAGACGGCCGACGCATAAAAAACCCGACGCTGGCTTTCCGTCAGGAGATGGTCGCTCCATCCGATCATCAGACGAAGGGTACGGTGACGGGGATCAATATCCCGCGCCTTACTGCGAAGGTCTTGCATACTGCTTTGAAGGCGGTCCTCCAGCTCGGCTACACTGAGGAGTCCTACCTGCGAGGCTGCCAGTTCAAGCGCCAGTGGTAGCCCGTCAAGTTTCCGGCATATTCTGGATACCGGCCCCAATGTGTCATCCCCCAGGCTGAAGTCCGGCCGCTCGCGGCGTGCGAACTTCTCGAAGAGCTGCACGGACGGGTTCTCCAGCATCCGATCGAAGCCCTCCCCTTCGTCCGGTACGCTGAGGGGAGGCACGACGAATTCCGTCTCCGCGCGCAATTTGAGGGGCTCACGACTGGTGCTCAGAACGGTGGTCGCCGGACATGTTTTGCGAATGGCATTGATGACCGGTGCCGCTTCGACCAGATGCTCAAAGGTGTCGAATATCAACAACACCTCAGCGCCGCCCAGCGAGTTGCACACCGTTTCGATGGCGGAGATACCGGGTGCCTCTTGCAGGCCTATGGCCTTGCAGATCTCCGAACCGATCAGGTCCGGATTGTCAATTTCTCTCAACTGTATGAAAAACACGCCCCGTGAAAACAAGCTCAGCGCCGATCTGCCAGCGTGCATCGCCAGGCTTGTCTTGCCCACGCCGCCGGCGCCCGTCAGCGTAACAATACGGCTCTTTTTATCCGCCAGGATTTGATTTAGCCGGGCTAATTCCAGGCGCCGACCGTAGAGAACCGGCAAATCGGACGGGAGGTTGGTGCGATTGGCGCCGATCGATGAGATAGGTGCAAATTCGCTTTGTAGTCCCGGGACCACCAGATCGAACAGCGCTTCAGGATAGCGAAGATCCTTGAGGCGATGAAATCCGAGATCGCGGACCTTCACGGTCGCTCCGATGAGGCCTTCTGCCAGCTCATCGCGGACAACGTTCGAAATGACGATCTGACCTCCGTGTGCCACCGATGCGATACGAGCCGCACGATGCACCTCTATCCCGGTTATGGTGTCGTCGTGTCTTCTCACAGGTCCGGAATGCAGGCCCATCCGGACCAGTGGCTTGCATCCTTGAGCCCATTCTTCTTTCGTTAGAGCAAATTGGGCGTCAATCGCTGCCTGAACCGCTTGGGTGGAGGCGGGAAAGAGTGCGAATACAGAGTCGCCAACAACGTTTATTTCCTCGCCACCATAGGAGTGGATGGCGTTGCGCAGCAACTCATTGTGCCGAAGGAGCATCTCATCGTAGAGGTCGGGATAAGAATCCACCAGGTTTGTCGAACCCTCGATGTCAGTGAAGAGCATGCAAACGCTGTTGCCTGACGTTTGGCTTTCTACTGGGGGTGCCATAACAAAACCTCTCTCGGCTTCGTTGACGTAGCCTCTCCGAACAAGGATGTCCGTCGAAGGCATTTGGTCAGAGCAAGTTGAGTGCAATGTATGCTCAGGCGCTTGGAGAAGGACGAACCACTTCCTTTGCAATCGAGGAGCTCATTCCATGAGCCCACACGATGGGCGTTGGCCAGTTGACGTTCCGCTTGCCGGAAGTCCTCGATTTCCGGCCGAAGGCCGCATCGCCGAGCTTCGGCGACAGCCCTGCAAAAGACGTTGAACCTCATCAGCTCGGCCTCTAGCTCACCCGAGCCGTCAAGGATATTCCAAACCGACGCCGTCG
>NZ_JBVQPO010000013.1:0-248684 GCF_055710065.1 Ensifer sp. VA4 | reverse complement strand
TCCGAAAGCAGCACATCGAGGGTCACGAGCAGGTTGAGGTCGGGTCTGGTCATCGCCTCTCATAACACGAGTTCGATCGTGATGTGGCGTCAAACGCACGAATGAAGTGCAAATGCTGCGTCTTCCGCCCCATACGTCGAGACACTAGGTTCGCGGGAAACCGATTTTGGAGGGTTTCCCGATGCTCATACGCCGGCTGGCGCCCGTGGCCTTTGGCCGTTTTTCGATGTCCCTGATCTCCCGGTCCGATGGCAGGAGATTGCCGCACAAACAGAGTCACGAAGTCGCTCTATCCGTTTGTTTTTCCGTGATTTCCTGTGCGGGATTTGCGCGTCGCGACGCCTTGCGCGCGGGAGGTGGCCGATGACCGCGACAGACACGGCGATGGCCCCGGCCACTCCGGCGCCCTCCCTTCGCTGGGTGCTCGCCAGCCTCTCGCTTTCCATGCTGCTTTCCTCGCTCGGCACCAGCAGCGCCAATGTCGCGCTGCCGGCGCTGGCCGACGCCTTCGGTGCGTCCTTTCAGGCGGTGCAGTGGGTGGTGCTTGCCTATCTGCTGGCGATCACCACGTTGATCGTCAGCGTCGGGCGGTTCGGTGACATCGTTGGTCGCCGGCTGCTGCTCGTTGCCGGCATTGCGCTCTTCACCGCCGCCTCGGTCATCTGCGGCCTCACGCCGGGCTTTGCGCTGCTGATCGCGGCGCGGGCGGTGCAGGGCATTGGCGCGGCAATCATGATGGCGCTGACCATGGCCTTTGTCGGCGAGGCGGTGCCGAAGGCGAGGACCGGCAGCGCCATGGGGCTGCTCGGCACCATGTCGGCGGTCGGCACCGCGCTCGGGCCTTCGCTCGGCGGCGCGCTGACTGCCGGCCCGGGCTGGCGGGCGATCTTTCTCGTCAACGTGCCGCTCGGGCTTGCGGCCCTCTTTCTCGCCCATCGGCACCTGCCTGCGGACCGGAAGACCGAGGGCAGGGCGTCCGTCCGGTTCGATGTGCCGGGTACGCTGTTGCTGGCGCTTTCGCTCGGCGCCTATGCGCTGGCGATGACCATGGGGCGCGGCAGTTTCGGCATGCTCAACATCGCGCTGCTGTCGGCCGCCGCCCTCGGGCTTGGGCTCTTCCTGTTGGTCGAGGCAAGGGTAACCTCGCCCCTGATCCGGCTCTCGATGTTTCGCGATCCGGGCTTGAACGCCGGCCTTGCGACCAACGCGCTGGTCTCGACGGTCATGATGGCGACGCTGGTGGTCGGGCCCTTCTATCTCTCCCGCGGGCTCGGGCTCGATGCGGCGCTGGTCGGGCTGGTCATGTCGATAGGCCCGGTCATCTCGGCCTTCGGCGGCGTGGTCGCCGGCCGGATCGTCGATCGGCTGGGGGCGGCCGCAATTGTCGTTGCGGGTCTCGTGGCAATGACGGCTGGCTGCCTTGCGCTGGCCGTTCTGCCTGGCTTGGCCGGCGTCGCCGGCTATATCGCGGCGATCGCGCTGCTGACGCCCGGCTATCAGCTCTTCCAGGCGGCCAACAACACGGCCGTCATGACCGATGTCGCAGCCGACCGGCGCGGCGTCGTTTCGGGCCTGCTGAACCTTTCGCGCAACCTCGGTCTCGTCACCGGCGCCTCGGTGATGGGGGCGGTTTTTGCCTCGGCGACGGCTGCCGCCGATATCGCCACGGCCGCGCCCGCGGCGGTCGCGACGGGCATGCAGGTCACCTTCGCGGTCGCGGGTGTGCTGACCGTCGTCGCGCTTGCGATTGGCGTGGCAGGCGGCAAGCTGGCAAAACGACGAGAGGGCCCCAAGATGGGACGTGATGGCTCATCGCGAGCTTAAATCGGACCAGGCAGGCATCAGTCGACAAACCTGATGCGACGCTGGACCCGTCCCCGAGCTTTGTCGTCTTGCGCCGTTCAGCAGCGTTCCTGCGCTGACGCACCTCAGCGCGTGCGATTTCGCGGCTGATCCATGGAGAGGTGTAAAGCCATAGGTTGCAGGTGAGCAGGGTCTGGTGGTGGCTGGCGGCAAGCGTTGCGGCGCGTCGAAGCCCGCGTTCGGCGATGACTCCCGAGCCTTCGCCGAAATCGCAATCGAGCCCGGATCGCCGGATTTTTGAGCGGAAATTGAACTGGGATCGTAAACTCGACCGATTCTAGCGAGTAAAAAAGGAGCCTGATCCGTAAATCGCCGTCGTTTTTCTTGTTTTTGCGTCTTGTCAATTTGACACAGATCAATGTCCCCGCCTGCCCGGCATTTACGTTGCGGGAAGACGCAGATGTGTCATCCGGAAGTCATGGGATTGATTTTTATTTCGGGTGACGCATCTTACCGCAGATTGTGTTGGGGGACGCTGGAATGTCAGAGATCGTTCAGCAGCAGCCGATTGAAAACCGGCCACGGTCGCGGCGCGCGGAGCTCATCACCTTCCTGGTGCTCGCCTTCGGCATCTGGCCGATCGTCGCCGTCGGCGTGGTCGGCGGCTACGGCTTCCTGGTCTGGATGCTGCAGATCGTCTTCGGCCCACCGGGCCCGCCCGGGCATTGAGACGAGCCATGGGCGCCGAACCTCTCTCACGCCGTGAACTCTTTACCGGCCGCGCTGCGCCGAAGCCGGTGCGCATCCGGCCGCCGGGGGTTTCGGAGGTGAGCCTTCGTGCCTGCACCGGCTGCGGCGCCTGCACTGACCGATGTCCCACCGGCATAATCCGTCTTGCCGACGGCCTTCCTTTCATCGATTTCGCGCGCGGCGAATGCACCTTCTGCGGCGCCTGCGCGGAGGCCTGTCCGGAGCCGGTATTCGCCGAGAAGGACGTGCGGCGCTTCCCCCATGTGGCCGCCATCACCGACACGTGCCTGGCGCGCCGCAATGTCGCCTGCCAGTCCTGCGGCGAAAGCTGTCCCGAGCAGGCCATCCGCTTTCGCCCTGTCATCGGCGGGCCGTTCCTGCCCGAGATCGACGAAGCCAAATGCACCGGCTGCGGCGCCTGCCTCGGCGGCTGTCCGGTCAGCGCGATCGCGGTCAGGGCACCGGAAGCGGAGGTGGCTCATGTCTGAGGCCCCGACGGCACGGGCGGGCACGCCCTATCACATATCGAGCGCCGTCGTCGCGACGATGCCTGACAGCACCGAGGCGGTGATCGCTACGCTTCAGGGAATGGAAAACGTCGAAATCCATGGCCATGGCGGCGGCAAGATCGTCGTCGTCATCGAAGGCGGAAGTACGGGCGCGCTCGGCGAATGCCTGTCGAGGATCTCGCTGCTTGATGGGGTGATCTCGGCCAACATGGTTTTCGAGCATGTCGAAATGGAAGAGGAAAGGCAGGAGCCATGAGCGGAGAACTGACGCGGCGTGACATTCTGAAGGCCCATGCGGCCGGCATCGCCGCCGCTACGGCCGGCATTGCCCTGCCTGCGACCGCCCAGCCGGTGCCGGGCGGTGTTGGCGCGCTGGAGATCAAATGGTCCAAGGCGCCGTGCCGCTTCTGCGGCACGGGCTGCGGCGTGATGGTGGGCGTGAAGGAGGGCCAGGTAGTCGCCACCCATGGCGACATGCAGGCGGAGGTCAACCGCGGCCTCAACTGCATCAAGGGCTATTTCCTCTCCAAGATCATGTATGGCAAGGACCGGCTGACGACGCCGCTTTTGCGCAAGCGCGGAGGCGTCTACGCCAAGGACGGCGAGTTCGAGCCGGTGAGCTGGGACGAGGCCTTCACCGTGATGGCCGAGCAGGCGAAGAAGGTCCTGAAGGAGAAGGGGCCGACGGCTCTCGGCATGTTTGGCTCCGGCCAATGGACGATCTTCGAGGGCTACGCGGCGACCAAGCTGATGCGGGCGGGCTTCCGCTCCAACAACCTCGACCCCAACGCCCGCCACTGCATGGCGTCCGCCGCCGTCGCCTTCATGCGCACCTTCGGCATGGACGAGCCGATGGGCTGCTACGACGATTTCGAGAACGCCGATGCCTTCGTGCTCTGGGGCTCGAACATGGCGGAGATGCACCCGATCCTGTGGACGCGGGTCGCCGACCGGCGCCTCGGCCAGCCGCATGTGCGCGTCGCGGTGCTTTCGACCTTCACCCATCGCAGCATGGACCTCGCCGATATCCCCATCGTCTTCAAGCCGGGCACGGATCTGGCGATCCTCAACTATATTGCCAACCACATCATCGAGAGCGGCAAGGTCAACGAGGACTTCGTCAACAAGCACACCAAGTTTGCCCGCGGCGTGACCGATATCGGCTATGGCCTGAGGCCCGACAATCCGGTCGAGGTCAACGCCGCCAATTCCAAGGATCCGGGCAAGACCGAGCCGATCGACTTCGAGGCGTTCAAGGAATTCGTTTCGGAATACACGCTGGAAAAGACCGTCGAGCTGACCGGCGTCGATCCGGAATTCCTGAAGCAGCTCGCCGAGCTCTATGCCGACCCCAACCGCAAGGTCATGTCGCTCTGGACCATGGGCTTCAACCAGCATGTGCGCGGCGTCTGGGCCAACCAGATGGTCTATAACCTGCATCTGCTGACCGGCAAGATCTCCGAGCCCGGCAACAGCCCGTTCTCGCTGACCGGCCAGCCGTCTGCCTGCGGCACCGCGCGCGAGGTCGGCACCTTCGCGCACCGCCTGCCGGCCGACATGGTGGTCACCAACCCCGAGCACCGCAAGCATGCGGAGGAGATCTGGCGCATTCCGCACGGCATCATCCCGGAAAAGCCCGGCTATCACGCCGTGCAGCAGGACCGGATGCTGAAGGACGGCAAGCTCAATTTCTATTGGGTGCAGGTCAACAACAACGTCCAGGCTGGACCGAACACCTCGAACGAGACCTGGCAGGGCTATCGCAACCCGGACAATTTCATTGTCGTTTCCGATGCCTATCCGACGATCACCGCGATGAGCGCCGACCTGATCCTGCCCGCGGCCATGTGGGTGGAAAAGGAGGGGGCCTACGGCAATGCCGAGCGGCGCACCCATGTCTGGCACCAGCTCGTCCAGGCGCGCGGCGAGGCGCGCTCGGATCTCTGGCAGATGGTGGAGTTCTCCAAGCGCTTCATCACCGACGAGGTGTGGCCGAAGGAAATCCTCGACGCCAATCCTGACTATCGCGGCAAGACGCTGTTCGAGGTTCTGTTCAAGAACGGCGAGGTCGACCGCTTCCCGCTGACCGAGGTCAGCGCCGAATACGACAACAACGAGGCCAAGGAATTCGGCTTCTACATCCAGAAGGGCCTGTTCGAGGAATATGCCACCTTCGGCCGCGGCCACGGCCATGACCTGGCGCCCTACGACACCTATCACGAGGTGCGCGGCCTGCGCTGGCCCGTCGTCAACGGCCAGGAGACGAAGTGGCGCTACCGCGAAGGCTTCGACCCCTATGTGAAGGCGGGCGACGGCGTGAAGTTCTACGGCAACAAGGACGGCAAGGCGGTCATCCTCGCCGTGCCCTACGAGCCGCCGGCCGAGTCCCCGGACGAGGAATACGACACCTGGCTGGTCACCGGCCGCGTGCTCGAACATTGGCATTCGGGCTCGATGACCATGCGGGTGCCGGAGCTCTACAAGGCGTTTCCCGGCGCCCGCGTCTTCATGAATGCGGAGGACGCCCGCAAGCGCGGCATCAACCAGGGCATGGAAGTGCGCATCGTCTCGCGGCGCGGCGAAATTCGCTCGCGCGTCGATATCCGCGGCCGCAACCGCATGCCGCCCGGCGTCGTCTTCGTTCCCTGGTTCGATGCCAGCCAGTTGATCAACAAGGTTACCCTCGACGCCACCGATCCCATCTCCAAACAGACGGATTTCAAAAAATGCGCGGTCAAGATTCTTCCCGTCACCCTCTAGGGTTTTCTCGGCTGAAGCGGATTTGCGGAAACGTCCTGTCTCGTCGTTTCGGGGCCGTTCCAAAACCGCTTCTGACCTCTGCCGGCACCGGCCCGACGCGATCCGTCTGGATGGCGATCGCCGCCGGACTGATGGTGTTCGTCACGACCGCCGCCGTGGCTCAGGTGGCGGAAAAGCTGGTGCCGCAGCTCGAAGGGCCGACGCCGCAGATGGCGACGGAGGCGGCAGCACCGCTGCCGAAATGGGTGGTCGACGACAAGCGCAAGATGCGCGCCTATCCCGACCAGCCGCCGGTCATTCCGCATTCGATCGAGGGCTACGAGCTTTCGGTCAATGCCAACCGCTGCCTTTCCTGCCACAAGCGCGAGTTCACCCAGGACTCCGGCGCGCCGATGATCAGCGTCACCCATTACATGACGCGCGACGGACAGATGATCGCCGACGTTTCGCCGCGGCGCTATTTCTGCACCGCCTGCCACGTGCCGCAGGCGGACACCAGCCCGCTGGTGCCGAGCAACTTCAAGGACATGAGCGAGTTGGGCTTCAAGCCGGCCGGAAGCGAGTGACGACATGATCGCATGGATCAGGAAAGCTATCCTCTGGGCCTGGCGGATCATGGCGACGCCGGCCGGCACGCTGGGCCTGGGCTTCCTCACGCTCGGCGGCTTCATCGGCGGCGTGATGTTCTGGGGCGCGTTCAACACGGCGCTGGAACTCACCAACACCGAGAAGTTCTGCACCTCCTGCCACGAGATGCATGACAACGTCTACCAGGAGTTGACGCGCACCATCCACTTCTCCAACCGCTCCGGCGTGCGCGCCACCTGTCCGGATTGCCACGTGCCGCACCAGTGGACCGACAAGATCGCCCGCAAGATGCAGGCGTCGAAGGAGGTCTGGGGCAAGATCTTCGGCACGATCAACACCAGGCCGAAATTCCTCGAGAAGCGGCTGGAACTGGCGCAGCACGAATGGGCGCGCATGAAGGCCAACGACAGCCTGGAATGCCGCAACTGCCACTCCTCCGTCGCCATGGACCTGCAGAAGCAGACGCAGCGGGCGGCCGAGATCCATACCCGCTACCTGCTTTCCGGCAAGGCCACCTGCATCGACTGCCACAAGGGCATCGCGCACGAACTGCCCAACATGGAAGGCATCGATCCCGGCTGGAAGATGCCGCCGGAACTGGAAGGCAAGAAGATGGCGGGCCAGACGCCGATCGACGATCTCCGGCAGGCACTGGCGGAGGTGCACACACAGACGCAATAGAACGCTGCGGCCGAGGGGTTCGGCGGGCGACAGCGACGAAAGAGGGCCATGCCGGCGCGGCGTGGCCCTACTTCTTCTTTCTTCTGAAAAATTTCGCCACCATTGTCGGCACGGTCATTTGCCGTTCGTCATTTAGCCAGGGAGGCCAATTCGGCTTCCTTCACCGGGGCGGGATAGGAAAAAAGTCCGTGCGGGTCTTTCGCCTGCAACCTGCTCTCACTAGTTGGGTTTCACCACGCCGGCGCCCCAGACCCGCAACGACCGGGACCGGCGTGACAGAGGAGAATGGACGATGCGCGTAGTGGTTTTTGTAAAGGCGACCGAGGACAGCGAAGCGGGCAAGATGCCGACGACCGAGCTTCTCGAAGCCATGGGCAAATACAACGAGGAACTGGTGAATGCCGGCATCATGCAGGCGGGCGAGGGGCTGCAGCCTTCGTCGAAGGGCGCCCGCGTCGCCTTCGACGGGCCGAACCGCGTTGTCATCGACGGTCCCTTCGCCGAGACCAAGGAACTGGTCGCCGGCTTCTGGATCTGGACGGTCAAGGACATGGACGAGGCGATCGCCTGGGTGAAGCGCTGCCCGAACCCGATGCCCGGCCCGAGCGAGATCGAAATCCGTCCGATCTTCGAGGCGGAGGATTTCGGCGAGGCGCTGACGCCGGAACTCGCCGAGCAGGAGGAGCGCCTGCGCGAGAAGATCGCCAAGCAGTGAAAGGCGCCCTTGTTGCGCCGGATTTCGGGTGGGTGGAGCTTGCCCCTCTCCTCAGGTTAAACCCGAGGACTTTGCCCTCTCCCTGCCAAGCGGGGAGAGGGGACTTGTCCGGGCCAGAGGTAACGGAGCAGGCGGATGGCGGTTATCCGCCTGCGCCCTTCAGTCTTCCCGTAGAGATTGTATTAACCATGTTCGCTTACCTATCTCTGGGGTTTCAACCGGAGTGGGGCAATGGTCAGGGCGAGCGGTTTCGTCATTTTTCTTTTTTCGAGTGTTTCGATCGCGGCTGCTGCCGATATCGACGGTCCGCTCGTCGGGACGCAGGACGCCTATGAAGTGCCGGTGGAGCAATCGCTCGGGGGCATTGCCGGCTATATCGAGGGCTCTTATGCGGGCGGCGTCGACACGCCCGGCGACATTGATACCAGCGCCTGGGATTTGCGCGGTGCCGTGAACTTCGACTCCGGCGCCGGCATGAACCTGCAGGTCGATCTCGGCTACACGCGCGCTTCTTATGAGGATGTCGATACGAACAGCTATGACGGCGCGCTGCACGGCTACTACCGCACCGAACTCTATGCGGCCGGCATCTTCGTTCAGGGCGCGCGCCTCGATCCGGGCATCGGTGTCGACCTCAACGATTACATGGGTGGCGTCGAAGGGGCCTATTTCCTCGATACCTGGACGCTGCATGGCGCGTTCGGCTATGGCCAAGCGAGCGTGGAAGACTTCGACGACATCGACGCCGACCACTATATGGGCTCGCTCGGCGCCCGCATTTACGCGACCGACAATCTGCGCTTCGACGTCGACGGCTCGCTCCATCGCCTCAGCGAGGACGACATCGATTACGATCTGCGCAGCCTGAAGCTGACGGCAAACTACCGGCTGGACACCGTCCCGGTCACGCTCTTTGCCGGCTACAAATATACCAACGAGGAGCTTTCGGGCCTGAACGCATCGGTGTCCGGCGACACCAGCACCATCTTCGGCGGCCTGCGCTTCTCCTACGGTTCCGCCACGCTCAAGGAAGAAGAGCGCCTCGGCCCGGTCTGGTCCAGCAACCGCCTGTCGTTCTGACTGGCTGCCACGCAGTCCAAGGCATCCCGGGCTGCCCCGCCATGCGGGGCAGCCGCGCTCGTCCGAAGCCCACGCGAAAGCTGAATCGTACACAATGTCTAGTAGTATTCGCTAGGCCATGCTAACCTCCCTCCGTCATGAGGGTTAAAGGGAGGCAAACATGGATTTGACACGTCGTGCCGTCGCTTTGGGAGGCGCTGGCCTGCTCGCAACGGTTTCACATTTACCCGCAAATGCTCTGGATGCTCCGCTGTTCGATCCGGTCGAAGCGGCCGACGATTTCTGGCTGGCGGTGGACGCCTATATCTACGGCTATCCGCTCGTCACGATGGAAATCACGCGCCGTGTCATCACGAATGTGGAACAGCCCGAAGGCAGCAAGGGGCCGATGGGCCACATCATCAAGCTGCGGGAATATCCCAACGCCTCCTTCAAGGACGTGACGGCGCCGAACGCCGATACGCTCTACACGACCGCCTTCGTCGACGTCGGCAAGGAACCCTGGGTGCTGTCGATCCCGGACATGAAGGATCGCTACTTCCTGTTTCCGATGCTCGACGGCTGGACGACGGTGTTCCAGGTGCCGGGCAGGCGGACGACAGGGGATGGCGCGCAGTCCTATGCGATCACCGGACCCAGCTGGCAGGGCACCCTTCCCGAGGGCGTGACCGAGTACAAGTCGCCGACGAGCATCGTCTGGATCCTCGGGCGCATCTATTGCGACGGGACGCCCGAGGACTATGCGGCGGTCCATGCGCTGCAGGACCAGTGCAAGCTGGTGCCACTCAGCGCCTACGGCAAGGACTGGACGCCGCCGCCCGGCAAGGTCGATCCGGATATCGACATGAAGACGGCGGTGCGCGAACAGGTCAACCGGATGGACGCGGTCGAATATTTCACGCTGCTCTGCGAACAGATGAAGACCAATCCGCCGACGGCTGCGGATGCCGAGGCGGTCGCCAAGTTCGCCGGGATCGGCATCGTGCCCGGCCAGGATTTCGACAAGAGCAAGCTCGATGCCGCTTTCGTCTCGCGCATTCCCGGCATCGCCTTCCATCGCATCATGCTGCATTTCAAGTTCAGCGACGGCGACGTCCAGGATATCAACGGCTGGGGCTTTACCACCAAGACCGGCATCTACGGCACGGGCTATCTCCAGCGCGCGCTGGTCACGGCGATCGGCCTCGGCGCCAATCGCCCCCACGATGCGATCTATCCGACCTCGCTCAAATCGAAAGACGGCCTGTTTGCGCGCGCCTATCACGGGGCGAACAAATACGTCGTCACCTTCCCGAAGGGGCAATTGCCGCCGGTGCGCGGGTTCTGGTCGATCACCATGTATGACGACAAATATTTCTTCGTCGACAATCCGCTCAATCGCTACTCGATCAGCGCCCGGCAGGACCTCAAGACAAACCCGGACGGATCGACGGATATCTACATCCAGAACGAGTCCCCCGGAGCAGACAAGGAGAGCAACTGGCTGCCTGCGCCGAAGGACAAGTTCATCCTGATGATGCGGCTCTATTGGCCCGACGACAGCCCGCCGTCCATTCTCGACGGCTCCTGGGTCATTCCGCCGGTCAAGAAGGCGTGACGACATCTGCGCGCTGCCCGGCGCCTTCGAAGGAAGGCGCCGGGATTACAGCGCCGCGTCTTATCCGACGCGCAAAGGTCGCTGTAACTCGCTGCGGGAGACCATCATCGATGGCCGCGAACCTGTTTTCCGAGTGACGGCGGCGCCGCACGGCGGGCGCCTCGCATTATTCCAGCCGTTGCTAAAGCGCGGCAGATGGCAGAAGCTTCGTCCACGCCCCTCGGGCCATGTGAGCCGGAGCAGATGCAGACCATGACCGAAGCCTCTACCATCCAGTCGGCCCAGCGCGGCGACGCCAGGATCTGCCGGGGATGCTGGGATCAGATGCATGTGCCGATCCCCATTCGCGGGCCGCTGGCGTTGCCGTTTCGCGCCTTCGGCATTACCCGCAGCAAGATGAACCCGAACATCTGTACGATCTGCGAGCGCTCCTTCCGCTACGTCAAGAAGCAGAGCCATGTGGCGGCGAACGCGACAATCCTGTTTGCCGACATCCGCGGCTTCACCCATCTTTCGGGGCAGATCGAGCGGGCCAGGCTGAGCGAGATCGTCAGCCTGTTCCAGGATCGCTGCGCGGAGGCCATCTGGGCGCATGACGGCATCGTCAACAAGCAGATGGGCGATGGCCTGATGGCGATCTTCAACTTTCCGATCGTCAGGAAGGACCACGCGCAAGCCGCGATCCTGGCGGCACGGGAGATCCAGCGTCTGTGCGCGGCAGCACTGGGCAGCCTGCAGCTCGACGCGCTCCAAGGCCAGCCGCTCGGCGTCGGGGTCGGCATCCACAGCGGCGATGTCGAGATCGGCGAATTTTCGAGCTTCCGCAGCGACTTCACCGCAATCGGCGGCACGGTCAACCTGGCCTCCCGGCTCGAATCCCAGGCCGAGGCCGGCGAGATCCTGATTTCGCCCGAGACCGCCGCCGAGGCAGGGGCGCTGACCACGGGCGCGACGACGCGCTTGCTCGTGCTCAAGGGCATCGACCAGCCGGTCGAGGCGAGGGTGCTCGCGACGCATTGATCGGCTGCGCAGTTGGAATCTGGAGTGAGCCTGCTGCCATGGCCGTCGATGGCTCGCTACGCCCAGAGGTCGCGCACGCAGCGGCCGTCGGATGGCAGGTCCTCGAAGGTGTCGAGACCGTCGAAATGGTCGATGGGCAGGTCGGCGACCAGTTCCGGCGGCGCCAGCCTGAGGTTGACGGCCATGCGCCGGCGGCCGCGGTCGTCGAGATGCAGGCTGCGCCAGGCGACGACGCCGGCGCAGGTCGGGCAGAACAGGATTTCCAGCGACGGGTTCTTCGCGTCGGCGCGGACGTAGGAGGTGGTCTTCCCGGCAAGGGTGATCCGTTCGCCTTCGTAGTCATAGGCCCAGAGCGTGCCGTAGCGGCGGCAGAGCGTGCAATTGCAGGCGGTGATCGAGCCGGGGTCGCCTTCCAGTGTCCATTTCGCATTGCCGCAATGACATGTGCCCTCGATCATGGCTGCATCGATCCCGCAATTGACGTGCCGGGATACTGCGCCGATCGGACGGCGCCTGCAATGGTGGCCGGCGCCCGCCGAACAGGGCTTGCCCCTGCACTGACGGCGATCTCCAGGGGGGCGGTCATCCGCGGAGATTCAGGGCGCAACGCTGGAACGATGGCGGCGACAGGACGTTCTCGGTAAGCTGAAACGTCCCGGCACGGCTATCGCCCCGCTCGGGGTGTCGTCGAGAAGGGAGCGCCCGATGACCAGCGCGCACCGTCAAAGCCGGAAACAGATGAAGGCCGAGCTGAAAGACAGCAAACGGCTGCAGGCCATCAGCCTCGAACTGATCAAGGACGGACGACCGCAGGCCATCTACGACACGATATTGGATGGTGCGGCCGCCATCATGCGTTCGCAATTCGCCAGCCTGCAGATGCTGCATGCCGATCGGGGGGACGGCGGAGAGCTGTGCCTGCTTTCCTATCGCGGCTTCAGCGACGAGGCAGCGCAATTCTGGCATTGGGTCAGCGTGGACCAGGCCTCCACCTGTGCGCTCGCGCTTCGCACCGGGCAGCGGGTCGTCGTTTCGGACATCGAGACGGCCGAGTTCCTGCAGGATACGGCGGACCTGGCCTACTACCGGCAGACCGGAATCCGCGCGGTGCAGACCACGCCGCTCCACTCGCGGGTCGGAGCGCTGATCGGAATGTTGTCGACCCATTGGCGACATGTGCACGCCCCGACGCAGCGGGAACTGCGCCTGCTCGACGTGCTGGCACGCCAGGCGGCCGACCTGATCGAGCGCGAGCGGGTGGAGACGGCGCTTCGGACGAGCGAAGAACGGCTGCGGACGGCGGTGGAGGTCGGCGGCCTGGGGCTCTGGGACTGGAACGTTTTGACCGGAGACGTGCATTGGAGCGACGCGCACTTCCGCATGCTGGGTTACGGCGCCGACGAGGTGACGCCCAGCTATGAACGCTGGTCCGCGCGCATTCATCCGGATGACCGCCTGGAGGCGGAGGCCGTGCTGCAGCGCGCGCGGGAGACGCACAGCGAGTTCGTCACGGAGTTTCGCACCCTGCATCCGAACGGAACCGTTCGCTGGCTGCATGGCCGCGGCCGCTTCTTCTACGACGAACAGGGGCAGACTGTGCGAATGGTGGGCGCGATAACCGACACCACCGAGCGGCGGCAATGGGAAGACCGGCAGAAGGTGCTGATCGCCGAACTGCAGCACCGCACGAGAAACCTGATGGCCGTGGTGCGCGCCGTTGCCGAAACCACCGCCCGCAGGAGCAAGGACCTGATGGATTTCAATACGCATTTCGGCAGTCGCCTGTCCGCGCTCGGCAGGGTCCAGGGCCTGTTGTCGCGCCTCACCGACCAGCAGAGGGTCGCCTTCGACGATCTGGTCCGGGCGGAGCTGGCGGCGGTGGATGCGGATATGGGCCGCGTGCGGCTCGACGGCCCCGCCGGCGTGAAGCTGCGTTCGTCGACCGTTCAAACGCTGACGATGGCCCTGCACGAACTGGCGACAAATGCCGTCGAATACGGAGCCTTGGGACAGGCCGGCGCCGCGCTTTCCGTTCGCTGGCATATCGAATCCGGAAAGGATCAGAAACTCTGGCTTCACATCGACTGGCACGAAAACGGAGTGCGCATGCCGCCGTCAGCCGCCGAGAGCGCCGGACATGGGCGCGAACTGATCGAACGGGCGCTGCCCTACCAGCTCGAGGCGAAAACCACGTTCGCCCTCGGGCCGGATGGCCTGCGCTGCACCATCGCCATGCCGGTCTCCGAGCTCAACATGGCACGATGAGGATTGCCTTCCGGGATTGCCGCGGGGACGCGTCCTGACGAACAGCCGTGCAGGCCAGGCAAGGGCAGGTAAGGGCATGGGGCTTGCCGCACCGTGCCGCCTGGTGTTAAGTGCCTGCCATCGCGAAAAGCGACTGCTTCCCTTGATCCGCTGAGTGGCGGACATGCAGTAGGCAGTCAAGCACACGCCATCCCTGCCTCGTTGAGCACGGATCGGCCAGCGTTTCCAGAAAACTCGTCGCCTGCATCGTCAGGTCACCCAATCGCAAGGCATCGGCGCCTGTCGGCGTGCGCGGGCTTGCGTCGATCGGAACGCCTCATGAAGAAATCCCTCATCGTCATTTTCACTGCCATCGTGCTCGATGCCGTGGGCATCGGCCTCATCTTTCCCATCCTGCCTTCGCTGCTGAAGGAGGTGACCCAGGCCGACAACGTGGCGCCCTATATCGGCACGATGACCGCGCTCTACGCGGTCATGCAGTTCCTCTTCGCGCCGGTGCTGGGGGCGCTCAGCGATCGGCTGGGGCGCCGGCCGGTGCTCCTGATTTCGCTGGCAGGTGCGGCCGTCAACTATCTGTTCCTCGCCTTTGCGCCCAATATCTGGATGCTCTTTGCCGGTCGCGCGATCGCCGGGCTGACGAGCGCCAACATGTCGGTCGCAACCGCCTACATCACCGACATCACGCCCGAGGACAGGCGCGCCCGGCGCTTCGGCCTGTTCAATGCGATGTTCGGCATCGGCTTCATCATCGGTCCCGTTCTCGGCGGCGTCGCCGGCGACCACTCTCTGCGGCTGCCCTTTGTCGCCGCGGCGGTGCTGAACGGCTGCAACTTGGCTCTGGCCTATTTCGTGCTGCCGGAGTCGCGCAGGCCGAGCGGCGGAAAGATCGATCTCGCCGCGCTCAACCCGCTCCGGCCGCTGCACTGGGCGTTCTCGGTGAAGCGCGTGCTGCCGATCGTCTTTCTGTTCCTGATCTTCAGCGCCACGGGCGAGGCCTACGGCACCTGCTGGGCGCTCTGGGGCAGCGAGACCTTCCAGTGGAACGGCTTCTGGATCGGCCTTTCGCTCGGCGCCTTCGGCGTCTGCCAGGCACTGGCCCAGGCGCTTCTTCCGGGACCGGCCGTCAGAGTCTTTGGCGAGCGCGGCGCCATCCTGGCAGGTGTCGTCGGGCTGTGCCTTGCCCTGACGGTCATGGCCTTTGCGACCGAGGGCTGGATGATCTTTGCGGTCATGCCGGTCTTTGCGCTCGGCGGCATCGGCGTGCCGGCGCTGCAATCGCTCGCGACTCGGCAGGTCGACGAGAGCCAGCAGGGCCAGTTCCAGGGCGTGCTGGCCTCGGCGGTGAGCCTCGCGTCGATCATCAGTCCGCTCGCCTTTTCGAGCATCTATTTCGCCGTCCGCGAGCAATGGCCGGGCGCGATCTGGCTTTCGGTCGTCGCCGTTCATCTGCTGGGCGGGCTGCTGGTTCTGCGCCTGACGAAGCCGGTGGCGGCCTCCGTCGCGTCGTAGCGCGGCGCGGGGTGGTCACGTGGATGCGGATGGAACCGCAATGGTCCCATCCGCTCCTGAGCGGAACGATGTCCCGCGGGCTATTTCGACGTGCGATCCAGCCGCATCACCTTTTCCTCGCCGAGGATCATGCCGGTCTCGCGGAAGCCGAAGCGGTGATAAAGGGTGTAAGCGCGGGTGTTTTCCGGGTAGACACCGAGATAGATGTCGCCGCATTCGGGGATCGTGGCCATGTGGTCGATGAGGGCCGAAAGCGCCTTGGCGCCATAGCCCTTGCCCTGGTGCCGGGCGTCGATCATCAGGCGGTAGATCCAATGGTTGCCGTCATCCGGATCGAGCGCATACATGGCGAAGCCGACCGGCGCGCCCTCGGCCATCACGGCGAAACCGACGCATTCGGGGCGCTCGGCGAGCTCTTCCAGCGACTCCTCGTTGCTGGCGATGAAATCCATCTGGTTTTCATGCACGTCGAGCTGTCGGATGACATCGGCATCGACGGCGTCGACGGGTAGAAGTGTAATCGTCATTCGTTTCCTCATGTTCGACGTCCGGTGCCCTTGGCGCGGCGCTTGCAGCGCGCCCCGTCATCCACGCGGTGAGGGATTGCCCCTCATCCGCCTGCCGGCACCTTCTCCCCGCCTGCGGGGAGAAGGGACACTGTGGCGCTCGCCCGCATTCATTACCCCAGTTCTCAAGATCCGGCCGTTCGCATCGCAGCCTATGCGGAACGGCGATCAGCTCGCGGTAGCGGCCGATGTCGTGAAAGCTGCCGGCTTCGCGAAGCGCCCGGGTGCGGTGGTAGACGATTTCCGCCTGGCAGGTTTGAAGCGCCCGCGGGCCGAAGGCGCAGTACCAGGCGCCGCGCTCCTCGCCGTTGAAGCGGTTGCCCGGCGGGCGCGCATGGCAGAAGGCGGCATTGATCAGCGACCAGCCATAGCCGAAGGTCTCGTTGAGGAGCTCGGCCGGGTCGACGCCGACGGGAAGCGCAAGCGGGCTCAAGCGTGCCGAGGTCATCGCCTCCAGCCGGTTGAGGATCTCGATCTCGTCGTCATCGTCGGCCAGCGGCTTGACGGCGGGTTCGTCGATATAGGCGGTCGAGATCAGCCGGACGGTCGCCGGCTCGTTGAAATCGATCTCGGCTATCATAGGCCGCCGCGCAGGCCGTCGAGATAACGCCGCACCTTCAGCATCACGGGAATGCCGCCCTCGATCATCAGATCGACGGGCGAGTGGCCATTGAAGAGCGGGCCGGTGTTGACCGCCTTCGGCCATTGATAGGTGAGCGGGCCGTTGAAGTAGAGCCGCAAGCCCTTGAAGATGCCGACGATCAGGCTGGCACGCATGCGCTTGTCCTGGTCGAGCCTGCCCTTGAAGTCACCGGCCTTCATGCGGTTCCAGGTGGCGATCGGCACATCGAAGAGCTGGGCTGCCTCCTTGTTGGTGAGGTTCCAGAGGTCGCAGGCTTTGACCACGGCCTTGACGATCACCGCCTCTTCGTGCCGGGCGGCTTGTCTATCGGGCGCGAATGCCGGTTGTGCGCTGGCCATGTTTGTCTCCTATGGAGTACAAATGCGTATCATATGATATGAAATGGCGATGTTGGGCGGGAAGTCAAGGGGCCTTGCTGGCCGTTGTCCATCCACCATGCCCCTCATCTGCCTGCGGCAAGATGCGGAACCTCAGGTGCCATCTGCGCTGGCGGGGAGGTGAAACACGGACGAGCGCGGCGGGTTTCTTTCTCACCGAAGGCGCGGCGAAGGTGGCCGGCAGGCCGGATGAGGGCGGAACCCATCAATTCAGGCCGGCACGGGCAAGTCCCTCGATCAGGCGCGCCCGATCCTCGGCGCGGACGAAAGAAGATGTTGCTCCGATCGCGTCCCGCGAGATGTCGGGAACGAGCGACTTGAGGCGTCCGAGCAAGTCCGTGGCGGCCTCCCGGTTGTCCAGAAGTCCGGCACAGGCCGTGCCGATGATCAGCGGAACCGCGTGGCCGGACCGCAAACGATGCGCCTCCCGTGCGTACTTCAATCCAAGTTCGTAATCCGCGCCCTGGAAATAGGCCATGGCGTAGTAGAACTGAAAGTCGCCAAGAAAAGCCTCGCGCGGGCTCAGTCTGAGGGCGTAGTCGATGCAAGGAATGGCGTCCGCCGCGCGGCCCCCGTTGGCATGCGCAAGTCCCAACTGGCCGTGCGCAAACGCGGAGTTGGGGTTGATCGCGACCGCCTGGCGGATCGCTGCCATCGCCAGGACATTGTCACGCGTCGCAAAGGCGATCATCGCCTGCGCAAGGTAAGTCCACGGTTCCTTATCGTCGGCGGTAATGGCTTGCTGGACGAGATCCCTGGCAAGGGTCAGGGCGGATCCCATGTCCTCCCACCCCTGGAACGCGCGCCACATGGTAATCCAACCTTTCATGGCGAGCGCCTGGGCATAACCGGGAGCCAGTTCGATTGCCCGATCGAGCAGCGGGAGCATCTTCCCACTGCTCTCCTCAGACAGTTGGGAACACAGGAACACCGACCGCACGACACATTCCCAGGCATCAAGGCCCTGATGCGGCTTGGGGCTTTCGCGGGCATGCTCCGCCGCCAGGAGTTCCGGTCCGATGCGGCCGACGACGCTTGCGGTGATTTCGTCCTGAATGCTGAAGATGTCGCCGAGTTCGCCGTCGTACCTTTCGGCCCAGAGATGGACGTCGGAGGCCGCATCGATGAGCTGCGCGGTGACCCTCATGCGATTGCCGGACTTGCGGACACTCCCCTCGAGAACATAGCGGACCCCGAGTTCGTGCCCGATGGCGCGCACATCCACGGGCTTTCCCTTGTAGGTAAACATCGTGTTGCGGGCGATCACGAAGAAGCCCTTGAGCTTGGATAGCGCGGTGGTGATATCCTCGGTGAGTCCATCGCTGAAGAAGTCCTGCTCCGGGTCGGCGCTCATGGCGCTGAACGGCAGCACGGCAATGGATGGTCGGTCCGGAAGTGCGGGCCTGGGCGATTCCGGTCGTGCGGTCGTCCCTTCCAGAAGGGCGCGGTACAGTCGCACCGGCCTCTCCATGTTCTTGAGCGCGCGTTCGCCGAGGTACTCGTAGTCGCAGTCAAGCTTGCCCTGGAGGTGATCGTAGGCCGTGCCGGAAATGCAAATGCCGCCTGGGTCCGCCAAGGTCTGGAGGCGGGCGGCGATGTTGACGCCATCGCCGTAGAGATCCCCATCAGCTTCGTGGATCACATCACCGAGATTGACGCCGATCCGGAAGATGATGCGCCGCTCCGTCGGGATATCGGCCTGGTTCCCGGCAACCCCCTTCTGGATGGCGACCGCGCATGCGACGGCATCGACGACCGAGCCGAACTCCACGAGCGCACCGTCGCCCATCAGCTTGACAATACGGCCCTGATGCTCGGCCAGCAGCGGATCGATCACCTCCCGGCGCAGAACCTTGAGGGCCGACAACGTCCCAGTCTCGTCATGTTCGACGAGGCGGGAATAGCCGACGACGTCAGCGGCCAGGATCGCGGCCAGCCGCCGCTCTGCTCTTGCAGTTGCCATGGCTGTCTCCCCCTCAGGAGATCCGCCGCATGAAGCCCAGGCGATTGACGCGAGATGCACCATCCGGCTGCCCGACACCGCGATCGTGCGGGTTCATGATACCACTGCGACGGTCACATGGCGACGCTTCACGAGGGGCCGCCACTCTCGATGCACCCTCAGGAGATGGCATCAGCCTTCATCGGAATCGTGTGGCACTTGCTCCATAGGCCGAAGAAGCATTGGCTCGGCGGATGGGGCACCGTCCTCTACAAATGCGGCCCCAGCAGCGACAGGTCGGCCTCGCCGAGCCGGTCCTTGGCGGTCCAGAGCTGGTGCCAATAGGGGTAGATCACCGGCGGCAGGCTGACGGCGTCGAGCAATTCGCGATCCTCGTCGGAGAGCTTCAGTTTGGCGGCGGCGAGGTTATCGCTGAACTGGGCCTCGGTGCGGCCGCCGATGATGACTGAGGTGACGCCCTTGCGGCCGATCAGCCAGGCGAGCGCGACCTGCGCCGGGGAGACGCCGCGTTCGCCTGCAATCGCCACCAGCATGTCGACGATCTTCCACAGCCGCTCCTCGTCGCGGATCGGCGGCTCGTTCCAGCCGGCGAGCTGGCGGGTTCCCTCCGGCGTCTCGCCCCGCCGGTGCTTGCCGGAGAGCAGGCCGCCGGCGAGCGGGCTCCAGACGAGCACCCCGAGCCCCTGGTCGATCGAGATCGGCATCAGTTCGTATTCGGCTTCGCGGGCTTCGAGCGTGTAGTGGATCTGCTGGCTGACGAAGCGCTGCCGGCCTTCGAGCGCGCTGATGCCGAGCGCCTTCATGATGTGCCAGCCGGAATAGTTGGAGCAGCCGATGTAGCGGACCTTGCCGCTGCGAACCAGGCTGTCGAGCGCTTCCATCGTCTCTTCGAGCGGCGTCTCGCCGTCCCATTCGTGCACCTGGTAGAGATCGATGACGTCGGTCTTCAGCCGCTTGAGGCTTGCCTCGCAGGCGGCGATCAGGTGCTGGCGCGAGAGGCCGCCGTCATTCGGTCCCGGGCCCATGGAAAAGCGCGCCTTGGTGGCGATGAGCACGCCGTTCTTGCGCTTGCCGCCGAGGACCTCGCCGATGATCTCCTCGCAATGACCGGTCGAATAGATATCGGCGGTGTCGATCAGGTTGACGCCGACGTCGAGGCAGAGATCGACAAAGCGGCTCGCCTCCTTGAGGCCGACATTGCCGACCTCGGCAAACTTGCCGCGGCCGCCGATCGTCATCGTGCCCATGGTGATAACAGAGATTTTCAGGCCGGAACGGCCGAGCAGCCGGTATTCCATGGTCTCGGGTCCTTTGCTGGTTCGGGCGGAGCGAACGGGGACACAGGCCTCCGTCGTGGATCGAGCCGAAGATGACGGAGCCCGTAAGGTAGCAGCCTGTGGCGGACGGGCAAGGTGTGCAGGGGCCGTCGTGCCTTGCCATCGGGTGTTGCGGCTCTTGAGGCTAATTCGGCGCCAAGAACCGGCGGAGGGTACGGCTGGCCTCGTCTCCGTCGCCTTCCCGATCGGCACGCCGCCGGCGCAGGTGAAGTAGGGCAGGGTCAATTGCTTTGAGGTGGCGCGGCCCCTCATCCGCGCGGTGAGGGGCATGCCTCTCATCCGCGCGGTGAGGATGCCCCTCATCCGCCTGCCGGCACCTTCTCCCCGCAGGCGGGGAGAAGGGAGGCGCGGCGCGCGCTCGCTTCAACAGGAGGCGACCGTCATTTTTCTCCGGCGGCGGCTTCGTTCGACAACGCGGCGGTAGGGTCCGTTCCCTCGCCCCGCCTGCGGGGAGAGGGTTAGTCCTCGGGTTGAACCCGAGGAGAGGGGCAGACGCCACCTGGAGCAAGCGTAATCGACAGCGAACGGAAGGCGGCCGCGTCTTGTCTTTCCGATTCACCAAAGCGATCCATTTCCTTGTAATCGCTTACCTTTCCGCCGTGCCTACATCTCGAAAAACCGTGCCGGCATCAGGTTCTTGTAGGGGAACATGTGGAAATACGGCCGGGCTTCGGCGAGTACGCGGCGCACGGAGGCGCGCTCGAGCAGGCGTTCGAAATAGGCTGCGAGATGCGGATGTTTCTCGTCGAAGGGCTCGACGATGCCGCCGTAGAAGAGCGCAGGCGTGGCGGCGCAATCGGCAAGGCTGAAGGCATCGCCGGCGGCGAAGGTGTTCTCAGTGAAATGCTTGTCGGCCATGCCATAGGCAACGGCAAGGGAGGCGCGGGCGTCGCTGACGCCGCGATGGTCGTTTTCACCGGACGCACGCAGCGTATCGGTGACGATCTTCTGCATCGGCACGTGGATATAGAGATCGAAGAAGCGATCCCAGAGGCGCACCTTCAGCGCCGCGTCGCGATCGTCGGGGATCAGCCGCTGGCGGCCGGGATAGTGGCGATCGAGATACTCGATGATGATGGAGGTCTCGGGCATCACGACGTCACGCGCGCTGTCGGTCAGAACCGGCATCTTGCCGACCGGCCAGAGTGCGGCAAAGCGGGCCGCCTCCTCGGGATCGAGCAGATCGACCAGGCTGCTCGTGAAGGGGGTCTCGTTCTCGTAGAGCGCAATCAGCACCTTGTGGCAGAAGGACGCGAGCGGATGCTGGTAAAGCGTGAGGGACATGCGGACGGTCTCCGGTTCGGACGATTGCAATGGGGCGCTTCGAGAGAACTAGCGCCACGCTATCGGTTGTCTATATACTGATATGAATATTTAACTGGTATAATATTGCAAGCAGACTATGGCGACTGACGGCGTCGCTTGTCAACGCGGTGGGGACAGGAACTGTGCCGAATTTGCGCAGGGCCATTTGAAAGCGCGAAAGCTGCCCTAGAATTAGTAGAGTAAGGGCGTCGCAACGCTCGGCGCCGCTACAGCACCGCGCGTCTTCATCGGACGTGCAAAGGTCGCTGCATGTCTCCTTAAATCGACGTCGATTTAAGGAGACATGCATTGGCAATCGCGACAGGGGAGGATCGCCGATGCGCTGCTTCACGGTACTTGGGCCCTCACAGACCGGAAAAACCACGCTGGTCGAAAAGCTGGCCGGTCTGGAGGGGGCCTCCAGGAAAGCTGTTTCACCCTATGGACTGAATATCACGGAATTCGAGTTTGGCGGCGACCCCTGGTGTGCGCTCGACGCACCCGGCGGAACCGAGGCGCTCGGCCATGCGCAGCATGCGTTGGTCGCCAGCGACGCCTGCGTGCTCTGCGTCTCGCCGGCGCCGGACGAGGCGGTGCTGGCCGCCCCCTATCTCAAGGTGATCGAGGCCTCCGGCACGCCCTGCATTCTCTTCATCAACCGCATGGACGAGCCGCGGGCGCGGCTGCGCGACGTGATCGCGGCCCTCCAGGACTATTCCGGCCACATGCTGCTCCTGCGCCAGGTGCCGATCCGCGAGGGCGACAGGATCGTCGGCACCTGCGACCTGATCTCCGAGCGCGCCTGGCGCTACCGCGAAGGGCAGACCTCGGCGCTGATCGAGATCCCCGATACGGTGATGGAGCGCGAGAAGGAGGCGCGCGCCGAACTGCTGGAACATTTCTCCGAATTCGACGACTGGCTGCTCGAAGAGCTGATCGAGGATCGGGCGCCGGCGAACGACACGATCTACGCGATCTCCACGCGGCTCCTGAAGGAAAACCGGATCATCCCGGTGCTGGTGGGTTCCGCGAGCCATGCCAACGGCATCATGCGGCTGATGAAGGCACTGCGCCACGAGGCGCCTCAGGTCGATGCGCTGCGCACCCGTCTGGCGGCCGCCGGCTCCATCGCCGAGGGCGCGCTTTCGGCCGTCAGCTTCCATGCCTACCACCGCGCCAATGTCGGCAAGACCGTGCTGGTGCGGGCACTGACCTCCGGGATCAAGCAGGGCTCGACGCTCGGCGGCGGCAGCCTCGGCTCGTTGCAGGACCCGGCGACCGGCAAGCCGCTGCCAAACGCCACGCCGGAGGAGGGCGCGATTTTCGCCGCGGTCAAATCCGAGCACCTGCCGGTGCCGGCGCTGCTTGCCGGCAACAGCACGGCCGAGGCCCCGGATTGGACCGTGCCGCCGACGCCGATGCTGGAGCGTATCCTCGTGCCCGACAGCGAGCGCGACGAGACCAAGCTTTCCGGCACGCTCGCAAAACTCGCCGAGACGGACCGCGGGCTCGTGGTCATGCAGGAGGAGGGAACCGGCGCGCAACTGGTCTGCGTGCAGGGGCCGATGCATCTGCGCGATCTCTGCAGGACGCTGGCCGAGGTCTTCCATGTCGGCGTCACCGACAGGCCGCCGAGCCCAACCTATCGCGAGACGGTGCTGAAACCTTCCGACGTGCATTACCGCCACCGCAAGCAGACGGGCGGCGCCGGGCAATTTGCCGACGTCAAGCTCAGCGTGCATCCGAACGAGCGCGGGGCCGGCTTCTCCTTCGCCGAGACGGTGAAGGGCGGTGCGGTGCCGCGCAACTTCATCCCGGCGATCGAGGCCGGCGCGCGCGAAGCGATGGAGAAGGGGCCGCTCGGCTTTCAAGTGATCGATGTCGGCGTGACGCTGACCGACGGCCAGCACCATTCGGTCGACAGCAACGACTTCGCCTTCCGCGCGGCGGCGAAGATGGGCGTGCGCCAGGCGCTGTCGCAGGCGTCCGCCGTGCTGATGCAGCCGGTCATCCGTATCGAGATTCACATCCCCTCGATCTATTCCGGCAGCCTGGTGCCGATCGTCTCCACCTACAAGGGCCAGGTGCTCGGCTTCGACCGGGACGAGACCGCCAAGGGCTGGGACATCTTCCGCGCGCTGGTGCCGGGATCGGCACTCGACGAACTGGCCCGGGCGCTCAGGGCGGCGACCCAAGGGATCGGCTATTTCTCCAAGAGCTTCGACCATTTCGAGGAACTCTACGGCAAGGAGGCCGATGCGGTGATCCACGCGCATGGGGCGCAGCACGCGGGGTGAGAAGCGGTCAACGCAGGCGGGTTGCGTGACAATTGCCGGGCGGCCCCCGTCTGCATGGGCAGCTTCTGCGTCCCCACCGGCAGCACGTGGAAATGTCGCCAACCATCGTGCCAAGGGCAGCATTGCGCCGGGTAGATCGCGGACCCGCCTATCAGTTCGCATGACAGGGCTACCCGCGGCCTGACGTGACCAGATACCCCCGCCCAGCGGGTCAGAACAAAAGGACGTCGTCGGAGCTGAGACTGGAGAGATCCACCCCCTCAAGCAGGATGCCATCCCGGCTCCCGAAGCCATAGGAGACGAAGACGCCACCCTCCGTGTCCGAGGCCAGCGAGAGAAAGCCGTCGAAGTCGCGGATGCCCATCGCCCGCGCGGCGCTTCGGTCGAACCGCAGCACATCGCCGCTCTCCGAATCGAAATCGACCACGTGGTCGATGCCGTTGCCGCTCAAGTCGCCGCGGTTCCAGATGAAGGTATCGGCGTCCACCCCGCCGATTAAATAGTCGGCGCCGCGCCCGCCCCAGATTTGGTCGTTGCCCGCCCCGCCGATCAAACGGTCGGCGCCGCCGCCGCCCCGGATTTCGTCGTCACCAGCCCGACCGTCGATGAGATCGTCGCCGTAATTGCTGGTGAGGACGTCGTTGCCGGCGCCGCCGCGCAGCGTATCGTCATTCTGTTCGTACAAATTCGTGACCACCCGGAAGCTTTCGATCCCGCGGAACACCAGGCTCGGACCCATCATGCCGGCCATCGCGTCGAAGTCGATGGCGCCCATGACATGGTCTGCCGCGATATGCAGCGCGTCGTCGCCGCCGCCGCCTTCGATGACGCCTTCGGGGCGGAAGAGCCGGATCAGATCATTGCCCTCGCCACCGTCGATGAGATCGACACCGCCGCGGCCAATGAGCGTGTCGTCGCCACCGTTGCCGAGCATCACGTCGTCGCCGGAACCGGCATCGAATTGATCCCTGCCGCTGCCGCCGATCAGGACATTGTCACCTTCGCCGGCAAAGACCGAGGCCATCATATGTGACGAGCCGAAGACCACGTCGTCGCCGCTGCCGAGCGTGATGTCGACCTTCTCGAAGCCGCGGAAAACGAGGCCGGTCGAGGCCGTGCCCCGTTCGAGGTCGACGGTGATGTCCTGGGGCTCGCCGTGATGTTGCAAGGAGAGCGTATCGTTGCCGGCGCCGCCGTCGGCCTCCGCTGTGCTGAATGTCGTGATGACGACATCGTTGCCGGTCCCGCCATAGAGGCGGTTGGCGCCGACGCCGTCGCTGATCATGTCGTCGCCGTCGCCGGCATAGACGACGTCGTCACCGAGAGCGATCGGGCCCACGTCGAGCGCCCATGCCGTCCCGATCACATCGTTGCCGGCGCCGGTCGAGATCCAATCGTCGCCCAATGTGCCGGAGATGAAGTCGGCGGCTCTCCCGGTCGTCAGCACCAACCGCTCGATGTTGCTGAAGAAGATATGATCGGTGAACTGAGGCGTGAAGCCGATCATGGCGTGGCCGGAAACACCATTAAACCGCACCGGCTCGGTTCTCGTCGACAGGTCGACGACGAACGTATCGAAGCCCGCGCCGCCCGTCACAGCTCCGCCGACTCCGCGGAGCACGATCGTGTCGTCTCCCTCTCCGCCATCGAGCCTGTCATAGCCGCTTGCACTCGTCAGGAAATCGTCGCCGGCGCCGGCATCGAGGAGGTCGTTGCCTTCACCGCCATCGAGATCGTCATTGCCGACAAGCCCCCACAGCCGGTCGATCTCCGGTCCGCCGCGCAGTCTGTCGTCACCTTTCGTTCCAATGATGTTCGTCATGACCGGCTCCCTCCAATGTCTTGGAGAGAACTTATAGCTTAGTGAGATCACTACAGAACAACTGGCCAAGAGAAAAATCTGATTAATCTTATTAATCTGTAACAGTGTAAAAAGATATATTTCAAAATTACATCTATAATGCAGTAGATATAATTGAATACCCGAATCACCCCTCCATTCAGCCGAGCGTCGAATAGCCTCGACACTGCGCCGATAGACCCGGCTGGCTCGGCTCTCAGGCTTTTTTCTCTGATGCCATCAGGGGGGAGCTACCGGCGCGCGGTCAGTTTTGCGCTGAGCTCCCGCCATGGGCAGAGCCTTGCCGGCGGAGCGTTGTAAAGGAAGGGCAACAACGGGCCGACTGCAGACGATGGCCCAAGGCTGAAATGCGCCAAATTGAGACCTGACCGAGATCTCCTGTGCGTGACGGGCTCTCTTGCGCGAACCGGATCGCCGTTCTCACGCGCGCCTTTGCCGCAACCTCCTCGCGATCGCGAGGAGGTTGAGAGTTCTCCAGCGAATCGAGCTCTCGCGGGCGCATGCCGCGATCGAACCGACCGCGCGCTCGAACGCGGCCTCATTGCGCGCCAACAGATCGTTTCTGGCAGCGGAGGTTCGACCCGCTGCCAGAAACGTTTCAACCGGTGGCCTGCCTATTTTGCCGGTGGCTTGTAGGAAGATGCGATTTTGCTCGCCTTCTCTTGCGCAGCCTTGAATTCCGCGCCCGTGAAGGCTCGCACGGTTTTGACATTCGATACGGCTCCCGATGCGCCAACGACGAGAAGTGCGGGGATCAGGTCAGCACCATCGTCGAATTCCGTGATTGCCATCCAGTCGGTTTCGCCGGTCGTGACGTAGAAAGAATGCAGTTTCCCGCCCGCTGCTTCCATGATGTCACGGGCCGCCATTTCTCGGTTCGATGGATTGTCAACCATTCCCTTCGCTGACGTGGCTGTATAGCACCCTGTGGTTACGAACAGTGGCATAACACATCCTCCCTCGATAATTGGCAGATCAGGTGATCTGCCGAATACTCACTATCTCAAAAAACGTGGCGTTAGACGAGCGTCGGACTGCTCTTGGGCGCGTTGCGTTTCTGGGACAGCCTACGGAAGCGCCCGATGGCTCAAGCCGCCATGCGTGGCGCGAATGCTCGCGTCACGCCGCCAGGCTGGCGATCCTGGGGATGAGCCAAAGCATCGCGCTGGTGCCGATCCCGTAGGCAATTACCCGGCGCGCAAGGGCAGGGCGGAAGCTGACGATTGCGCGCGCCGCCCCGGCAATTGCCAGAGCCGCGGCAACGAAGATGAGCTGCCCTGCCTCGACGCCGAGGTTGAAGGTCAAGAGGCTGAGCGGCACGTCCGATTGCGGCAATCCGATCTCCTTCAGCGCGCCGGAGAAGCCGAAGCCGTGCAGCAGGCCGAAGGCAAAGGCAACGAGCCAGGGATAGGCTTCGGAGAGGCGCAGTTCGTTCGGCTTGGCCTTGAGCAGTTCGCTTGCGACGAAGGCAATGCTGAGGGCGATCGTCGCTTCGACCGGCTTCTGGGGAAGGCTGAAGTAGCCGAGCGATGCGCCGGCGAGCGTGATGCTGTGGGCGACGGTGAAAGCGGTGATCGTCTTGAACAGCATAAGGCGGTCATGGATGAGCAGCATCAGCGCAAGCACGAAGATCAGGTGATCGAAGCCGAGCAGGATGTGCTCGACGCCGAGCAGGAAATAGGTCCGGGCGACTTCGAGGCTGGTCTGCGCGCCGGCCGCCGTGAAGGAGGGCGCCTCGGGCAAGAGACGGCCGACCTCCGTGCCGCCATTCTCGTATTCGATGCGCACCAGCGCTTCGGTCAGTGTCGCCTCGAGCCCGTCGATGACGATCTCGCCCTCCCGCAATCCCCCCGCGCAGTCGACGGTCCAGCGCTCCAGATAGGCACTGCCTTCGAAGGTCCGTGTCGGCGTGGCCCTTTCGACGCATTGTTTCGGCAGATGCGCGTCGAGCGCCAATCGCATCCGGCCCTGTGCCGGCACCTTCCAGAGAACGGTGAAGGCGTCGGGCTCCGTTTCGCGCATGTCGAGATAGGCCGGGCGAACCTCATGGGCCATGGCCGAGGCGCCGACGAGTGGGAGGAGAGGCAGGGCGAGAAGGGCGCCAAGCTTTCTCAAGGGTTGTCTCCCGCGGCCGTGGGGGCTTCGACGCTGACCTCATAGCGCGCCAGCAATTCGCCGAAGCGTTGCTGTTCGAGTTCGCTGCGTCTCGCGTTTTCCCACTCCCTTGCGACCTCGTCGCGGATGTCAGCGAGTTGCGGCACCCGGCCCGGCCTGTGCTCCGTGACCCGGACCAGATGGAGGCCGAAGCTGCTGGTGAGTGGCCCCGTCCACTGGCCGAGCGGCGCCTTTTCGAGCCCGTCGGCGAGCGCGCCGCCAAACATCTGGTCGATCGCCGCCTTGCTCGTGAGCTGGACCGTCGCGGGAAGCAGGGAAGCATCGCCAAGCGAAGCGGGGTCGGCCATGTCGTTACTGCGAAGTTCCGCAAGCAAGGCGACGGCGTCCCTGGCCATCGTGTCGCCGTGCCGGGCCGGATTGAGGAAGACCTGCTCGAATGCCAGCTTCGCATCGGTGGCGAAGGCCGCCGGATTGGCCGCGAGATAAGCCTCCAATTCCGGATCGGTGACCGTTACCGGGACGGCGTCGGCGGCGTTCAGGAACTCGATCTTCTGGCGCAGGCGGCGGCGTACGACCGTGTCGTCCCGGTCGAGCCCGAGTTCCAGCGCCTGGCGCACCAGGACTTCCTCCTTCACATAGTCGTCGATCATGCCCTTCAGCTCGTCCGCCGTCGGCGAGCGCTGCCAGGTCTTGGTGAAGACCGTGGCCATCTGCTCGATCTTCGAGGCGCTGACGACGATTTTATCCGGGTGATCCGCGTCACCGCGCAGAAGCCCGTGCGCGGCGAAAATCAAAAGCGCAAGGGCCAGGAAATGGACCAGCGGCTCTCGTGATAGGCGTTTCAGCATGGCCGTCTCCGCTCGCTCGACGGATGGGGGCGGGCGCACGGTTCTTGTGCGTCCGCCTGCATGCCGTCATCCATCTCCCGGATTATGGCGTGTACCAGATGGGCGAGGTGTAGGCGCGCTCGGTCACGGTCATGCGCGTGCCTTCCAGCGGCTTCGTTCCGAAACGCTTGGCGTCATAGGCCGTCCACCGCGGCGTCGGGATTTCAAGAACGCGGCCGTAGTAGAATGCCTTCTGCTTCGGGTCGAACTGCGGATCCTTCCAGACCGCGATCAGCTCCGGCGCACCGATGGTGTTGGTCCAGGTCGCGTTCGCGACATCGACGGTATCGCCGACGGAAGGCACCTTGCCGTCCGGCCCCGGCTTGCGGTCGCCGCCCCAGGCGACATCATAGACCTGTTCGTGCGTTTCGCCCTTGTCGTCGAGCCAGCCCTTGACGATCTGGTAGCGGTCGAGATTGGCGCCGATCGGGTCGCGGAGCGCGGCGACGAGAAATGTCGGGGTCTTGCCCTCGGGTGCCGCCGTCAGGTCGCCGCCCATCGGCACGCCCTTGGCATAGCCGATGACGCCGGGATTGCGGCCTTCGGCATCGGCCGGTTCGAAGTCCCAGCCGCCGAAGAAGCGCACGAGCATGCGCGGGCCCGTCGTCGCATAGGTCTCCTTGCGCTGCATGGCGTCCCAGATGGATTCGCGGGTATTCTCTTCGGCCCAGACGGCCGCGTAGCCGGAGGCGCCGACTTCCCAGTCCATCACGGTGATATTGGTCTTGGCGTCCTTGACGAAGGTCGCCGTCAGCCGTTCCGGGCTCGGTTCCTGCGGCGTCGTCTTGCCGAAGAAGTTCTCTTCCTCCATGGCCGTCAGGCCGGTATGGGAGTCCGAACTGCCCACCAGCCCGAACTTGTAAGGATTGGTGCCGAGCTGAGCTTCGAGCTTGAGGCCGTTCTTGAAGGCCGAGCGGGCATATTCGAATTCGAGCATGTCAGGCGTCTTGCGCTCGCTGGCATCGAGGTTGCCGAAGTCCCAGATCTCGAAGTTCGCGAACTCGTCATTGGGCGAGAGCGTCGGGTGAGCCTCGCCGGTGCCCTTGGTCTGGGTTGTCTCATAGAGCCTTTCCCAGCGGGCGCGTTGCTCGACATAGTCCTTGTCCACCGGCTTGCCGGTGAAGGATTCGATCATCGGGAACATGCGCCCGTTGGACAGGTTGCCGTTGTGGGCGATCGCCAGCACATTGCCGCCGGTCTTGTCCTCGTAGGCCTGCATCCACTTCCACAGGTCGCGCGGATTGTCGCTGCCGAGCGGCTTCAGCGTCGTATAGGGCACCACTTCGCTCGCCTTGTCGCCATTGTCGCGGAAGATGACGTTGCGGTGCAGGTTGTTGCCCGCCGTGTTCGATGTCCATTCATAGCCGATGAACGCCGTGAAGCGGCCGGGCTCGTTATATTCCTCGGCCGCCTTGATCGTGTCCTGCCAGGCGTTCTTGTAGGGGCGCGTGTCGGGCCCGTAGATCATCGATTTCGGCAAGGTGCCCTTGCCGAAGCTGAAGATGATTTCCAGCGCGGCCTTTCCGCCCTGGCCGGATTTGATCATCTCATACCAGGTCTTGGCCTGCGGGTCGGAGATCACGTCCGGCTTGCCGGCAAAGAGGTCCGGGAACATGCCCATGTTGTCGGAATGGTCGGCGACCACCAGGAAGTCGAGCGGGCGCGACAACTTGGCGGGCTGGCCGCTCGACGCCATGACCTCTTCGCCACGGGCAAAGCGATAGGCATCGCGTGGCGTCAGCCGCGCCCCAAAGGCTCCGGCGTCGAACGAGGCTCCGGTATGAAGATGCGTGTCGCCGAACAGCGGACGGGTCGGAAAATTGCGACCCGCATAGGGCGAATAGAGCGGCTTGGCAGCAAAGGCCTTTTCGGCCTTGGCCGCGTCCAACGTGCCGGTATCGCCGTGGTCCTGCGCGGCTGCCGAAAGCGCCGGACCGAGGCTCAGAATGCTTGCAAGAAGGAATTTCGCAGACTTGTTTCTCATCGCATTCCCCTCCGTGCGGCACGGCCGCTTCGCGAAAGACTGAGCTGCTGCGCGAAGACAATCGCACATTGTAGTCGGGGCATCCTTGACTTAAGTCAAAATGACCAAAGTGATTAGGGCAGCGCAGCCAGCCATCTTCACCGACCGGGTGAAGGCGGCGCATGTGATCCGCCGGGTGCTTCTGCGCCAGATCGCCATCACCAACTATGTCAATCCGTTCTGAACGGGCGAAGCTGCGCAGGTCCCGCCCGCAGGATGACGGACGAGGGGAAGCCGAATGCCTTGCAGCAATGCAATTCCGGGCGGAAAACCGCTTCGCACTTTTCCTGGAATTGCCTGGCTATATGACGCAATTCCGGACGGAAAACCGCTTCACACTTTTCCTGGAATTGCTTAGCCGCCAATCGGTAGGGCGGGCGTCCGGCGAGCGCCTCGCCCATGCGGATCTCGGCAAGGCCGGCGCCGTAAAAAGGGGCGTTGTCGAAATAGCGGATACCGTCGTTCCAGGCGGCTTCGACGGTCGCGAGCGCTTCCTGGGGGCCGCCGGGGCGGGAGCGAAGGTCGCCCCAACCGTCGACGGCAAGCCCCCGAATGCATTTTACCAGTTGTTGTAACCGCGAATCGGGCAACTGGGGTGAAGACCGAAGATGATCGTGCGACGGTGCGACCCTCTAATTTCGATCCATTGATTGGTGGTTCGACCGACTCTGGCGCCCTCCAGGCCCTCGGCCCGCGCTATCGCCAAGGCCCGTTGCCGGGTGCAAATGCGGCGCTGCGCGCGGCGATCGCGATAGTAGCGGTCACGATAGTAGCCGTCGCCGCCATAATCCTCGTCGTAATAGCGTCGGCCATCGTCATATCTCGGCCCATCGCCATCGATATAGAACTCGACGCCCTGAGCCAGTGCTGCGCCCGGTATCAGCGACGCGAGCAGCAGGCTGATCGAAATGATCTTCTTCATGTATGTCACTCCTAAACGGCGGTGCCATTTAGCGCTCGTATTTATGAACGCAGCCAGAACGGAATTGTTCATGCAGCGAAAAATCCGTGCCGATCGCCGGCGTGCTCGCATCGCTATCCGTGAGTCCAGCTCAAATGCGCATGTTTTTTGTGTGATTCACATTTGCCTGTGTCGGCCTCAGCCGCCTTCCTTCGTCCTTGGAACACACGAACAGAGGACCAGGCCGCATGAAGCTCTATTTCAGCCGCAACCCCAATCCTCGGCTCGCAGTCGCCACTGCCCGCTTTCTAAAGGCGGAGGTCGAGCTTGCATTTGCCACGCCGCAGGCTGCGGGTGAGCGGGCGCGCTACGAGGCGCTCAATCCAAATCTGCTTCTGCCGATCCTGGAGCATCCCGGCCGGCCGCTTTGGGAGACGGATGCGATTGCCTGTTACCTTTCCCGCCAGACCGGCTCCAGCTTCTGGCGCAGGGATGACGACGAGCCGGAGATGATCCGTTGGATGAGCTGGGGCAAGGAGAACTTCGTCAGAGCATGCGACATGGTGCATTGGGAGCGGGGCACCAAGCTGCGCTACGGTATCGGCCGTTGCGACGAAGCGATGGTGGAGGAGGGGCTCAAGGCCTTTCACAAGGCGGCCGGGATCCTCGAGGCGGAACTTTCCGGCCGCGCCTGGCTGGTGGGCGACACGGTCTCCTTTGCCGATTTCCGCATGGCGACGTTCCTGCCTTTCAATGATGCCGCGCGGCTGCCGATCGGGGACTATCCGGCGCTCACGCGCTGGGCCGGGCAACTGGACGAGATCGAGGCCTGGCGCGATCCGTTCCGCGGGCTGGTCGCGCCGGAACTGCCGCCGATACCGGGCTGAACGGGCAGTTTGTACATCTTCGAGCCCTGTTGCATGATGGCGCCCACCGGGCGCCAGCCGCGTCCCGTCAAGCGCTGCAATCGGCCGTCCGGCCGGCGTTTGCGGAGAGGAACAGCGGTCAAATGGCGGCTGCACCCATTCCCGGTCGAATCCCGAAAGGTGTTTCGCTTTTTTTAGGAAAGCGGGATTTGCCGTCCTTCAGTACCTTTTTGGTTGTCCCGCGGGAGACGGGGCAATCACAAAGGTATGGAGGAGATACCCTTGGCAAGCATTGCAGAGGAAAACGCACTACCGGAGAATCCCGAAGACGAACGGCTGAGCATCGGCGCCAATCTGGCCTACGGCCTGCAGCACGTCTTGACCATGTATGGCGGCATCGTCGCCGTTCCCCTGATCCTCGGCCAGGCGGCCGGGCTTAATTCCGCCGATGTCGGCCTGCTCGTCACCGCCTCGCTCTTTGCCGGCGGTCTTGCGACCATCCTGCAGACGATCGGCCTGCCGTTCTTCGGCAGCCGCCTGCCGCTGGTGCAGGGCGTCTCGTTCTCGGGTGTGGCGACGATGATCGCGATATCCGGCAATGGCGGCATTCCGGCGGTCCTTGGCGCCGTCATCGCGGCCTCGCTGATCGGCCTCCTGATCACGCCGGTGTTTTCGCGCGTCACGCGCTTCTTTCCGCCGCTGGTGACCGGCATCGTCATCACCACCATCGGCCTCACGCTGATGCCGGTGGCGGCACTCTGGGCCATGGGCGGCAACAAGGCGGCGCCGGACTTCGGCAGCACCGCCAATATCCAGCTTGCGGCGGTAACGCTGATCATCGTGCTGCTCTTGAGCAAGCTCGGCAATGCTGCGATCTCCAGGCTTTCGATCCTGCTGTCGATCGTGATCGGCACCGGCATCGCCTATGTGGCCGGCATGACCGACTTTTCGCAGGTGGCAAACGGCCCGGTCTTCGCGCTGCCGAAGATCTTCCATTTCGGCTATCCGACCTTCGAACTTGCCGCGATCATCTCCATGCTGATCGTCATCATGGTGACGCTGGTCGAAACCTCGGCCGACATTCTTGCCGTCGGTGAGATCGTCGAGACCAAGGTGGATTCGCGCCGGCTCGGCGACGGGCTTCGCGCCGACATGCTGTCGAGCATCCTGGCGCCGATCGTCGGCTCCTTCACCCAGAGCGCCTTTGCCCAGAATGTCGGCCTGGTGGCGGTCACCGGCGTCAAGAGCCGCTATGTGGTGGCAACGGGCGGCCTGTTCCTGGTGACGCTCGGCCTGCTGCCGATCATGGGGCGCGTCGTTGCTTCCGTTCCGACCTCCGTCCTCGGCGGCGCCGGCCTCGTGCTCTTCGGCACGGTTGCGGCCAGCGGCATCCGCACGTTGTCCAAGGTCGAGTATAACAACAACATGAACCTGGTGATCGTCGCCACCTCGATCGGCTTCGGCATGATCCCGATCGCAGCGCCCGGCTTCTACGAGCATTTCCCGGCCTGGGTCGCGACGATTTTCCATTCGGGCATCTCGTCGGCCGCCGTGATGGCGATCCTGCTCAACCTCCTGTTCAACCACCTTACGGCAGGCAATTCCGACCAGCAGTCGGTCTTCGTCGCGGCAACGGAGCGGACGATCCGCTACCAGGACATCGCCCGCCTGCACCACGGCGACTACTTCCTCAACGGCAAGCTCTACGATGCCAAGGGCATCGAGGTGCCGCTGGTTGCCGCGGAGGCGCATTGAACCGGCTCGATCTCTGGAACCCGCAATCCCGGACCGCAAAGCCGGGATTGTTTTTGAAATACGCAATCCCCAGGAAAACCGCTTCGCACTTTTCCTGGGATTGCTTTGAGCCCCGCAATCCCCAGGAAAACCGCTTCGCACTTTTCCTGGGATTGCTCTGAGACCCGCAATCCCCAGGAAAACCGCTTCGCACTTTTCCTGGGATTGCTTTGAGACCCGCAATCCCGGACGGAAAACCGCTTCGCACTTTTCCTGGGATTGCTTTGAAACCCGCCATTCCGGGCAGGAAGCCGCTTCCTGTTTTTCCTGGCGTTGATTGAAAACCCGACAAAAGGACATTGGGAATGACACAAGCAACCGACAACTACCAACTCCTCGACGCGCTGCTCTCCACCATGGAGCGCGGCATCATCCCGGCAACGGAAGCGGGCGTTGCCGCCGGCAACAAGATCTTCGGCGCGGCACTCATGCGCAAATCCGACCTTTCGACCGTGCTCGTCGAGACCAACAACGAGACGGAAAACCCGCTCTGGCACGGCGAAGTGCACACGCTGAAGCGCTTCTACGAGATCGAAGGCAGCGCGCGGCCGGATAGCCGCGACCTCATCTTCCTCTCCACGCACGAGCCCTGCTCGATGTGCCTGTCGGCGATCACCTGGGCGGGCTTCGACAATTTCTATTACTTCTTCAGCCATGAGGATTCCCGCGACTCCTTCTCCATCCCTCACGATCTCAAGATCCTGAAGGAGGTCTTCACGCTGGAGCCCGGCGGCTACAACCGGACGAATGCGTTCTGGAAGGGCCAGTCGATCCACGCCCTGATCGATGGCCTGCCCGAGCCGCAGCGCAACGAACTGAAGTGCCGCGCCGATGCGATCCGCGCCAAATATGACGAACTCTCGGCCGCCTATCAGGCAAGCAAGGACGGCAATGCCATCCCGTTGAACTAGAGCGCCGTGCGTTCTTATGAACGCACTAAGGTCGCTCTAGCACTTTGTTTCTAGAGCATCTTTCCGCTTCCAGTGGTTCCACTTGAGAGCGGATGCTCTAGACCTGAACGGGCGGCGTTTTCCGCTGCGGGTCACCTGCCGAATGCCGGGCCATTTCATTGTCCATGCTATTCAATGAAATGGCCTATTTCTTTGAAAGATTGCGCATTCCTGCCGACGCGGGCAGGTGCTAGGTTCCCCGAAACTCAGTCGCGTTTTTGGGGGAATCGCGTGAACTGGTCCAAACCTCTCAGAGTGCATCTCAGCGTGCTCGTCGTCGCGCTGTTGCTTCTAACGGCGACGCCGATCATCTGGATGGCGTTCAGCCAGGGGCGGCAGGCGGCGATCCTCGCCGGCGAGAAGCACATGCGGGAGATGAGCCTGCGGCTGATCGAAGGATACCGGAACGCGCTGGAGGGCGGCCAGGAGGCGGTTGCGCTTGCGTCCACGGTGCCGCAGCTTGCCGTCGCGCCGCCCGGAGACCTGGAGCCGAAGACACAGTTCTTCCTGGAAGTGCTCAGAAGCGTTTCCAACGCGACGAGCATCTATGCCGGCTATCCCGACGGCTCCTACCTGCAGGTGATCAACACGGAGAGGGACTATGTCCGCCAGAGCCTCCGCGCGCCGGCGGGCACCGCGTTTGCCGTGCGGGTGCTTGCCCATGGGCAGAGCGCTGGCCTCGTGTCGACGCTCCGGTTTCTCGATGGCGAAGCGCGTCCGATCGGCGAGCGCCCGTTCGAGCGGACGAATTTCGATCCGCGGCAGAGCCCCTGGTACCAGGCGGCGCTGCGAAGCGGCGAGCCGGTTTCCGTCGGACCCTATGTCACCGGAACCCTCAAGGTGCCGACCCTGGCTTTGGCAACCCCCTTGAAGGGGGCCAGCAGCATCGTTGTCGGCACCAACATTCACCTGCAGACGGTCAGCCGCCTGCTCGATGCGCGGCAGATTTCGCCGCGGGCAAGGTCCTATGTCATCGGCAGCGATGACAGGCTCGTGGCCCATTCCGACCCGGCGCTCATGAGCACGATTCTCGGCGCCTGGTCGGGCGGCGGTGGGGCCAACATGCTAAGCCTCGATCCGAGCCTCGACGTCGTCGCCCGGCTGCGCAAGGAGGCAGCCTATGCGGGCGGAGGTCTTGCCGAAACCGATCTCGCCGGGGAGCGCTATCTGATCCAGATGGCGCCGGTCAGCGTTTCCGGCCTGTTCAAAGGCAGCTCGGTCGCAATCGTCGTGCCGCTGCAGGACCTTGTGGCCCAGGCGAACCGGCTGCTCATCCGCAACCTCCTGATTGCTGCCAGCCTGCTGGTGGCTGGCGTCGTCGGGTCGGTCCTGCTGTCGCGCGTGATCAGCCGCACGCTCTACCGGCTGGCGGACGAAGCGCGGCGGATCGGCGATCTGAACTTTGCCGGGAAGGGGACGCCGCATTCCTTTATCACCGAGATCAACACGCTGGCTGGCGCACTGGCCGCCAGCCGCCATGCCATTCGCCAGTTTGCGCTCTACGTGCCGCGCGAAGTGGTGCGGCGGATCGTCAATCCACGCGGGGAGGCGGTCGCCAAGGCGGCGCGGCAGGAGGTGACGGTGCTTTTCACCGACATCCGCGACTTTACCACCATATCCGAGCGGCATTCGCCCGAGGACGTGGTGGACATCCTCTCCGCCTATTTCGAGGAGCTGAACGGGATTGCCGAAGCGCATGCCGGAACGGTGGTGCAATATCTCGGCGACTCCCTGTTCGCCATGTGGAACGCACCCGTTGCGGATCCGCGGCATGCGGAAAACGGCTGTCGCTCAGCGCTCGCGATGAAGGCGGCGGTCGAGCGTCTGAACGAGGCCAACCGCCGGAGCGGGCGACCGGAATTGTTCACCCGCTTCGGCCTGCATACCGGCCCGGCCGTCGTCGGCAGCTTCGGCGCGATCTCGCGCCAGCAATACACCGCCATGGGCGACACGATCAACGTCGCCTCGAGGCTCGAAGGATTGAACAAGGAGTTCGGCACAACGATCCTCGTCAGCGGCGCCGTGCGCGACGCCGTTGGCGATGCCTTTGCCTTCCGGGCGATCGGGCTCATACCGGTGAAGGGGCGCCACGAGAAGGTCGACCTCTGGGAGCTCGTGGGTGAGAGGGCCAGCTAGAGCGCGGTGCGTTCATATGAACGCTTTGAGGACACTCTAGAACATTGATTCTAGAGCATCTTTCCGCCTTCAAGTGATTCCACTTGAAAGCAGGACGCTCTAGTAAAGCGTTCTGCGATAATCCTCTTCCAGATCGTCGTCCATTTTGCGCATCTCTTCCTTATCCGTGGGTGCGCCAGTTGTTTCGTCCAGAATGATTTTTACGAGCGACGGCATCTCGGCCCGATCTTGGAAATGATCCGGGCTCCACAAATGAGAGCGCCGGAAGGCCTTGGCGCAGTGCATGAAAACCTCACTCACCCTAACCACGATCGCGAGTTTAGGCGCGCGATCGTTGACAACCATGGTCTTCAGAAGTTCGGGGTCATTTACCAGAGTGGCCTGCCCATTCACGCGTAACGTATCGTCAAACCCCGGGATGATGAACAGCAGCCCGACGCTCGGATTGGCGATGATATTGACCAGGCTGTCGAGGCGGTTGTTGCCCGGACGGTCGGGTATCGCCAGCGTATGCTCATCCAGGATTTTGACAAAACCGACAGGGTCGCCGCGGGGACTGACGTCTGCTTTTCCATCCAGATTTTGTGTGCCGATGCACAAGAAGGGCGAGCGCCTAATAAACTCTTGCGCGTGTTCCCCGAGAGTGTCCTGACATTTCAGTATTGCCAGACCATGTGTCGCATCAAAAAGACTTCTGAGAGATTGTTCATCCGTTATCGTGAATTCTTCATTGAGCTTGAGCCCCTTCATTGTCCTGCCTTTCGAAATTGGCTTGATCAGTCAGTTCCTCGGGATTCCCTAGCCAGCGCCCCAGTTTCTCAACGTTTCCGATGCGCGCTTCATTAATGAGGTACGTACCTCACGAGCAGCAGTATCGTCAAATCTCGATGCGGTCAAGAAGGCCAAGTTTGACCGATTACTGAAGTTGCAGAGCCGATATGGACCGCATTTGTGCAAGCGTCATTCCGGCGCAACGCCGAAAGCCTGTTACGGCTTTCTCGATGAAGGGAGGTCGTGGGGGCGCTGGGTCGAGCGCATCCTGTGCGAGACGCGCGGACGCTTCAGCGTTCGGCCAGAAAGCCGGAAACCATCGACCGGAAGGCGTCGATCGCCTTCGGCAGCACCGCCTTCGGATCGTCGCTGGCAGCCACCCAGAGAGCGGCGTTGAGAGCGGCGCCGCTCAAGAGCCTTGCCGCGGCTTCCGGGTCGACGGGTTTCAGGATGCCCTTTTCGAGCAGGCGCTCGACGGTCTGCCGCGTCGCGAGCAGGCAGCTGTTCTGGCTCGGCCATTTCGAGGGGTCGCCGAGCACCGCCGGTCCATCGAGCAGCACGATCCGCTGGACCTCCGGATCGAGCGCCATCTCGATATAGGCGGTGCCTTCGGCGAGCATCGCCTGCCAGCCGTCTTCCTTGCTGCTGCCGATCTCCTTGGCGCGCGCGGCCATTTCGCTGTCGATCTGGTTGACCACGGCGGCGAGCAGCCCGCGCTTGTCGCCGAAATTGTGGTAGAGCGCGCCGCGCGTCAGGCCGACATCGGCGGTGAGTTCATCCATCGAGGCCGCGGCATAGCCCTTTTCCGCGAAGGCCTTGCGGCCCGCCGCGATCAGCTTGGCGCGGTTTTCTTCCATCGTCTCCTGGCGGCGTCTGGCCATGCGGTCCTCAAATTCATATACGATGCGTATATGAATTTGACATACGCGTCGTATTTGGTTAATTCATATACGCGGCGTATATCAAATGGAGCGGGTTTTGTGAAGTTCTGCCTGATCGGGCGCGCTCGCCCGTTTCTGCGCCCTGGATTTCAAGAAAAGGACCAGACCGATGACTTCACGCGACGCGATCTTTCCCGCAAACCGCCACGCGCTCTACGAGGCGCACGGCTATTCCGCCGCCATCCGCTCCGAGGACCTGCTGTTCGTTTCCGGCCAGGTCGGCAGCCGCGAGGACGGCACGCCCGAGCCGGATTTCGCCCGCCAGGTCGAGCGCGCCTTCGACAATCTCGGGGCAACGCTGCAGGCGGCCGGCTGCAGTTTCGACGACATTGTCGACGTCACGACCTTCCACACCGACCCGGAAAACCAGTTCGAGACGATCATGTCGGTCAAGAACCGGGTCTTCCCCGAAAAACCCTATCCCAACTGGACCGCCATCGGCGTCAACTGGCTCGCCGGCTTCGATTTCGAGATCAAGGTGATCGCGCGGATTCCGGCGAGCGCGGGAATTGAGCGCGAGCGGGCGGCCTAGTTCGCGCGGGATCGCTGGCAGCCTGCTGAGCCGAACATGCCTTCTGGCGAGCGGGAATCCCAATCTCCCTCATCCTCGTCCCTGTGGCGGGGATGTGAGCGACCCGACGTCCGTCGGGTCAAAAGAACCTTTCAGCCCAAAGACTTGGGCTGGTCCGCAGTTCCATCGGAACTGCTAGGGATTCGTGTGACAAGCACAGGAATGATGGAGATCTTGGCTGACGCACCAGCTTCCCTTGCGGGCCTACAAACAATGCTCGCCAGTCTGTCGGCGGCTCAATGCGCCGGCCAATCCCGAACCTAATGCAGATGCGCAAGCTTGTCCGGGTTGCGCACCACGTAGATCGCCACCACCTTGCCGTTCGCGATCTCCAGCGCGGTCGACTGCAGCTCGCCGTCCGCCTCCCTTGTGACGAAGCCGGGCAGGCCGTTGATGAAGCCGGCGCGCACCAGAGTCGAGCCATGCTTGGCGAAGAGGGCGGCGAGTTGTTCGTGCACCTTCATCACCGCGTCGAAGCCGAGGATCGGCCGCATCGCCGCCGGGCGCTTGCCGCCGCCATCGGAATGGATGCTGACATCGGCCGCCAGCATGGCGCCGAGGGTCTTCATGTCGCCGCTGCGGGATGCCGCGAAGAAGGCATTGGCGATTTCGAGGCCGCGCTGCTGCTCGATCCGGAAGCGCGGCCGTTCCTCGCGCACATGGGTGCGGGCCCGGGCCGCAAGCTGGCGGCAGGCGGCCGCGTCGCGCTCGATCGTGGTGGCCACTTCGTCGAAGCTCAGGCCGAAGACGTCGTGCAGCAGGAAGGCGGCGCGCTCCAACGGCGAAAGCCGCTCGAGCGCCAGCATCAGGGGCAGGGTGACATCGTCCTCCGGCTCCTCCTCGACGACGGGATCGGGAAGCCAGGGGCCGACATAGGTCTCGCGCTTCAGGCGGGCGGATTTCAACTGATCGAGGCAGAGCCTGGTCACCGTGCGGCGCAGGAAGGCTTCGGGTTCGCGCACCGCCGTGCGGTCGGCCCCCATCCAGCGGATGAAGGCCTCCTGCACCATGTCCTCCGCATCGGCGACCGAGCCGAGCATGCGGTAGGCGACGCGGATCAGCTTCGGACGCAGCGGGTCGAAAGCCGCCGCTGCGTCCTCGTTGGAACTCGTCGCCATCAGGCGGCGGCCTGCGCGGCCTTGGCTTCCGCCGGCTCGACCCAGAGGCCGAAGCCGACCGCAAGACGGTTCCAGCCATTGATGACGTTGATCATCAGCGTGAGCTTCACCTGTTCCTCCTCGGTGAAATGTTGCTTCAGCGCTTCGTAGGCCTTTTCGTGGGCGTGGCCTTCCGAAAGCCTGGTCAGCGCCTCGGTCCAGCCTAGCGCGGCGCGTTCGCGATCGGAATAGCAGGGGGCCTCGCGCCAGGCCGAAAGCAGATAGAGGCGCTGCTCGGTTTCGCCCTTCTCGCGGGCTTCCTGCGTGTGCATGTTGATGCAGTTGGCGCAGCCGTTGATCTGCGAGGCGCGGATCTTCACGAGCTCGATGATGGTCTGGTCGAGGCTCGCGGCAACGGCGACGGATGTGCCCATCCAGTTCTTCATCAGTGCGGGGGCAGCGGCGAAAAGGTCGATCTTGGCAGTCATGGTTCCGTTTCCTTTCGTTGGTTCCGATACCATGACGAGCGAGCTATGGCCGGTGTGACATCGGCGCGAAATTTTTTACGGAAACCTTTGCGACGGGCTCGCGCCTATTCGGCGGAAGGCTGGCTGCGGTGTTCCAAGATGGACTGAAACAGATCGGCCTGGCGCTCGGTGGCGAGGCGAATTTTCTTGAGCTGTCCGAGCAACGAGCCGAAGGCCGCAAGCGCGATGCCTGCGCCGATGCCAGGCGATGCCGACTGCAGGGCAAGGAGAACGCCCATCCAGCCGAAATACGGCACGGTTGCCTGCAGCGCGAAGGCCAGCGATACGACGACGACCACTGCTCCGGCAATTTTCAGAAAAGTGTCCACGGCAGTCCCTCCACACGCATGCCGTGCAAGCTTTCTCGGCCTGCAAGTTTTGTCAAGGTAGCTTGCGTTTTCCCGGTGAGGGAGCAAGACGGGCCGCATGCGGTTCGGCCTGTCACACCCCTGTAAAAAGGCGGCTCTATCCCTCGGCGCCAGTTTCAACACGAGGGTATATTCATGAAATCGCTCGTTTCCGTCCTTGCCGGCGCGCTTGCCGCAGGTTTGCTTTCGACCGCCGCTTACGCCGAAAACCTGGTGCTCTATACCAGCCAGCCGAACGAGGATGCGCAGGCGACCGTCGACGCATTCCAGGCGGCCAATCCGGGCATCGAGGTGGAATGGGTGCGCGAGGGGACGACGAAGATCATGGCCAAGCTGATGGCCGAGATCGAGGCCGGCAATCCGGTTGCCGACGTGCTCTTGATCGCCGACACGGTGACGATGCAGCGGCTGAAGGAAGCCGGGCATCTGGAAAACTACAAGTCGCCGGAAGCGGCGAGCTACGACGCCTCGCTCTATGATGCCGACGGCGCCTACTACTCCACCAAGATGATCACCACCGGCATCGTCTACAATACGTCCGCCGCGATGAAGCCCGCGGGCTGGCAGGATCTCGCAAAGCCGGAAGCCAAGGGCCTCGTCAGCATGCCGAGCCCGCTGACCTCGGGTGCGGCGCTGATCCATGCGCAGACGCTGACCGGCATCGACGGCCTCGGTTGGGATTACTACAAGGCGCTTGCGGCAAACGGCGCGACGGCCGCCGGCGGCAATGGCGGCGTGCTGAAGGCGGTGGCGACCGGCGAGAAGGCCTATGGCATGCTCGTCGACTTCATGGCGATCCGCGAGAAAGCCAAGGGCGCGCCGGTGGAATTCGTCTTCCCGGCCGAGGGCGTTTCGGCCGTGACCGAGCCGGTCGGCATCCTGAAGACCGCCAAGAATGCCGACGCCGCGAAGAAGTTCGTCGACTTCCTGCTGTCCGAGGAGGGCCAGAAGACGGCGGCGAAGATGGGCTATATTCCGGCCCGCAACGGCGTGGCGCTGCCGGAAGGCTATCCGGCGCGCGAGACGATCAAGGTGCTGCCGGTGAACGCCGCTGAAGCGGTGAAGAATTCCGACGCGGACCTCAAAACCTTCTCCGGCATCTTCGGCACGAACTGATCGGGAATGCTCGAACGCAAAAACCTGCGCAGCCGGTCCCGCTGGCTGCGCTTTCCCTTTCAAGGCCGGGCGACACGCATGCCGCAGGTGCGGGCGAGGGCAGGCGTCAGCCCCGCCGACGAGCCGCGCTGGCTGGCGCCCTTCGTTATCGCCTGCCTGTTTCTGCTCTGCCTGCTGCCGCTGATCAGCCTGGCGAAGGCCGGCTTTGCGGGGCTCGTCTCGGGTCGGTCGATCGGCGTGCTCACCGAGCCTGCAACCTTCGCGGCGATCCGCAATACGCTGATAACGGCGACCGGCGGCATGGTCGTCTCCGTCGTCATCGGCGCGCTCTTTGCCTTCTCGGTGGCGCTGACGGATGTGCGCGGCAAGCTGGCCTTGAGCTTCGCCTTCATGCTGCCGATGATGATCCCGCCGCAGGTGACGGCACTTGCCTGGGTGGAGATGACCGGGCCGGCAAGCCCGCTCTTAAAGACGCTCGGGCTCGCGCCGCCGCTCGGCAGCCCGCAGCCGCTCTATTCGCTGTCAGGTATTTCGTTGCTGCTCGGCGTCCAGCATGCGCCGCTCGTTTTCCTGGCGCTCAAAGCCGGGCTCTCTGCTTCCCCGCGTGACGGGGTGGAGGCGGCGCGGCTTGCGGGCGCCACGCCGTTTCGCGTCTTCCGTGACATCGTTGCGCCGCTCTCGCTGCCGGGGTTGATTGCTGGTGCTGCGATCGCCTTCGTTTCCGGCGTCGGCAATTTCGGCATACCCGCGATCCTCGGCATTCCCGCCGGGATCGAGGTGCTGCCGACCCTGATCTATACGCGGCTTGCGAGCTTCGGCGCCGGCACTTTCGGCGAGATCGCGGTTTTATCCAGCCTGATCGCCGTGATTGCCGCGGCCGGGCTGATCCTGCAGCAGCGGGCGCTTTCCGGCCGGGACTATCGCATCATCGGCCTCTCGGGCGCGAATGCCGCCTTCTCGCTCGGCCGCTTCCGCTCGATCGTCGAGCTGGCGCTGGTGGCGATCCTGTTCTTCGTGCTGGTGGCGCCGCTCGCGGCGCTTGTCGCGAGCTCGCTGGTGCCGGCCTATGGCGTGCCGCTCAATCTTCAGACGGTCTCGCTCAGGGCTTACGAAGAAATCCTCTTCCGCCAGTCGATGACGCTGAAAGCATTCGCCAATTCGATGTTCCTCGCCACCGCTTCGGCGTTCGGCCTGCTCGCCGTTTCGGTGCCTGCGGCCTATCTGATGACCCGGCGCAAGGGGTGGCTTGCCGATGCGCTCGGCATCCTGATCGAAATCCCCTATGCGCTGCCGGGTATCGTGCTGGCCGTCGCCTTCATCCTCACTTTTGCCGCGCCGCTGCCTCTCCTCGACGTCTCGCTCTACGGCACGATCTGGATCATCCTGGTCGCCTATTTCTCCTCGTTCCTGGCCGTCAGCCTCAAGCCCGTGATGAGCGCCTTCCTGCAGATGGACCCTTCGCTCGAAGAGGCCGCACGGCTCTCGGGCGCCGGGTTCCTCAGGCGCATGGGCGACGTGATCCTGCCCCTGGTGGCGCCGGCGGCGGGGGCTGCGATCATCCTCGTCTTCCTGATTGCCGCCAACGAACTGACGGTCTCGGCGCTGCTCTGGTCGGCCGGGACGCAGACGCTCGGTGTCGCCATCTTCAATCTCGACGACAGCGGCTCGTCGGACCTTGCCGCAGCGCTCTCGGTGCTCGTCGTGGTGATGGTCGTTCTCCTGATGGCCGCGCTCGAGGCGCTCGCGAAATATCTTCCGGAGGGCGTGCTGCCGTGGCGCAACTGATCCTCAACCACCTCACCAAGCATTTCGGCGGCGGCCGGCCGGCGGTTTCCGATGTGTCGCTGACGGTGCGGGAAGGCGGCTTCCTGGCGCTGCTCGGGCCATCCGGCTGCGGCAAGACGACGGTGCTCAGGATGATCGCCGGCTTCGAGCGCCCAAGCGACGGCTCGATCGATTTCGGCGAAAGGCGGCTCTCCGACGCGTCGCGGTCGCTTCCGCCGGAGCGGCGCAACATGGCGATGGTGTTCCAGTCCTATGCGCTCTGGCCGCATATGACGGTGGCGGAGAATGTCGGCTATCCCCTGAAGGTGCGCGGTATTTCCGGCGAGACTTGGCGAAAGCGCGTCCGCGAGGCGCTGGCACTGGTGAAACTCACCGATTATGCCGAACGCCGGCCGGCAGCCCTTTCCGGCGGGCAACGGCAGCGCGTGGCGCTCGCCCGCTGCCTGGTGACCTCGCCGGACGTGGTGCTGCTCGACGAGCCGCTCGCCAATCTCGACCAGCATCTGCGCAAGTCGATGGAGGAAACCTTCCGCATCTTCCACGAGCGCTCCGGCGCGACGATGATCTATGTGACGCACGACCAGGCGGAGGCGATGGCGCTCGCGACCGACGTCGCGGTCATGCACGAGGGGCGGCTGATGCAGATGGCGCCACCCGCCGAAATCTACGCAAGGCCCGAAGGCGCCGTCGTCGGCCGCCTGATCGGCCGCGGCTCGGTCCTCAAGCTGGCCGTGCCGGAGGGGGCGCCGAGAGCGCTGGAGTGGTCGATGCTGCGGGCCGCCCTCGGCGGCATCGGCGAGGCGGGTGGGGGCAATGGGGCGCTTCGCGACGTGCCAGTTCGCGACGTGCTCGTGCGGCCGGAACATGTGCGCCGCGACGGCGAGGGGATGGCGTTTCGGGTCATCTCCTGTGTGTTCGAGGGCGAGCGCTTTGCGCTGACGCTGGCGCTGCCCGACGGGCAGGTGCTGAAAGCTTATGGCGACGTGGCGATGAAGCCGGGGGAGACGGCGCGCTTCGTGCTGAGCCGGGGCTGGCGGTTATAGAGGGCGATGGTTGCGCCTCCTTGGAAACGCCACTTCCAAATGCTATATCGTAGCTATGGTCAAGAATGTCAGGAAGACAACGGGAAGAGTTGCTGATGCCGCGATGAAGCGTGAGCTTTACCGCGACAAGGACGGCATTTTTCACGAACGACTAAAGTACAATAGCGAAGTTATTTCTCAATCCGTAGTCGGATCTTCGCGGCCCGCCTCGAACTTGCGGCCACAAACGGTCGTCGTCAAACAGGAACAACCGCGTGTGGCAACGAGCGATGATGAAACCTACGACATCTCGCTGAAAGCGGCCGAAGACGTGTTCGCCCGCTTTGATTGGACGCTCGCCGAACTCGCCGAATGAGGCCAATATCCTTTGATGCCTTGGTGCAGGCGCATGACCTGACCATCAAGCGGCACGGCGGCGTGTCCGGCATCCGAGATGAGGGGGCAATTCGGGGCGCCATCGCTCGTCCGGTCAACATTGCACACTATGAGGACGGGGTCACGGCCGGGAGGCTGGCGGCTGCGGTGTGCGTTGGCATTGCCAAGGCGCATGGCTTTCGACGGCAACAAGCGCGCGGCCCTCTTCGCGCTCGCGATGCAGCTGCTTATTCTTGGCTACAGGCTCGATGCCAGCCAGAAGGACATGCGCGACGTCATTTGGGCCGTCGCCGATGGTCAGATGGGGGAGGCGGAGCTTGCCGATTGGGTGGACGCCCACCTCTTGCCGGCCGGCGACTGATCCCGAACTCTTGAAGCGTTTCGCTTCTACTTTGCCCGCAGCAATGGGAAACTCGACCACAATCAAGATTTCGGCTGTAGCGAAATAAACCATTGAGTTAAATGAAACCGGTTGCTATAAACAATCAGTATTCCGCTTGAAGTGCGGTTGAGGAGAAACGAGGCGGGTGGCCTCATCGACAGGAGGATCAGATGAAGCTCTATCAAGGCATAGGACCGAATTCGTATCGCGTGCGCATCTTCATGGCGGAGAAGGGGATCTCGCTGCCGATGGTGAATGTCGACTTCGCCAAGGGTGAGCACCGGGCGCCGGAGTTCCTGGCGGTCAATTCGCTCGGGCAGATCCCGGTGCTGGAGCTCGACGACGGCACGATCATCACCGAGAGCGTTGCGATCTGCCGCTATCTCGAGGAGACGAAGCGCGAGCCGCAGCTCTTCGGCCATGATGCCGTCAGCCGCGCCAAGGTGGAGATGTGGAACCGGCGCGCCGAGCTGGTGATCCTCGGCACCGTCGGCAATGTGGCGCTGCATTCGGATGCCTTCTTTGCCGAGCGGCTGACGCAGTTTCCGGCCTTTGCCGAGACCGAGCGGCTGGCGGTGCCGAAGAAATGGGGCTGGCTCGACGACGAGCTTTCGGACGGACGGCCGTATCTCGCCGGCGACGACTTCTCGATCGCCGACATCACCGCCGGCGTCACCGCCTGGCTCTGCGATGTCTTCGGCATGGAGATCCCGGCCTCGGCGAAGAATGTCCAGCGCTGGCTGGAGCGGGTGCGCTCGCGACCGAGTTTTGAGGCGTAGATCGCGGCTTGCGGGTGAGGCGGCGCTTTTCGATGTTTGCCATGTCGAGATCCGCCCCTCATCCGGCCTGCCGGCCACCTTCTCCCCGCAGGCGGGGAGAAGGAGATTCGCGGCACCCGCTCGTTCCACGTCGACCGTTCGCAGTCGCTGCGCCTTTGACAAAAGACCGCAGGTCGCGAGACAGCCGTCGTCCTCGTCCCCTCTCCCCGCCTGCGGGGAGAGGGTTAGGGTGAGGGGCAGACGCGGAGACTAAAGCTTTGATTGCTCGGCGGATTTATTCACTCTGCCGCCGAAGTCCGGAGCCTGATTTACCGCCTTTGCGGCCCCGCTAAAATACTTATGTGGATAGGTGTTCCGACCTTTTTTCTTGCCTTCTCCATGGCTTTTTTCAATTCCTAAAATAATAGCTGCCCGATTCGCCCGCCGTCGGCGCCTGCAGGGCGTCGGCTCTAGGAGACAAGCCATGAACGATTTCAAGAAGCCCACGATCACCGAAATGCGCCCGAAGATCACCGTCATCGGGGTCGGCGGCGGTGGCGGCAACGCCATCAACAACATGATCAACGAAGGGCTTCAGGGCGTCGATTTCGTGGTGGCCAACACGGACGCGCAGGCGCTCGCCATGTCGAAGTCGTCGCGCATCATCCAGCTCGGTGCCGCCGTCACCGAGGGCCTCGGCGCCGGTTCGCTGCCGGATGTCGGCCGGGCGGCGGCGGAAGAATCGATCGACGAGATCATGGATCACCTCGGCGGCACGCATATGTGCTTCGTCACCGCCGGCATGGGCGGCGGCACGGGCACGGGTGCGGCCCCGGTGATCGCGGCAGCGGCGCGCAAGGCCGGCATCCTCACCGTCGGCGTCGTCACCAAGCCCTTCAGCTTCGAGGGCAAGCGCCGCATGGAAACGGCCGAGCAGGGCATCGAGCGGCTGCGTGAGGCGGCCGACACCGTGATCGTCATTCCCAACCAGAACCTCTTCCGCATTGCCGACGCCAAGACCACCTTTGCCGATGCCTTCGTGATCGCCGACCGGGTGCTCTATTCCGGCGTCGGCTGCATCACCGACCTGATCGTCAAGGAAGGCCTGATCAACCTCGACTTCGCCGACGTGAAATCGGTGATGAAGGGCATGGGCCGGGCGATGATGGGCACCGGCGAGGCAACCGGCGAGGGCCGGGCGCTGAAGGCGGCGGAAGCGGCGATCGCCAATCCGCTGCTCGACGAAGTGTCGATGCGCGGCGCCAAGGGTGTCTTGATCTCGATCTCCGGCGGCATGGACATGACGCTGTTCGAGGTGGACGAGGCTGCGACCCGCATCCGCGAAGAGGTCTATGACGAGGCCGACATCGTCGTCGGCTCGATCTTCGACCGCACGCTCGACGGCACCTTCCGCGTCTCCGTCGTCGCGACCGGCCTCGACTCCGCCCGTTCGGCCAACAACGCCGCGGGTGCAGCCGCCGGCCAGCCCGCACCGGCCCCGATCCGGACGCTGCAGTAAGGTTCATCGCCTCGAGGGGCGTTGCTTCCAGAACAGGACGCCATGCGCTCATCCGGGTGCATGGCGTTTTTGTTGGGCCCCTCATCCGGCCTGCCGGCCACCTTCTCCCCGTCGTCACGGGGAGAAGGTACACTGTGGCACGCTCACCGGTTCCTTTGCTCGCTTGCAGCCGCAGGATACTTTGAGGGAGCACGCTCGGCGTCTTGTTACCGTTTGCAAGAGGCCGTGGAAAGGAGAGGTGGGAGCTGCGCGCGCCATTCCCTCTCCCCGCAGGCGGGGAGAGGGTCAGGGTGAGGGGCCGCGTTAACCGGGAGCTACCCATCATGGCAGATGCGATATGCCGCGCCGTGCACCAATGCGGGCGGCGGCCGCTCCGCAGTCGGGTCCCTCAATTCGACGCTGCATTCACCCGCGGCGTCAGCCGGTAGATCAGCAGCGTGTCGTCGTCGACGACGCGCTCGGCCGTCCGGTCGAGATGGGCGATCAGGCCCCTGTTGTATTCCAGGAACTTGCGCCGCTGCATGTCGCGGGCGTTTTTGGTGATGCCGAACCAGGTGGCGTTGCGGGCGCGCAGGTCCTCCAGCGCCGCGATCGCCGCGTCGTCCTCCAGCAGCATCGACCATTCGGTCTCGCCGCCGCCGGGCGGGAAGACCCAGCCGCGGTGGCGGCTGTAATAGATCGCGACGGGATCGCCGATCGTCGGCGTTGCGGTGATGACGAGCTCGCCGGGGTGGCTGAGTTCGCTGAGCTTCATGCCGAGCTCTTCGCCGTGGTCGGCATAGGGCGTCTTCATCAGCGTGAGGCCGGGGATGCTGCCGCCGAAGACGACGACGGCGGCGATCGCCGTAAGCCGCAGCGCACGCGTGAGGAACCCGCGTTCGCGGCCAATGCTGACCAGCAGGACCAGCCCGCTGCCGGCAAGGGCCGCGACGGCCACGTTGAAGATATGGAAGTTCCAGGGGTTGGTCTTGATCTCGCGAGCGGCAAGCACATAGACGATGGCCGCACCCAGGAGCCAGACATGGAAGAACCAGGGTGCACGACGGGGCCCCGCCTTCGTCTCCGCATCGCTTGCCGCCGGCGGTGCGGTCAAGAGCGCGATACCTGTCAGCACCACCACCGGCAGGGTGAAGAGCCAGTTGCTGGCGATCTTCCAGGTGGCGGGGATGTAGAAGGCTTCGTCGAGGAACCTCGAAAGCCCGTCGCGCCAGAGGTAGCCGCTGCCGGCGACATGGTAAGGCGGATAGTTGGTGCCGAGATAGTGCGCCCACCAGTAATAGCCGAGGATGAGCGCCCCGGCGGCAAGGGCGACCGGCAGGCTTGCCAGGAGGCGGCCAAGGCCGAGCCTGCCGCGCCGCTGCAGGATGGCGAAGGTCGCGTAGGTCATCGGCACGACAACCGCGATGCCCGGCAGCTTCGCAAGCACGCCTGTCGTGGTGAGGAGCCCGGCCGCGATGAGAAGCGTCAGGCGATCGTTCTGCAGGTCGTTACTGTGTCTGGTAGCGCAACAGCAGCGTGCCGAGCCGCGGGTAGCTGCGCAGCACCAACTCGATTGCGACGCCGCCATAGTCGCGACCCTCGAAGATGTCGACTTCCTCGCAGGGGCCGCAATATGTTCGGCGTTCGCCATAGCCAAGCGAGCAGTCACGCTCGGGGCAGGTGATCTCAATTTCGTTTCTCCGCCTGCTCAGCTTGAAGGTCATCTTGCTTTCGGGGGACGGCGTGAACTCGCACGGTTCCCCGACGACACAGGCGACCTCGCCTGCCACGGGATCCTCACCGTCCAGCATCAGCGCATAGTGCAGCGCGTAGGTGGGCGGTTCGGCGTGGACGGTGGCCAAGGGCAGAAGCGAAAGGGCAAGCGCAGACAGGGCAAAAGCAGATGGGGCAAGAGCAGACGGGGCGAGGCGCATGGATTGCATCAGGCAACATCCTCGGTGGCAGCGGCAACATGGCAGCGTCGGCAGGGTGCTGCAGCGCCTGAGCCTCGTCTGTGCGCTTGAGGTAATCCAACAATGATGTCAAAACTGTAGCGGGTGTTGGCCGTCTGCCGCTCTTTTTACTTGTCGCGCCGGATTGATCGTTACCCTTCCGCGTCTGCTGCTTCCGGTGCCACCGGCTTCTTCGCCAGCGCCAGATTTGCCGCCGCAGCCTCGGCTTCCGCCGCTCCTGCAGCACCGGAGCGCACGGTGACGGCGTTGGAGGCGAGGTCGAGGCCGGCTTCGCGCAACGCCGGGAGCAGTCGCTTCATTGACTCGCGCTGGAGGATGCTGGGGTTGCCGGGGCGCGCGGTGAATTTCAGCCGCACGACGAGTGAGTTTTCGGTGACGTCCTGAATGCCCTGCATCTTCAAGGGCACGAGGAATTCGCCGCCGATCTCCGGATCCTCCAGCATGGTGAGGCCGACCTTCTTGATGGTCTTGCGGATCTTTTCGAGATCGGCGTCGCGCTCGAATTTCAGCTCGAACTTCACCGTGCTCCAGTCGCGGCTGTAATTGGTCACCGCCTGGAGCTGGCCGTAGGGAACCGTGTGGATCTGGCCGTTCTGGTGGCGCAGCCGCAGCGAACGCAGCGAGATGCGCTCGACCGTACCCTTGAGCTTGCCGGTATCGACATATTCGCCGACGCGGAAGGCGTCATCGGCGATGAAGAAGATGCCGGAGACGACGTCCTTCACCAGCGTCTGCGAGCCGAAGGAAAGGGCAAGACCAAGCACGCCGAAACCGGCCAGCAGCGGCGCGATATTGATGCCGAGTGCGGAGAGGATGACGAGGCTGGTGACGGCGAAGATGCCACCGAAGATCAGATTGCGGATCAGCGGCAGGATGGTCGAGAGCCGGCTTGCCTGATGGATCACCGTCTCGTCCTCGCTGTCGCCGGGCAACGCCACGCGGGCTGACGGAGCGAAGGCTTCGAAGCTCCGCCAGAGGAAGCTGCAGATCACCCAGGCAGCCACGACCGCAAGGCTGATGCGCTCGAGAATGACGATCCATCCGACGGCGGCGGACGTGTCGTCCTGGACCATCACCGGGCGCCAGAGCGCGACGATGATGTGCAGGCCGATCAGCCAGGTGGCGCCGGCGAGCGCCGTCTGGATACTGCCTGAGATCGCCGCATGCAGCCTGGAGGAGGCGGGCGTGCGGCGGCGCTCGGCGGCGGCACCGGCGAGCGAATGGATGCCGAAGGCAAGGATCGGCAGCGCAAGCAGGATGATCTGCGTGGTGCCGCCGGCAAAGCTCCAGGCCGCGCTGTTCGGGCTGCCGGCGACGATGACGGTCATCAGCCAGAGCACGATCGCGCTCAGGGCATAAAACTCCGGCACGCCGAAGGCGATGGCGCGGCGCACCGGGCCAGGGTTCTCGCCGGCAAAGAGCGCGCGGATATCACCCGCGCCGCCGATGAACCAGTAGAGCTTGATGAGCGTCAGGATGGTGACGCCGATCAGCAGCCAGCCGTCGGTGGCGGCAAGCTCCAGCCCGCGCTGATGGGCAAAGCGCAGGCTGGCGCCGACGACAGCGCCGAGCGCGCCATAGGCGGCGAGCATGGTGGCGTGGAAGCGTGGATGGGCGATGTCGAGCAGGCGGATCTCGGGTCGCGTCGGCGCAAAGAGGAAGCGGGCGCCGACGGCATAGACGGCCGAGACGACGGCGATGGTGATCAGGGCATGGGCAAGCTCGGCAGAGGCCGTGCCCGGCGTCAGGAACAGGCGAGCAAGGGTATGGGCGACCGTGGCGAAGATCACGAGATAGGCGATATCGAAGCCGAGCCGGATCAAGGAGGCGCGCACGCGATGCAGCAGGTCGACGCATTCGAAAGAGGCGCCGAACAGCCGATGGATGAGAAAGCGGCCGGCGAAGGCGGTGGCAAGCCCGGCGGCGACCGCAAGCACGGCGATAGAAGCAACCGAGACGACCGACCAGCCTTCGGAACGAATGCCTGCCGCAACGTCAGCCATTACGCCGGCGATGCCGGATATGCCCGCAAGGCCCATCTGCAAGCCATTGAGAAACCGGGCGGAAAGGGTGTCGAAGGAATCCTCCGCGTCTGGAGCGGCCCACTCCGGCGTGCCGGCTGCCGGCGTCGCGGCGACAGCCGGTTTCGAGCTGTGGCTGCTGTCAGCGGCGCTGCCCGGCGTTGCGGCCTCATTTGCCGCGTTGCGCCATTCGACCGTGACCGGCCCACCGGCCTTTGCAGCGGCGCGCAGGGTTTCCTCGATCTCGGCGGCGCTTTGGCCGGGCGTGAGAATGACGGTGATCGGCGGTGGCGCCGTCTGGGCAAAAGCGGGCAGGGCGACCGCCAGAAGCAGCGCCAGGCCAATGAGCAGGTGACGGCAGAAAAAGCGGTTATGCGCCATGAACTTCACCCATCGAGACCGTTTACGCGCCATGCGCACATCGGCATCACATTACACAACGGTCTAAAATTCCAATCGTATTTTGAAGGGCGAAGTGGATGAGGCGCGAGCCTCGTTTCCGAAGGCGCGCAGCCTCGGTACCACGTGGACGAGGGGGAAGCGCGCGAGCGGTCCTACTTCGTCGTGTAGCCGCCATTGACCAGGATCGTCTGGCCGGTCATCCACCAGCCGTCGGAGACGAGGAAGCGGATATAGGGGACGATGTCCTCGATGTCGGTAAGGCCGGTCTTGGAGAAGGCCGAGAGCGCGGAAGCGGTCTTGTGGTAGGCGACGGCGTCGGCCCCTTCGGCCGGGTAGAAGAAGGGCGTATCCATCGGGCCGGGGCCGATGGCGGTGACGGAGATGCCGCGTTCGCCGAATTCCTTGGCGGCCGCCCGGGTAAAGTGCTCGACGGGGGCCTTGGTGCCGGCATAGGCCGCGTAGAAGGGCGTGAAGGCGCCGAGCAGCGAGGTGACGAGCGTGCAGATCTTGCCGTTGTCGCTGACGTGCCTGCCGGCCTCGCGCAGGAAGAAGAAGGCGGACTTGGAGTTGACCGCGCTCATCTCGTCGTATTCGGCCTCGGTGATCTCGACGAAGGGCTTCTTCAAGACCTTGCCGACGGTGTTGACGGCGATGTCGATGCCGCCGAGTGCCGCCTTGGCATCGGCGAAGAGCTTTTCGACATTGGCCGCGCTGGTGAGATCGCCCGAGAAGGCGTGGGCTGCGGCCCCGGCCGCCTTGATCGCCGCGACGGTCTCGTCCGCGGAAGATTTGGTGGCGGCGCTGTTGTAATGGATCGCGACGCCGCGCGCACCGTGTTCGGCGAGATCGCGCGCCAAGAGGCCGCCGAGGTTCTTCGCGCCGCCGGCGATGAGAACGGATTTACCTTTGATGCTGTGGTCTGCCATGGGTTTCTCCTGTTGTCGGCCGCCTGCGGGGCCGGTCTTTGAATGGGCGGGATCAGAGCCGAGCGCGGCACTCGCTCACCCTGCTTCTGGTGCCGGCGGCCCATCTCGATGAGGCCGCCCGTGTTTCAGATAGCGCGCGCCTTGTCGCTGCCCATGCGAGAGGGACCGGGGCCGCGACAGGCATCGCAGGGTTGAGAATATCGTCCGTGTCGCTGGTATAAAGGCTCCGTTCGTGACATGACTTGTCAGGATAGGCGAACAATGGGCATGAGCCGGCATGGACAGGATCGAGCTTTTCCGCATCTTCACCCGCGTCGTCGAAAGCGCGAGCTTTACCCGTGCGGCCGACAGACTCGGGCTGCCGCGCTCCTCCGTTTCGGTGGCGGTGCAGACGCTGGAAACCCGGCTCGGCACGAGGCTCTTGCACCGCACGACCCGCAAGGTGGCGCCGACGCAGGATGGTGCCGCCTTCTACGAGCGCTGCCTGCGGCTGATCCAGGACGTGGAGGAGGCGGAGAACCTGTTTCGCAGCGGGACGACCGGTCCGGCGGGGCGGCTGCGCGTCGACCTGCCGAGCCGCATCGGCCGGCTGATCGTGGCGCCGGCGCTGCCGGACTTCCTGGCGCGCTACCCCGGCATCGACATCGACCTCGGCATGACCGACCGGGCGGTGCATCTGATCGAGGAGAGTATCGACTGTGCGCTGCGCGTCGGGCCGCTCGAGGATTCCAGCCTGATCGCCCGGCCGTTCGGCACGCTGCGGCTGATCAATGCCGCAAGCCCGGACTATCTCGCGCGCTATGGCACGCCCAGGACGCCCGCCGATCTCGCCGGTCATTTCGCCGTCAACTACGCCTCGCCCTCAAGCGGCCGGGTGGAGGACTGGGAATGGATCGAAGGCGGCGCGGCGCGCACGGTGAGCGTTGCCGGCCGGGTCAGCGTCAACAGCGCCGAAGGCAGCATCGCCTGCTGCCTCGCCGGCCTCGGCCTGATCCAGATCCCGGCCTTCGACGTGAGCGACCACCTGAGGGAAGGGCGGCTCAAGGAGGTGATGCCCGACCACACCGCCGCGCCGATGCCGATGGCGCTGCTCTACCCGCACCGCCAGCATTTGTCGCGCCGGCTGCAGGTGTTCGCCGACTGGCTGGAGGGGCTGATGCGGGGGGTGATTGCGGCGTGAGCGGTCGCAGCTGTCGACATGACCGGCTTGTGGCTCAACGCAGACCGGAGGCTCGCAAGTCTCTGTGGAATCGAAGTTGGACCGGCAGGCGCTATGCGCTGTTCCAGGTTGGGCCGACGGCTGCCTTAGAGCAAATGCATATTCCCGAATCGGCATTGGTGACGTAGCCTGCGGCCATTCTGCTAAGGCGCTGTCCGATGCAACTCGGACTGGCGGCGGCCGCAGAGGACGTTGCAAGGGGGAATTGCGCGTGGGGCAGGTAGGAGCCAGTATTTGGGTGGCGGTGCTTGTCGCTGCCGCCATGCAGGGGCAGCAGGCGGCGGCCCAGGATGCGGACGAACTCGCAAAGAAGCTCTCGAACCCGGTCGCCGACCTGATCAGCGTGCCGTTCCAGAGCAATTTCGATCTTCGCGCCGGCGCGGAGGAGGATGGCTTCTCCTATACGCTCAACGTCCAGCCGGTCATTCCCATCTCGCTGAACGCGGACTGGAACCTGATCTCGCGCACGATCCTGCCGATCTCCTATCGCGACTACCTGCCGCCGCCCGACGGCAATACGTTCGGGCTCGGCGACATCACCCAGAGCCTTTTCCTGTCGCCGACCAATCCCGGCCCTTCGGGTATCGTCTGGGGTGTCGGTCCGGCCTTTTTGATCCCGACCGCCACCGACGATTTCCTCGGCACCGGCAAGTTCGGCATTGGCCCGACGGCGGTCGTGCTGAAGCAGGAGGGACCGTGGACCGTCGGCGTGCTTGGAAACCACATCTGGAGCGTTGCCGGCGAGGGTGACCGGGCGGATGTGAGTCAGACCTTCCTGCAACCCTTCCTGTCCTACGGCTTCGGCCATGGTGCGACCGTGACACTCAACACGGAGTCGACCTACGACTGGGAGACCGATCAATGGACGGTGCCGATCAACCTCGGCGTCTCGCAGGTCTTCAAGGTGGGCGACCAGATGCTGAGCGCCCAGATCGGCGGGAAATATTATGCCGAGGCGCCGGAGGGCGCGCCGAGCTGGGGCGTGCGCGCGACGCTGACCTTCCTGTTTCCGAAGTAAGCCGCTCGCACCGGCCCTATGTTTCAGTGGCGCCGCGGGCTCACCCACAGCGCCGCCCTGCGACCTCACCAGCCGCTCACACCGAACGCATCAGCCCGCCGTCCACCTTGATGTTCTGGCCGGTGATGTAGCCGGCGCCGTCCGAGGCGAGGAAGGCGATCGTTGCGGCGATTTCGGCGCTGGTGCCGTAGCGCTTCATCGGCACGGCGTCGCGGCGCTCCTCGGTTGCCGGCAGGCTGTCGATCCAGCCGGGCAGCACGTTGTTCATGCGCACGTTGTCGGCGGCGTAGGTGTCGGCGAAGATCTTGGTGTAGGCGGCGAGGCCGGCGCGGAAGACGGCGGAGGTCGGGAACATCGGCGACGGCTCGAAGGCCCAGGCCGTGGAGATGTTGACGATCGAGCCCGCCTTCTGCTTCTGCATGATCGGCGCGACGAGGCGGACCGGGCGGATGACGTTCATCAGGTAGACGTCGAGGCCGGTGTGCCACTGTTCGTCGGTGATTTCGAGGATCTGGGCGCGCGGACCGTGGCCGGCGCTGTTGACCAGCACGTCGATCCGGCCCCACTTTTCCATGGCCGCGTCCACGAGGCGCTTCAGGTCGTCATTCACCTGGTTGGAGCCGGTGACGCCGATGCCGCCGAGCTCGGCGGCGAGCGCCTCGCCCTTGCCGGAGGACGACAGGATCGCGACCTTGAAGCCGTCGGCGGCCAGGCGCCTTGCGCTTTCGGCGCCCATGCCGCTGCCGCCAGCGGTGATAACTGCCACTTTTTCTACTACTGCCATGGTTCCATCCTCTCTCGTCGCATTCAGCCTGGTGCCGATTGTGCTGGTATTGCAATTGAAATACCATCTCTGGGACGTAACGACGAAGCAGTTTCGCTTTCCTTTGCCAGTAGAAAAACTATCGGATGAGTGACGCGCCCGGAAAGCTCCCTTCGCTGAACGGACTGAAAGTGTTCGAGGTGGCCGCGCGCCACCTGAACTTTCGGCTGGCGGCCGAGGAGCTTGGCGTCACGCAAGGGGCGGTCGCGCAGCAGATCCGGGGGCTCGAAGCCGAGATCGGGGTAAAACTCTTCGAACGGCTGCCGCGCATGCTGGCGCTGACGGGCGAGGGGCGCGGCTATATCGCCGATGTCAGGCGCGCGCTCGAGATCATCGCCCGGGCGACGGACGGGCTGAAGCCGCAGCCGGTGCGGCTGACGATCAGCACCACGCCATCCTTCGCCTCGAAATGGCTGATCCCGCGCCTGCCGGATTTCACCGCGCGCCACCCGGATCTCGACCTGCACATTCTCGCGACCGACCGCATGTCGAACTTCCAGGCCGATGGCGTGGACCTGGCGGTGCGTTACGGGCGGCCGCCCTTCGGGCCGGGGCTCGCGGTGGAACTCCTGTTCGAACAGGAGATCGTCGCGGTCTGCAGTCCGATGCTGATGGCCGGGCGCCCGGTACCGGAGACCGCGGACGAGCTTGCCGGCTATACGCTGCTGCACGACGCGCACAACTTCTGGCCGGAATTCATCGAGCGGCATTTCGGCGAGAGCCGCCAGGCCTCGTTCAAGGGCATCAGCTTCAACCAGACCTCGCACGCCATCGAGGCGGCGATCGCCGGCCAGGGGATCGTGCTCGCCAACGGCGATTTCGTGGCGCAGGACATTGCCGAAGGCCGCCTCGTCCGCATTTTCGCGGGGTCGATGTCCGGGCCCTCGGATTTCTATCTCGTCTGGCCGCGCTATCGCAAATCGCCGGCACTCCAGACGGTGATCGCCTGGCTCAGCGAGGAAGCGGGCAAGGGGCGCGCGCGGGCATTGGCGTGATCAACCGCTCCACCGCCGGGGCCGTCATCCCGTGGCGAAGGTCATTTTCGGTGAGCAGGGCAGGGCGATGTCATCGTGCATGATTGAAGATCTTTTGCGGCTGCGGCGGACGGCAACGTCTGGTTCGTGGCGGCGGCACGCGAGGATTTTTTACGAATTGGGAGGCTCCCAGGTGGTTCTCGCCGTGATGACGGTCCTGCCGCAAGGGCCGACAAGCGATGAGAACGACGCGTCGGCAAAGCTGACTTCCACCCGATAAGGGTGCAGGTTGTCGTGCGGATCGGCATCCTTCGGCCGCTGGAAGGACGGCTGCCAGATGGTCCAGAGGCCATCTTCGGCCTTGTATCGGTGCTCGCCGGGGCGAAGGAACCTCTGCAAGTCTTCGACCACGAGGGCCTTGATCTCTTCATCGGGCAGGTCGACATCACAGCCCGGCCCCGGCGGCAGGTAAGGGATCAACGCCATCAAGACGAGTGGGCCGATCGATACCAGCAGGCCATAGAAGGTTAGAAGCACGCAAAGCGCAATCAGCAACCGCCGTTTGATCACTTGTCCCATCGGTTTCCCGGTCCCTGCCGGCGGCTGTTGACGACACCCCGCATCTGGCAACGATGACGAAATCACTTGAAGTCGTACGCCTTTTGCGTCGGAGGTCTAACGTTCCCAGCCCTGCGTGAATGGAAAGCGCTGCGTCCAGAACGTCGCCAGCCGGGGATCGGCGTCGACGCGGCGGACGATGTCCGCGAGCCCCGGGGCGACCTCATAGAAGCGACGCCGCCCGGGCGACCAGCGCGATACGGTCGCCACATAAAGGTCGAGAACCGACAGGTCCTCGCCGAGGAGGTATTTGCCGGGCTGCAACTGTGCCCCCATCTGCTCCCAGCAGCGGGCGATGCGGTCGAACAGGCGCGCCCTGGTGGCCGCGTGGTCCTCTTCCCGTTCGATGACGCGCGCCGGGCTGTCGGCGATCCAATAGAGGGCGTAGATGGCCGAGGACACGAACATCATCCATCGCAGGAACGCCGGCCGTCTTGCGTCGGTCAACGCCGGCGCCAGCCGGGCGTTCGGGTAGGCATCGGCCAGCCAGATCAGGATCGCGGCACTTTCGGTCATCAATTCGCCCGTCGGGAGCGCCAGGGCCGGAACCTGCCGAAGGGGATTGATGTGAGCGAGTCTGTTCGCCGCCTCCTGTCCCTCCCAGGGGGCGGATTCCTCGACGCGATAGGGCAATTCGAGAAGGCTGAGGGCCGCTTCGATCGGAACGGAGCCCGAGCCTGACGCTCCAAAGACAACAAATGGTTCGGCCAAAGATTCTCTCCTCCGCATGTGGCAGCCTGGGCCGAAGCCCGCCCATTCTCGTTCGAGACTCGGGTGAAACTGCTATACCTGTTGCTGTCGCATAGATCTCAGCTTTGGCGATACAATCAAGGGCCTGAGGTGCCAGGGGAGCCTGTTTGCAAATCCCGGTTGCAGGAATTGGGGGCGAGCGGCGGGCGCGCACGGCGGGCGAAAATGCGATAGAGTTGATTGGCTGGCGACGGACCGGTATTGGAGCCGGCGCCGAAAGCGCATTGCAGTCAGACGGAGTTCTTGAGATTGAGCGTTGCCTTCACCAAGGAAGAAAGTGCCGAAACCGCCGCGGAAACGCTGTTGCCGGATCGCCCGATTTCGCCGCATCCGAACCTGGTGACGGAAGCCGGGCTGAAGGCCCTGGAGGCGCAGCTTCGGGAGGCACGCGTGGCCTATGAGGCGGCGGCCGCGGTCGACGACGTCAACGAGAAACGCCGCCAGCAGGCGGGGCCCTTGCGCGATCTGCGCTACCTGAACGAGCGGCTGCGCACCGCCCAGCTCATGCCGGAGCCCAGCTCGGCCGAGATCGTCGCCTTTGGCAGCACGGTTACGTTCAGCCGCGACGATGGCCGGGTGCAGACGTACCGCATTGTCGGCGAGGACGAGGCGGACCCCAAGGCGGGATCGATCTCCTATGTCTCGCCGGTGGCAAGACTCCTCATGGGCAAGGCGGTCGGCGACGTCATGAGCGTCGGCGACCAGGAACTCGAGATCGTCGCGATCGCGTGAACGGAGCCCCGGAATTGGGGCTCGGCTATTCCTTGCGGGGTGCAGGCTGGCCCGAGCGCAGCAGGTTGTCGCGCAGCCTTGCCACCGATTGCTGCACCGTTTCAAACTCGTCTCCGAGGCCGATGGCGTCGATGAGTGCGGAGCCGGGATCCGCATCCACCAGGTCGCGGCCGGCCGGCGTGAGCGTGAGGCGCACCTGCCGCTCGTCGGCGGGATCGCGCCGGCGCTGCAGGTAGCCGTCCGCCTCGAGCTTCTTGAGGATCGGCGTCAGCGTGTTCGATTCCAGGAAGAGCTTTTCGCCGAGCATGCTGACCGTCTGGCCGTCTTCCTCCGAGAGGGCCACCAGGGTCACGTATTGCGTATAGGTCAGGCCCAGCTTGTCGAGCAGGGGCTTGTAGGCACGGCCGAAGGCGAGGTTTGCCGAATAGATCGCAAAGCACAGGAAGGTGGAGAGCTTCTTGCCGCCCTTTGCCGGCGTGGTCTCTGGGGCTTTCGCTGTCTTGGACATAGGCATGGGGTGTCCTCTTTTTTTCTCTTTCCGTCTCTGCACTTAATATAAATCGCATCCGATTAAATCGCAATGGTATTGACGCCGTTTCCGGCTTCATCTATATACATCGCATCCGATTGAAACGGATACGATTAAAAACGAACAGAGAGGAAAACGACATGACCGAGAAGCTCCTTTTCACCGGCACGACCCACAATACCGGCGGCCGCAACGGCGGCACCGTGAGCCGCGACGGCACGCTGGAACTGAAGCTGTCGCAGCCGCATCCGGCCGCGGAAAACCTGTTCGGCGCCGCCTGGTCGGCCTGTTACATCGGCGCGATCGAGCTGGCTGCGCTGCAGCGCAAGGTCAAGCTTCCCGCCGGCCCCGAGGTCGATACCGAGATCGACCTGAACGTCGACGACGGCTCCTACTTCCTGCGCGCCCGGATGAACGTTCGCCTGGAAGGCCTCGACCGCGACGTCGCCCAGGAAATCATCCACGCCGCCCACGAGATCTGCCCTTACTCCAAGGCGACGCGCGGTAACATCGATGTCGAGACCCATCTCGTCTGAGATCGCCTGAAAAATTCTCCTTGATTATCATCGGGATGTGCCGGAGCTGGACCACCAGCCGCGGCGCATCCCGATACCGTTTCAGGGCTCTCGTCCCATGAAACGCGCGACGCGCCGCCGACCGCGGCGGCGGCTTCCCCCCTCGACCTCACAAGAATGTAATTTGGGCGATCGCTGCCCCTGCTGGTACTTTCGCGCCTTCGCATGTACAGGGGACGGCTCCGGCCGATGGACACATGCCTTACAATCTCACGGTCAATGGAAAGAACTATGCCGTCGATGTGGACGGCGACATCCCGCTGCTTTGGGTCCTGCGCGACACGATCGGGCTTACCGGAACCAAGTTCGGCTGCGGCATCGCCATGTGCGGCGCCTGCACGGTGCATGTCGACGGCCAGGCCGTGCGCTCCTGCGTGACGCCGGTTGTCGACGCCGCCGCAAAACAGATCACCACGATCGAGGCCATCGGCGACACGCCCGAGGGCAAGCGGGTGCAGCAGGCCTGGCTCGATATCGACGTCGTCCAGTGCGGCTACTGTCAATCCGGGCAGATCATGTCCGCGGCCGCGCTGCTGGCCGCCAATCCGAAGCCCAGCGACGACGACATCGACGCGGTCATGGCCGGGAACATCTGTCGATGCGGCACCTATCCGCGCATTCGCGCCGCCATCAAGCTGGCAGCACAGGGGTGATGAGATGTCCATTTTCGACAGGGCCAACCTTGCCTTATCGCGCCGCCAGCTTCTGATCGGCGCATCCTTGACGGGGGCCGGACTGGTGATCGGCCTCAGGCCGCAGCCGTCGGCCGCAGCCACGGAACCATTCGCGCCGAACGCCTTCATCCGCATCCCGCTGGAAGGCAAGATCGCCTTCATCATGCCGTCGGTGGAAATGGGGCAGGGCATCTATACCGCTGTCGCCATGATGCTGGCCGAAGAGCTGGAGGTCGGCCTCGACCAGGTGGTGCTGGAGCATGCGCCCGCCGATCCCAAGCAATATGCCAATCCGCTGCTCGGTGACCAGATCACAGGCGGCTCGCTCGCCATTCGCGGCATCTACGAACAGATGCGCAAGGCCGGTGCCACGGCCCGTATCATGCTGGTGAGTGCTGCGGCCACCGACTGGGGGATTTCGCCCGACGCCTGCAAGGCCGAGGCCGGACACGTGATCGAGACCGGCGGCAGCCGGCGGGCCGCCTATGGCAGCCTGATCGCGGCGGCGGCTTCCCAGGCCGTTCCGCAGGAGGTGCCGCTGAAAGCGGCATCGAGCTACCGGGTGATCGGAAAGCCCGTGCGCCGCCTCGACAGCCCGGAAAAGGTCAACGGCACCGCGAAGTTCGGCATCGACGCCCGGCCGCAGGGTGTGTCCTACGCCGCGATCGCGATCTGTCCGCATTTCAACGGCAAGCTGCGCGCGGTCGACGAGGCTCCGGCCATGGCGGTCAAGGGCGTCGCCCAGGTGGTTCGCATCGACGAGGCCCTCGCGGTCGTCGCCAACAATACCGGTGCGGCGCGAAAAGGGCTTGCGGCGCTTTCGATCGAATGGGATCCGGGGCCGAGCGCCACGGTCTCGCAGGCCGAGCTCGAGCGCCGCATGGACGCGGCGATCGACGGCGAGGCCTTGCGGCACATCAACGAGGGCGACGTGGCTAAGGCCGAGGCGGAGCACGGGCCGGTACATGAATTCATCTACCGCATGCCGATCCTCACCCATTCCACCATGGAGCCGATGAACTGTACGGTGCATGTCAGGCCCGATAGTTGCGAGGTCTGGGTGGGAACCCAGGTCATGGGGCGGGCGAGGCAGGTTGCCGCCGACGTCACCGGCCTGCCGGTCGAAAAGGTCGTCGTCCACAACCATCTGCTCGGCGGCGGCTTCGGCCGGCGGCTCGATGTCGATGGCGTCATCCTGGCGACCAAGATCGCCAAGCAGGTCGACGGCCCGGTTAAGGTGACCTGGAGCCGCGAGGAAGATATCCGCCACGACTGTTATCGCTACCTCAACTACAGCAAGGTGACGGCGACGCTTGGTCCCGACGGCATGCCCGTTTCCTGGCGCCACCGGGTCATCGGGCCCTCGGTCATGGCGCGCTGGCTGCCGGCCTTCACCAAGGACGGGATCGACCTCGACCAGATGGCGGGGGCGGAATCGCCCTATCAGATCCCCAACCGCTACACGGACTTCGCCCGCCACGAGGCGCCGGACGGCATGCTGACCGGCAACTGGCGCGGGGTCGGGGCGACGCGCAACATCCCGCCGATCGAAGGCGCCATCGATGAGCTGGCCAATGCTGCGGGCATCGATCCGCTCGACTATCGAAGGCGGCTGCTGCAGCACAAGCCCCGGCTTCTCGCCGTGCTGAACCTCGTCGCCGAAAAGGCCTCCTGGTCGACGGCGCTTCCAGAAGGCAAGGGAAGGGGCATCGCGCTGACGGAGGACTTCGGCAGCTTCGCCGCGACGATCGCCGAGGTCAGCATCGGCGAGGACGGCCGGTTCCGGACGGAGCGGATCGTCTGCGCCATCGATTGCGGCCAGGTGATCAATCCGGACACGGTGGAGGCACAGATCCAGAGCGGCGTCGTCTATGGCCTGAGCGCCGCACTCTACGGCCGCATCACCGTCGAAAACGGCGCGGTGGTCGAGGGCAATTTCGACGATTCCCCCGTCCTGCGCATCCATGAGACGCCGCCGATCGAGGTGCACATCGTGCCGAGCACCGAGGCGCCCGGCGGCATCGGCGAGCTGGGCACGCCGGGTGTGGCGCCGGCGCTCCTCAATGCGATCCATGCCGCGACCGGCAAGCGGCTCCGGACTTTGCCGATCGACCAGACCGATCTCAGGAGGGTGTGACCGTGACCAAGCGAACGCTTACTCTCTCGCTTGTCGCCGCCCTCGCTGCGGCCGGTCTCGTTGCCGCCCTTGCGCCCATCACCGGCTATGCCGAAACATCCGGTGGCGGCGCGTTGAAGGCGGTCTCCGAGTTCTCGTCGATCGCCGATGCCAAGGAACGCTCGAAGGCGATCTTTGCTGAAGCAAGCCGTGTGCTGACTCATCCGCGCTGCATCAACTGCCATCCGGCGACACGCAGCCCGACGCAGGGCGAGGACATGCACCCGCATGTGCCGCTGATGATCGCCGCCGACAGTTCGATGGGACCGGCCGGCCTTGCCTGCAGCAGCTGCCACGGTGCGGAGAACCGCGGGATCGTCGGCAGCCGGCTCAAATCCATTCCCGGCAACGCCCATTGGCAACTGGCGCCCGAAAGCATGGCCTGGCAGGGCCTCACCGTCGGCGAGATCTGCCGGCAGGTGAAGGACACGGAACGCAACGGCAACCGCTCCCATGCCGATCTCGTCAAGCACATGGGCGAGGACCATCTCGTCGGCTGGGCCTGGCATCCGGGCGAGGGCCGCAGCGCGCCGCCCGGGTCTCAGCCGGAGCTGGCCGCGCTGATCGCCGCCTGGGTGCACACGGGCGCGGAATGCCCGGACTGAGCGGCAGCTCATGCCCGGACGCTTTCCGACTGGCAGCGTCTTGCCGATCTGCCCAGGCTGCTGTTTGCCGAGCCGAGCCCGGGACCGATCAAGCACTGGCTCTGGCGTTCAGGACTGATCGACAGCCCGGAAATGCGCCTGCCGATGGTGCCGGTGAGCGACGGGCTGGCAGCACGGCTCGACCAGGCGATGGCGGCGCACCGGTAGGGATAACCACGCCATCGGCCGCGCGCGGGCCGTTCGTCACCGCCAGAAGCGCTTGGCGTCGATCACGTCGTCGAGCGCGTTCTGCGCCTGGTCGATCAGCCTGTCCTTGTCGGCGTGCACGACCAGCGTTCCGGCGTCCGGGTGATCCTTGAGGCCGATCTCGCCGAGCACCCGCGGCCCGGAGACGAGATCGTTCAGCGTGCCGAGCCGGTCCTGCAACCCGGTCATGGCTTCGATGAAGCGCTTGTGGCGCCTCGTGCCCCGCTTGTCGTCAAAGAGCGCGGCAAAGAACTCGGCGGCATAGCGCAGCTTCTTCGCATCCTTGCGGGCCTCGTGCCGCTGCTCGTCGCTCACCTTGGCGAGTGCGCGGCCATGCTTCTTCAGCTTGCGGCGCGCCCGGTCGAGAGCGGCTTCGGCAAAATCGGCCACCGGCCGGTCGCGAAGCTCGGCGGGCGGCGTCGACAGGTAGTCGCCGCAGTGCAGCCATTGCTGGAGATCGAAGAGAAGGGCGCGGCCGCGTGCGCCGTCGAGCGCCTCGAAGACTTCGGCGTAGCGGGCGGCGCGCGCCGACTTCAAATGGTCCCGCAGCTCCGGCTCCGGGTCACGTGTCAGGAGGACGTCGACGTCGCGGGCCTTGCCGAACACGGCGGTCAGCCATCTCAGCTCGTCCTTGATGCGCTGGCTCTCGTCGTCGCCAAGGAGATCCTTGTAGAGCGAGACGGCTGAGCGCAGGCGGCGAAGGGCGACGCGGGCCTGGTGCAGCGCCTCCGGGTTCCGGCGTTCGCGCAGCACATCCTCGTTCAGGCGGTAATGCCTAAGACAGGCAAGCGCAATGGTGCGAAAGCTCTTCGTCACCCGCATCTCGCGGTCGAGCTCGACCGGTTCCGCCTTGAAGACGACCGGCAGGGCGTCGATCAGGCGGAAGCCGCGCTCGGCCTTGGAGAGAACGCCGAAGCGGATGGGAACGATCGCCTCGATGCGGCGGGCGAGGGTGAAAAGCGCCTTCGGGTCGCCGTCCTTCAGCTCGAGTTCGATCTCGCCGACGGCGGTCTGGCGGCTGCCGGCGGTGACCATGCCGCGGTCGAGCACCACTTCGATCCTCGCGCCGTCCTGGTCGACCTCCCAGGTGCTGCGTTCGACCTCGACGGCAAAGTGCGGCTCCAGGTCATCGGGCTCCAGGCCGAACTCGGCGGCAAGCGGGGTGGTGTGATCGACGACCGGCTCGTCGCCGGAAAGCGGCTGCTCCCATTCCGGACGGGCAAAGACCGAGGCGCCGGGGCCGGTCGCCTTGATCGTCTGGATGCGCGCCGTGCCGACCGTGCGGATGCGCAGCGTGAAGCCCGACTGGTAGAGATCGCGGCCGCGGGTATCGAAATAGACGGACCGTTGCTGCTCTATGCGCGCCGGCTCACCGAGGAAGTGGGACTCGGCGAAGCGGGCAAGATCTTCGGCAGAGAGCTCGAGCTTGAGTTCGATTTCCGTTTTCAAACCATCCTCCATGAGCGCAAGGGTATCCAACCCCATTGGAGCACAATGGTTCATGGTTTGAATGACATGGATCATATGGCGCGAATTTTCGGGTCGCCGGGAAATCTCGCTTGCGGAGCCGTGAGCGCGCGGCGAGGGAGTTCGGGCCCACATTTGCGGCCCGACAACTGATTGGAGTGCCGCAATTCCGGACGGAAAACCGCTTCGCACTTTTCCTGAATTTGCTCTAAGCTCCCGGCACTTCATGCCACGGAATCGATAAATGTCGCTTCGCCTTGCCACCTTCAACATCGAAAACCTGTTGAGCCGCTTCGATTTTTCCGGTTTTCGCAACCAGCTCAAGCAGGACCGGGTGCTGAGGCTCTTCGACGTGAAGAGCGAGGCGGAATACCAGCGGCTGGAGGAAGCGCGCACCATCGCGCATACGGATGATACGCGGCAGATGTCGGCCTTGGCGATTGCCGATTGCGATGCGGATATCCTCTGCCTGCAGGAAGCCGACAACATGGCCTCGCTGCAGGCCTTCGAATACAACTATCTGTTCCGCATGGTCGGCAACGGCTACCGGCAGAAATACCTGATCGAGGGCAATGATTCGCGCGGGATCGACGTCGCGGTGCTGATGCGCGAGGAGACGCGCGACGGCCAGCCGATCGAGTGCCTGGACGTGAAGAGCCATGCGGGGCTGACCTATGAGGATCTCGACCTCTTCAACGACCAGATCGCGCTGACCAATCGGCCGGCCGACCGGATCTTCAAGCGCGATTGCCTGGAACTGGATCTCACGATCGGCGGGCGGCCGCTGACGCTCTATGTCGTGCATTTCAAATCGATGGGGCCGGCGCGGGAGGGGCTCGATGGCCGGCAGGCGACGATGCCGCTGCGCGTGGCCGAGGCCAAGGCCGTGCGCCACATCATCGAAAGCCGCTTCGGCCGCGGACGCACCGCCGACAAGATGTTCGCGATCTGCGGCGACATGAACGACTACCAGGAGAAGGTCAACATTCTCGGCGACCGGCGCAACGGCTACGAGTTCGTGCCGCACGAGGAGGAGACGAGCGCGCTCGACATCTTCAGCCATGACGGCTTCGTGGAAAACCCGATGCTGCGCCGGCCGGTGCTCGACCGCTGGACGCTGTTTCACAGCCGCGGGCCGCAGGAGCGCCATCTCTGCCAGCTCGACTATATCTGGCTTTCGCCGGCGCTTGCCAAGCGCAACCACGCCCAGGTGCCCGAGGTCATCCGCGGCGGCCAGCCCTTCCGCACGATCTTTCCGCCGGGACTGGAAGTGGAGCGCTACCCGCGCACCGGCTGGGACCGGCCGAAGGCGTCGGACCATTGCCCCGTGGCCATGACGCTGGATGTGTGACCATGGGCGCTCTTGAAAGCAATACGGCTCACTGGCCGGCCGAAGGCGTCATCATCCCGATCGACGACGTCGAGATCCGCGTCAACGGCGCGGCGCATCCGTTTCATCTCGGCGAGGCCGAGCGCGCGCAGCAGAACTGGCAACGCGAAATCGCGGCCAACCCGCATCTCTTCGATGGCCGCATGGTGCTGCAGCGGGCGCTGAGGATCGAGGACGGGCGCATCCGCGGCGAGGGGCATGTCGTGCCCTATTCGACCTTTCTCTGGTGGCGGAAGACGCGGGCCGAGGGCGCCTTCCATCTCTTCGCCATGCCGGCGATCCTGTCTTCCGACGGTGCCTTGATCCTGGTGCGCATGGGCCCGCACACGGCCAATCCGGCCCGCGTCTACAGCCCTTCCGGTTCGCTGGAGCCCGAGGATATCGTCGAGGGGCGCTGCGACATCGCCGGCAACATCCGCCGCGAGGCGCTGGAAGAAACGGGCATCGATCTCGCGCTTGCGACAGCCGAGCCCGGCTATCACCTCCTGCACATGGACCGCGCCGTGACCGTCATCCGCGTCTACCGCTACCCGGAAACGGCGGCGGCGCTGGTTGCGCGCGTGGCGGCGCACATTGCCGCCGATCCCGAGCCGGAGATCGACGAGGCGATCGCGATTTTCGGTCCGGACCCGGGCGCCTACAACTATCCGCCGTTCATTCCACCCATTCTGGAGTGGCTGTTCGGGCGAGAAGCGTCGCTCTGATTTTGAGTCAACAGAGCGCTTCAACCTATTGACTTTGCGGAGCTGCGGCCTTCATCCGAAACGGTTGAACCATGCCTTGGCGAGCGCCCCGTCGCGCCCGGTCGGATCCCAGCCGTGCCCGGTATTGAGCAGATGCAGTTCGACCTCGGCGCCGGCCGAGCGAAGCTGAAGGGCGAGTGTTTCGGCGGCATCGGGCGTGCGGCGGGTGTCATGCCGCCCGGCCAGAACCAGCACCGGCAGGCCCGAAAGCGCAAGGCACGGCGGATCGAGAAAAGGCGGTTGCGGGCGGAGCAGGACGGCACCGGCAATGGCGGCAGGGTGGCGCTGGAGTACGGCAGCGGCGATCGTCGCGCCGCTCGAATAGCCCATGAGCAGCGGTGGCGCCGGACTGCAGCCTGCTGCATGTCTGCTTGATCGGGCTCGATTTGAGGAGGAAGACATGCGGCAGTTCAAACTGTTGCCGCGGCCAATGTGCGCCTGATCAGACGCGCAGCGCTGCAGCGCCGCGATGTCGGTCACGAGCCGGTCCGCACGGCTCGCCATCTCCTCGGGATCCAGACCACCATCGGCGCGCTTTGCAAAGAAGGTATAGCCGCCGTTCACGGAGATATCGCCTTGCAGGCAGTGGATTTCCATCGTCGGTGCAACGTGCCCCGGAAATCTGCCCCAGTCTGCCGGCGTTCCGCCGCACCCATGCAGGCAAATCAGCATCACCTATGTCGCGCTCCCTGGCACCCGCCGCGTTCTCTCATGGGCGGCCCCGGCGGCAATAGAGATGCCGATCGTTACGAACCTATGACGCCTCCGGCGTGCGGTGGCGCGAAGTGGCCTAAAGAAATCGTGATCCGCGCCGAACTGTGTACCGGTGCTCTTAAGCCTTGCCGCACGCGTCACGACGTTGCAAAGTTTCGAGGTATATTCACAAGGGGACATGAATGGCGCTGAGCTACGCGATCTATGACGTCTTCACCGACAGGCGACTCGAAGGCAATCCACTGGCTGTGGTCTTCGGTGCCGACCGGCTGGACGACGAGGCGATGCAGGCGATCGCGCAGGAATTCAACCTGTCGGAAACGGTGTTCATCCGCAGGCCCGGCGGTGCCGCGCACACGGCGAAGCTCAGGATCTTTACCCCCGGCCAGGAACTGCCCTTTGCCGGACATCCGACGGTTGGCGCGGCGATCGCCATTGCCGAGGCGCAGCACGGCACGATCGAGGAGGGGATCGACCTCGTGCAGGTGCTGGAGGAGAAGGTGGGTCCGGTGCGCTGCGCCGTTCGCCTCAAGCCCGGAGTTGCGAGCTTTGCCGAGTTCGACCTGCCGCGCAAATCGGTGCGGCTCGATGCCCGCTTCGACCGGCAGTCGATCGCCGATGCACTGAGCCTGAAACTCTCGCAGATCGGCTTCGAGAACCACGTACCTTCATTCTGGAGTGCCGGCGCCCCCTTCGTGATGGTGCCGGTGCACGACGTCGCGACGGTTTCCTCGATCGAGTTCGATTCGCTGCGCTGGGAACAACTGACGCCGATGGCCGAGGGGCGGCTGGCATCGGCTTACGTCTATTGCCGCGGCGGCGTGAACCACATGGCGCGCTTCCACGCCCGCAAGTTCGGGCCCGGCGCCGGCAGCCTCGAGGACCCGGCGACCGGATCGGCCGTGGCCGCTCTCTCCGGCGCCATCCATTATTTCGACCAGTTCGTTGACGGCCATCATCCCGTGCTGGTCGAGCAGGGGGTGGAAATGGGACGGCCGTCCTTCATCCACCTGCATCTCGACATCACCGGCGGGGAGATCACCAACGCCCGCATCGGCGGCCAGGCGGTGAAGATCGCCGCGGGCGAACTCTACGTCTGAGGCGTGGAATCGCGCCATCTGAGGCGTGAAGTCGTTCGTCTCGGAAATGTCAGCTTAATCAGCGCTTTAGGAGAAATCTGGTGGGTGATCACGGGCTCGAACCGTGGACCCGCTGATTAAGAGTCAGCTGCTCTACCAACTGAGCTAATCACCCATCCGCGACCGCTTCGGTCAAGTCCCGTCGCTGTCGTGAGGGGGCGTATAAAGGCGTTCGATTGGCTTGTCCAGCGCCTTTGTGAAAATCTTTTGAAAAAAATTCGCCGGGCTGACGTGGCTCTGAGGAGAAGCTGTTATCTACCATCAGCGCGCGCATTCCCTTGGGGATCGGCACCTCTTCTGCCGCTCACGCAGGGAAGACGCAATGCACTGGGACACGCTCCGGAAACCGGGAGCTCAAAGCGCGAGCACTCAAAGAGGGCCGCCGATTTCGACCGCTCCGGGAGTTTTGGAAACGCGCTGTAATTTAAATGGCGATAGACAAGATTACCCCTTGAGAGTCATCGGGCCGTGCGCTAAAGCGACGCCACGGATGGGTGATTAGCTCAGTTGGTAGAGCAGCTGACTCTTAATCAGCGGGTCCACGGTTCGAGCCCGTGATCACCCACCAAAAACTTCTCCTAAAGCGCTGATTAAATTGCCTTCGTTGCGAAGTTCGTCAATTGACGAAGCGCGGGCTGATATTGCTGAGAAGCATCACCACCTTGTCTTCTATCGCCTGGCAGTTGCTTTCATAGACGGCTGTCAAAGGCTCATCCGACATCGCGTGCTCTCTCAGTTCGTCGCGCGTGATCACGGCGACGCCATAGGCCGCCATCAGGCTGTTGAGCGCCAGGAACCTCAGCTCTGAAATCTGTTTCCGATGCCTTGGTAGTCGTACCATGAGCCGTGCCCGGCCTATCTTCTCGAAGTCCATCATTCCACCTCGAATGTCCCGTGAGGTGCAGTGTCCTCCACAATCAGTCAGGTGGCAACAAACTGCGGCCATGTTTCTTCTGCGCCGGGCGCGATGCCCTTTGGTGGCGAGGCTCGTTGCGAACCAGGCTGGGAAGCCGAGGCGCCAGGGCCGCCGAAGCCGTTGCCGGTGGATTTGACGATGTCGAAGATCGAAGCCCGGCTCGACGTGCGGAAGAGCGGCAGCCCGGATAGTCCTGATTTCGGCGCGTGACGCATGGATGGACCGGCAAGCACCACCTGTTGCCTCCGTGCAACAGGCGTTTTGTCATTCCTGCAGTCTGCGATTGTCCTCTTGCCCGGAAAGTAAGCTTGTGTAATTTTCGCCAAATCGGAGCTCAAACCAGAGGAGGCATACGATGATTCATAATTTTGTGCAGATGCTCGCCTCTGGTGGAATGGTCTGCTCGTCACGACGAGTGCGCCATAATTCTACGAGTTACTTCGGCGCCTAAGCGCAACGCGAGCTCCGCCTTTCGTATATTCCATTTTGACTTGATGTGACCGGTTCCCGGAACGCGATTCCGTGTCCGCGCGCATCCATAATCTAGAGGACCCGGCCGCTCGCGGCGGCGGGATCGATCATGCACGAATTGCAACTTACCTCCGCCGGCGGCTTGCCGGCGATCATGGACGACCTGTTTCGAACCTTCGGCTTCCGGCGGACGGTCGGGGCTTTCCTTGGTGCTGCCTGGAGGCGTCGCCGGACGCTCAACCAGCTCAGCCATCTCTCCGATCGCATGCTCCGCGATATCGGCGCGGAGGAAGCGGTGAAGAAGCCCGAGATCGCCGACATTTCGCTTTGGCAAATGCCGGTCGGCTATCCGGTTACCAGGCACAACTGAGACCCGCCCTACAGCGCCGTGCGTCTTGCAGGACGCACGGCGCTGTAGCTCGGCAGGGCCATCGCCGGTTGCCGTTCGGCGGCAAGCTTGGCGGCGCAGTCATGCCTTATCATCGCCGCGGCGAGGTTCGCCCGGCCGGTGCCGGTCGCTTTGGCCTTCGCTGCCGCCATGTCCCTGCACCAGTTTGCGTCGAGAACCTCCTGCGGGATGCGCGGCATGCAGGACGACAGAAGCAGCAGCGAACAGAGGAAGACGGCGCGCATTCGGGGCTCCATTGGCGGGAGCCGGATTCATAACATCGGCAAGCCGGAAGGGAACAGGGCGGTGACGCTGTCGGATATTTTTCGAGCGGCGGGCTCTGTTTCAGCCTGCCAGCGCGACACCTGGGAAGAAAGCCTGAAAGAATTGCGCAAGCGCTTTTTGGGGGAGTACGGACCCCGTCGATCCGATGAGGCACGGAACCTTTGGCGGCTTGCCAACATGCGGCCGGCACATGGCTGCTCGGCCGCGATAACGTCGCAGCGTCTGGCCTGTCTTGTCTGATGCGACCACCCGCTGTCCGCCCGTGCGACAGGGGTGGTCGCGTTTTAGGCCGTTACTGGCTCGTAGACGGCTGCGTTGTTGACGGCTGGGTCGTCGACGGCTGAGTGGTCGAGGGCTGAGTCGTCGACTGGTCAGGCGTTGCCGGCTGTTGCGTCGCTGGCTGCTGCTCGGTCGTCGAGGGCTGTGTCGTCGTCGTTGCCGGCGGGGTCTCGGTCGCTTGCTCGCCCCCCGGTCTCAGGTACACGACGCCAAGAATGATGAGCACGATCACAACCACGATGCCGATGACTGTGTTTCGATTCATGCAGGCTTCTCCTCAGGTTAAGTGCCTCAGAGCTGTAAATGGAGCGGTCGGTCGAATTATCAACGGCCAAGCTCGCGGGTCGGTTGAAAATCCGACGATGCGGTTGCGCGGCGACCGGGGCGCGCCGTTTATCGCGCGGGCAGAGGCATTGCCGGATGCGGCGCGGGCCTCAGCGCTTGCCGCCGGCGGCGCGCTACAGCGCCGCGCGTCTTATGAGACGCGCAAAGGTCGCTGTAGCACTTTGATTTGCTGCATGTCCTCGTCCTTAAATCGAGGTCGATTTAAGGAGACATGCAGTAGGGCACGGGGGTGATGAAACCGAGCCGCAGCAACTGCTTCGAGCCGTCGAACTTCACCGAGGATTGGGAAAAGAGCTGCAGCGCGCCGGTGTCGGCGAGCGCTTGCGTCATCTTTGCGTAAGCCGCCGAGCCATCGAAATATTGTCCGTCGGCAACCGCGTCCTCGAAGACCTTCTCGTAGTCGGCGAAGAACTTGAAATGCAGGAGAGCGCCGAGCACCGAGGCGAAATTGCGCTCATAGGGCAGCGGCTGATGGATGCTGGCGCCGAAGCAACAGTCCTCGTCCCAGAAGATCAGCGGATACTTGATCAGTTCCAGGTCCGCCTCGAACTCGCGGTGGCGCGCGCCGCCCTTGACGGTGATGGCGCGCCGGGTCGTCGCCAGCGAATAGCCGCCGCTGTCGAAATGGTCGGCGATTTCCCAGGGCGCGCGGGTCTGGAGCTGACTGACGTCCGCGGCGTCGAGATCGACCGGATACATGTCCAGCATCGGCGCCGGCAGCCGCGAAATCTGCAGATCCTCCAGCGCATGGATGACCGACCACAGGGTGCGGTTCTCGCAATCGTCGTAGACCAGGAATTCATCGGAATCGACGTTCACATACCAGCGGTCGCCGCCATAGAGGGCAAACAGCGCCTCCCGCCAGAGGCGGCCGCGCCGGGCCTCCTTGTAGCGCAGCGCCGACGCCCACAGGTCGACGTCCGGCTGGTCCAGCAGATATTCGCGCGTGCCGTCGGTCGAGGCATCGTCGACGCCGATGAAGCGGGTAACGCCCAACGACCGGTAATGCGCGAGAAAGCCGGGCATCAATTTGGCGTCATTGCGCGTGAGGAAAACCAGTGGAAGATCATCGGGATAGAGCGACGTCTGCCCGAGCGGGCTGACGCAGCGCAGCTCCACGTCGCGGCCCGCCGACCGTTCGCGACGCTCCACCTTGGCCGATTCATACCAGGTGATCAGACGATCGAAGAGGTTTCGGTCCGCGATCATCTCGGCGTCGGATTGATCCCTGAAAGGATAGGTAATGGCTTTCATTCCGATTCCGATATGTATTCTTCATACATAATATAGCGGGGGCTTAGATCAAAAACGCCGGTGAAGCAAATGCGGAATGCGATCGTTCCGGATGTGGCGGCCGGCGGTGCATCAGATGTCGAGACTATGCAAACCCTCTTACGCAGGGCGCAAAATCGTACTAACTGGCGGGGAGAAAATCCTTGGGACAGAGCATGAAACGCCTTCTTCGTTCGATTCGGAAGAAATTTCGCTATCTCACCAATGCACGCACGGTGACGATCGACGGCATCCGGCTGGTGTCCGACGAGGCGCGTGTTCCGGCCGTCGTGCGCGACCTGATGTACCGCGAGGTCTACGAGGACACGGAGCGCAACATCCTGCTTCGGCTGCTGAAGCCCGGCTCGAAGGTGCTGGAGGTCGGAACCGGCGTCGGCTTCATCGCGCTGCTTGCGGCAAGGATCTGCGGCGCCTCGAACGTGCTGACCTACGAGGCCAACGCGACGCTGGAGCCGCTGATCCGCGAGAACTTCCGGCTGAACGGCCTCGAGCCCGCCTTGCGGCTCAAGGCGATGACGGCCGACGGGCGCAAGATCTCCTTCTTCCGCAGCGAGAACATCATTTCCTCCAGCGCCTATGACCGAGAGCTTCCGGGCGCGAAGGTGGAGATCGAAAGCGACGTCTTTTCCGAGGTTCTTGGAACCTATCGTCCAGACGTGCTGATCATGGACGTGGAAGGCAGCGAGGACGAGTTGCTGCGCGTCGCCGATTTCGGCTCGGTCAGGGATATCCTGGTGGAACTGCACCCGCATATCATCGGCGAGGCGAAGGTCGAGGAATTGAAGGCGATTCTCGCGGCCAAGGGCTTCCGGCAGGGCGAGACCGACCGCAAGACCTTCCATTTCCACCGGAATCGCGCTTGAAACCAGCCGATTTCCCATGCCGCCAAGGCGACCGCGCAACTTTTTGGCGGGTCGTTTGTTACTCCTGCATTCATGTTCACTTCGCTAACCTTGGGGTCCACTCAACGGGTAGCGGGTGGAGGAGAAAGATATGACACACACGATAAGCAAGCTTCTGGCCATGGCCGTGATCGCCGTAGGCGCCGTCACTGCGCTGCCTTCGGTATCGCCGGCGCAGTCGCTGGACCTCTATATCGGCCCGCGCGGCGACGACGGCGATTATCGCGACTACCGCCGCTATGATGACGATGACGACTACTACTATAGACCGCGGCGCGGATGCACCCCCCGCCAGGCCATTCGCCGCGCCTATGGCTACGGCATGCGCGATCCCGAGATCGCCGGCATAAGCCGCAACCGGATCGTCGTCGAAGGCATCGGACGGCGTGGTGAATACGCCAGGATCGATCTCGCCAACCGCCGCGGTTGCCCGCGCATCCGCTAAGGCGCTCCCTCGTCGCGACCGCGCATCCGCCGCGGTCGAGGCGCTGTCGAAATTCCCCGCCGCGCAAGCATGCGCGCGATGCCTTCGTTCGTGATGCTACCGCACGTTTCCCTTGATCGTCTGATCAGGCGCGTGGCGCTGTCGGCGGCGGCGTGATGCCCGCGCCCGGGTCGGCGTGATGCGGGACTGCCGATCGGTTCGCCTGATTCGCCTGAACAGGGCCAATGTGCTACAGCGTCCGCCGATGATCACTCCGGCCTCTTCGACATCCACGCCGCTCGGCGAGCGCGCCTGCGGCACCTGCACCCTTTGCTGCCGGCTGCCCGATATCGACGCATTGGCGAAGCCGGCGAACGACTGGTGCCGGCACTGTGTCGACGGTGAGGGGTGCCGGATCTACGCGCAGCGGCCGCAGCTCTGCCGCGATTTCCTCTGCCTCTGGCGCACGGATGAGGCGCTCTGCGACGCCTGGGACCCGGCGCGCTCACGCATGATGATCTATCGGCAGGGGCCGCAGGTCACCGTGCTCGTCGATCCGGATTTTCCCGAGATCTGGAAAGAGGCACCCTATGCCGAGACGCTGCGGCGCTGGGCGCGCGAGGGCGAAGGCGGGCAATATGTCATCGTCTTTGTCGGCGACGCCGTGTTCAAGGTCGACTGAGGTCAAGATCGGTGGAGTTGCCGTTACATACGCTCGAAAAAGAAGGCCCCGCACGAGGGCGGGGCAAGCAGGCACCCAAAATGGCTCGGGGTGCGGGGAAGCGCAGTCCAGAAAGAACGTACTGCGCGGTACGGAAGCTAACGCGCATCCGGCAGCCGGGGGAAGGCCAGATTCGGCGATTCCGGTACGCTTGCCAAAATAAATCCCGAGAAGCAGCGGGGGGCGGGCAATTTCCGTCGTGCTCGTCTTTCGCCGTTTGTTAGATCATTTCACTGTTTCATGGAAACAGTGAAAGGATCTAACCTTTTGAAATTACGCAATTCCGGACGGAAAACCGTATCACATTTTTCCTGGAATTGCTCGAGGGCGGACGGATGCCGTACAGGAAAGGTTCTCCGGTCTTTCCTGTATTGCCCTGGCCCAGTGGTTGCGCGTTCGGCGCTCGGCGCGCTTTATCGCGGCCGCAATGCGCTCGGCTGGGCAACCGTTTCGCCGCTCGAAAAGATGACGACGGCAAAGAGCAGCACGCCGATGAAGGCGACGATCGAGGCTGCAGCGACGATGGGTTCGATCTCTGGCCTGCCGGTGACCATCAGATAGAGCGAGGGAACGAGCACGGCGACGCCTGACGTGTAGACGTAATACTGGATCATCGCCAGCCGGCGCTCGGCCTTGGCCGGGTTGAGCGCATAGTAGACACCGAAGATCGCCATCGTGACCCAGCCGAGCAGGTTCGTATGGGCGTGCGCCGGCGTGGCGGCATGATCCTGGCTGATCGCCATGTGCAGACCGATCATGAGGCCGATGATCAGGAAAATGATTGCGGTCTTGAAATAGAGATGGGCAAGACGCGGCATCGAATCTCTCCTCTTTGTGCTCCCCGCCCGCTTTATTAGCATTTTTGCAAATTAATGATGATTGCCAAATTTGGGTATTTTTGCTGCGTCGCAATTCCCGCGAGCGTGCGCCGTCATGTCTCATGAGACGCGTGGCGCTCCGGAAGGCCGGGCGGTTGCCGCGGCCAGTTCGGCGCGCTTGCGCGTGGCCATGTCGTTGAAAGCGGTGAGGTTCAGGCGCTGCAGATAGGCCGATATCGCGGCTTCCACGCCATGCTCGTTGCCGCCTTCGGCTTCCCAGAAGGCTTCCATGGCGGCGAAGAGGGCGGATTTGTCGAGCGTCGCGGTCATCCGAGATCGCAACCGAACTGCTGGCGGTGGTTGAGCGTGCCGTGCGCGGCCTGGCTGTAGGGTGGCCGCTGCGCCGCGAAATCGGCGCACCATCGGTCCCAGGCGTCGGAGGTGCGGACAAAGGCCGGCAGCTTGTGTTCCTCCTCGGGGGTCTGGTCGTAGCCGTCGAGCCAGGCGTCGGCGACCGTCTCGGTGACGTCCTCGCCGTGGAGCGCGTCGAGGTCGAAGCGGATCAGCCTTGAGACATGCTCGCCATCATGGGTCCGAAGCCAGTCGGCAGCGGTCCTGTAGGTGGTGCCGACAGTGTCGGTTTCTTCGCAAAACCAGCCGGCGCCGAGCGTCATGACGGCGAGAATGATCTCGCGTCCCTGGAGGAACGGCGCGCTGCCCTTCATGGCGTCCGCGATCAGCACGTCAGGCATCCTTCACCTCGGTCCGTTCGAGGTGCGCACGGGCGGCCCTTTCGGGCTGCCGTCGGTCCCTCCGGTTTCGTCTTTGCAGGAATATAGGAAAATTCCTATTTCGTGGTCAATAGGAAAGGCACCGCCGGCAGGAATTTTCTTCGCGGCTGCCGCGCCGAGCTGTCGATAGGCGATTATTTGTTCTTGTTTTGTTCTGACGATTGCGCCACCTTGGGGCCGCCATTCCAGGTGGCGGAAAGGAACATGGGATGATCACCTATTTCGTCGTTCAGAGCTTCACGCTGGGGAGCCGCGGGGCGCTCCTTGCCGACAATCCGGTGCAGGCAACCGGGGCCGAGCATGCGGTGCGGCTGGCTGAAAGGCTGGCGGCAACCAAGGTGGGCGTCGTCGCCTTCAGCCGTTCGGGCGATCTTGCGACCGGGGAGTTCGAGGATGCAAGGGTGCTCTTCATGGCGGGCGACCTGCCGATGGAGATCGAGGAGGGGATGGCGGCGTGAGGTGCCGCGGCGGTGGGCTCCGTGGTTACGAAGCGAAGCCGCCGTGGCACGGACGGCGCTTCTCTAATCGGCCGGCGAGGACGCAGGAGATCGTCGTCCGCAGTTAGTCCATTGCAAACATGCCTTTGTAGCTGCGATAGCAGGCTAACGTGGAAAATGTGAAAGGCACCAATATGAACGACAGAACCATGATCGTTTTGGATAATGGGCCGTCTCGGTTCCAATTCAGGGCGGCGGCGCTTATCTGGGCTGAAGGGCATATTTTGATCCATCGCTCCGTCAGCGATCCATTTTGGGCGCTTCCTGGCGGTAGGGTAGAGTTTCACGAAGCATCAGCCGAAACTCTGTCGCGAGAAGTCGAAGAGGAACTCGGGAGCACCTCAGTTGTGGGCCCTCTGCGGCTATTGATCGAAAACTTTTTTGAGTTGGGCGGCAAGAAAGCCCACGAGTTAGGCTTTTACTACGATGTGCAGTTGCACTCACCGCCTCCTTTTGTTCAGAACGCCATTGTCCACCGCAGCCGTGACGGGAATGCCGACTTGGAATTCCGTTGGGCTTTACCGGAACAGCTACCAAGCTTTGACCTCAAGCCAACAGCATTAATCCCCCTAATCGCGAGGTTACCATCAGCTTTTAGCCACGTCGTTCACCTGGACAAACAATGATTGCATAGCGACAGCATCTTCACGTGCCTGGCAAACACTGATCGACGGGAACAAGCGTTAGGCACCGTATTTCCCGTCCCTGTCGGCGATAGGGGGTGCCAGCCAGGTCCGGTCGCCTGTCGTTTTTCTCCTATGCGATCATCGAGGTTCGCATCATTTGCTGGTGAATGACATAACGCCTTGAATAGGCAGGAATATTTCCGCCCCGGCCTGGCGGGCTACCGGGCGCTGTATTTGCCGACGACCCGGTGGCAGAAGGACCATTCGACCCGGCTCTCGGTGAACTCCAGGAAGGGGTTGTACTGCCGGAGCGTCCATTCGCGGTCGTTGAAGGAGACCAGCCGCTTGATGATCGCTTCGGCATCGTTGGCGGGCGGCACGTGATAGAGCACCACATCCTTGTCGCGCGCTGGCGGCAGATGCGGGTGGACGAGCGCCATGTCGCCGGGTTCATAGGCCGGGATCATCGAACTGCCGGTGAGGTAGATGCCGTAGGCGCCCCTGACGCCCTCGAGCACCGAGGGGCGCTTGACATATTCGACCGCATCGAAGGTGACGATGACGTGGCCGTCGCCGCCTTGCGCGGCGGCGAAGATCGGCAGGTCACGATGGCCGACGAGCTGTTCGCCTGGCACGATCTGCGGCGCGAAGCCGGGCGCGCGCCTCATGGGCGCTTCGCCGGCGGCCGGTGCGCCCTGGATCAGGTCGACGATCGTGCGGGCGTCGCGCTCGCGCAGTTCCCGCGGCGTCTCGCGCTCGACGAACTGCTGGATATAGGCATGGTTCTTCGCGATCGCGATCGACAGATCCTTGTAGGTCGTCTTCTTCGCTTCGACTGCTTCCCGGATGAGGCGGCGCAATTCGTCCATGGCACTGGCATCCCAGATTCCGTTTCTGACGTCCAATAGGAAATTTCCTCTTGATGAATCTAGGAAATCCTACTACGAATAGGATGTCAACGGAAATGAACGGTGTTCGCCCATCTGCGACGGATACCGGAAGCGGCTCGCCGGCGGCGGCGAGGAAATAGCTGCATTGGCGCGCAGGGAGCGCGATGGAATGGCCGTGCCAGACGGAGCGGCCAAACGCGAACGCATGGGAAGAAGGCATGGTGCAGGACGGTCTCAAAAGGGTTGCAGGGCAGGGCGGACTTGCCCGGGAAGGCGAGGGCGGTGGTGCCCGGCCGGTTTCGCTGCGGCCCCGTTGCGCCGCCGTTTCGGCACGCGGCGGGGCAGTCGCGGCCGCATGCCGACTGACCCGGCCGAGCGGGGAGTAGCGACCATGCGCATCACCGCGATCGTCGAAGCCCTGGTCCAGTCCGGCGCATCGCCGGAGATGATCCTTGGCGCCGTGCGCGCCGCCGAGGCCGCACAGCAGTCGGAGATCGAGCGGCGCCGGGCAAGCGATCGCGAGCGGCAGCAGCGTCATCGGGCGCGCGTGACGTCACGCGATGTCACGGCGACCGGTGCCGCCCCCCTCTCTGATAAAGAAAGCTCCCCCGCACCCCCTAAAGAAATTAACTCTCCCGACACGACTCCGGAAGGCGGCGGCGATCAGCTTGGTCTTCACCGGCAGGAAGCCGATGCGGCGTGGGCTCCGCGGGGCCAGCGCAGGGCCAGCCGGCTGCCCGCGACCTTCGAGCCCGACTGGGACTTCGCCGCCGGGCTCGGTTTCGGATCGGCCGAGGCGGCGATCGAATTCGACAAGTTTCGCGACTACTGGACCGCCAAAGCCGGCCGCAATGCCACCAAGCTCGATTGGGCGGCGACGTGGCGGAACTGGATGCGCAATGCCGGCCGGCCGGCGCTTCCGCCCCGCGCCTCGGGCCCGCCGGGTGCGCGGAACCCGGCCGGGGATGCCGGACCGCCGCGACGCGGCTCTCGCCAGCAGGCGCCGCCGCACGAGACCGCCTTTGCCCGCCACCAGCGGGAATGCAGGCAAGCCATTGAAAACGAACTCAAAGGAAACCGGGACAATGACGCTTTCGGAGATGATGACCTTGCCGGCGGAGGCCCGGCTTTCGACCTTGAGCCGGGAGATTACCGCGCTCACTGAACGGCTGGCGCCGGCAGGCGAGGCAATGGTGCTGCGCAGCCTCGATGCGATGCAGACGGCCGGCATGACCATGCCGCCGGGGATCGAGCCGAAGAAGATCCTCGCCGTCTACCACTACGCGCTCGCCGGCGTGCCGGGCTGTGGGCTGGCGGCTGCGACGCAGAAGCTGATCCGCGGCGACTATGCCGCCGACGTCAACGTGCTGCTCGGCACGATCCCGAAGCCGCCGGTGCTGGCGGCACTGGCAAGGGCGGAGGCGCTGAGCATGCGGGCGGAGCTTGCCCGCAAGCGCGAGACGGTCGCCGCCCTCGACAGCCTGAGTGGCGGCCGGTCCGAGGCGAGCCGCGCCCGTGTTCGCGCGCGGCTCGAAGCGTTTCGCGAGACCCATGCAGCAGCCAAGGCCGCCAGCCAGAACGGAAGCACACCTGCAACCAGGGAGATCCACCATGCAGCCTGAGGCAGCGGAATTGGCAACGGGTGAGGTGGCCGCCGGTTGGGCCGCGGGCGATGTCGCGGCGAGGGTGAGGGCGGTGCCCGGGGCGGATGGTGTCGCCGGCGGTGCCGCTGCCGCCGGCAGGGGGCGCCGGCGGCGCGGTGGAGAGGAGCCCGGCGCCGGCGCTCTCGGAAGGCGTAGGACGTCGGCGGACGACACGACCGGAGACGGGGCGGCGGGGCCGGGCGACGCGCAGGCCACGGGTTTGACCGGGACGGCCGCGGCCGGCGACGGGGAGGCGGCACCCGTCGCGAGCCTGGAGGATCTCGCCGGCATCGTCGCGGTTCAGGTGCGGGCGCAGGCGCGGCGGATCGCGGAGCTGGAACTGGCGCTTGCCGACGCGGAGGCGCGGCTTCTCTCGCAGGCGCGGGTGATCTGCGGGGCGGCGGATGCGGCGGGCGGCGATCTCTTCGGCCGGCGGCCGGTGCGGGAGATCATCAAGGACGTGCTCGGCGCCTATCCCGGCGTCACCTGGGAGGAGATCATCGGCGTCGGCCGCGAGCGGCGCCTGGTCGAGCCGCGCCATCGCTGCATGGCGGCCGTCTACGAGGAGCGCAAGGACCTGTCGCTGCCGGCGCTCGGGCGCATCTTCCGCCGCGACCATACGTCGGTGCTGCATGCGGTCACCAGGCGCGGCGCCAGTCGCCAGCGGCAACCTTCCAATTCTTAACCGATCCTGCATCCACGCCGGGCCGGGCGATGCCGGCCGGCGGCCATGATGAGCGAATGAAACGAGGAAACGACACGATGACATCCAAGGCAGAACGCATCCGCATCAAGCGCGCCAGCCGGGCGGGCCGGCCACGCAAGGCCGGTGTGGCGCGCTATCCCGGCGGGCAGATCAAGCACGGCGAGACCGAGCGGGAGGCGCGCGCGGTGGCGCTCGACGCGCGCAGGCGCCTGCATTTTTCCGGCAGGCGCGACGTCGACGCGGCAAGCCCCTTTGCCGGCTACACGCTCGGCCGCATGTTCCTCGACGGCAAGCTGACGGCGCATGAGCGCGAGGCCGGCGACGAGTACGCCCGGCAGATGGCGCGCTATTACAGCCTCACCGGCATTCCCTTTCCGAGTGTCAGGGCGCAGTCGCTCTTCAGCGTCAAGGGCTTTGCCGGCGAGACCAGCGCCGAGCGCGCCAGGAGCGCCCGCCAGGCGGCGAACCGGATGATGGAACTGGAAGGTGTGCTGCTGAAACTCAAGGACGGACCGCAGGTGAAGACGACGGTCTTCAACGTCTGCATCATGGATTACGAGATGCTGCGCACCATGCCCGAGCCGCAGCTTGCCTGGCTGAAGCGCGGGCTGACCGAGCTGCACTGGCACCTGGGGCTGTCGCGGGAGAAGGAGGGGGCGTGAGGTACGGATCGGCCCGCAAGCCGGACACGGGGCGGCTGCCGGTACGCCCTCGGCCCTCGATGCAGGGTAGCCCGGCAACGACTGCCTGTCTGTCCTTTGGTCGGAGCCGACGAACGGACAAAACATGCGGCAATTCAAGGGACTACAGCACTTTTGCTCGTCCGGTAAGGTGCGGGGGTTTCCGCGGGGGCTCCCGGCCTTCGCATGGCGAGCGGAAGGGGCGCGTCAGCGCCGCCAGAAAGTCCGATGCGGGCTGAGCAGTTCGTCCTCGATCTCGGGGAAGGGGCCGACGACTTCGATCGGCTTCTGGCCGGAGGCAAGCACCGTGCGCGATGAAAGGTTCATGGTCGGGTTCTCGGGGTGGTCGCCGGTCTCGGCCAGCAGCTTTTCCTCCTCGAAGCCATAGACCAGGCGACCGATATTGGCCCAATAGAGCGTGCCGGTGCACATGGCACAGGGCTCGCCGGTCGAAACCAGCGTGCAGGACCAGAGGAATTTCGCCGGATAGGCGGCCGCGGCGCGTCGGGCGAGCTCGGTCTCGGCGTGATGCACGGTGTCGATATTGCCCTGGCGCATCAGGATGCGGTCGTCGGGGCCGACGAGGACCGCGCCGAAAGGATGATGGCCGTGCTCAGCTGCCGCGCGCGCGACGTCATCGGCGGCGCGCAGGTGGGCAATCATCTGATCGCGGGTCATGGTCGGTCGCTCCTGAAATGTCTTCGACGACAGCACCTCCAGCGCCGCGCGCCCTGTCAGACGCGCAAAGGCCGCTGTAGAGCTTTGATTTTCGGCACGTCCTCAAATCGAGGTCGATTTAGGGAGACATGCAGTAGGTCTGGCTCCATTCGGGCGATGATAACCCGAAAATCGAACGGCCGATATCGGCGTGGCGTGGGCTTTTCCTCGGACCACCGCGATGCTCGTTGTTACCAAAACCAAGGCTTCCTGCCCGCCGGCGAGACCGGCGCATCGCCCGGCCTCCCACCAGAAATTGCCTTCGCCGGCGACGGACCGCGGGGTCAATCCTTGGCCGGAAAGGCGGACAACAGGGTGATGCCGAATTTCGGCGACGCCGTGCGCAGTCGGTCAAGCTCCTCGGATGTCGGCGGTTCGGCCGCTTCGCCTGGCCGGCGTTCGCGGCCGGCCTCTTCCAGAAACCGGTCGAAGATGGCCGGCGTGCCGATCAGAATATAGCGCGCCGGCCGTCGGCTGATATTGATCAGCTGGTGCGGCACCCCGCGCATGAGAAAGATGCTCTGGCCAGCGGTCAGCCGGTGCGGGGTGCCGTCGATCACCGCCGTCATTTCGCCCTCGAGCATGTAGAGGGTTTCATCGTCGCCCTCATGTACGTGGATCGGTGTCCTGGTATCGCCCCCGCTGACATTTTCAAAGAGGCAGAACTGGCCGTTGGTCTGGCTGCCGGCGAGCAGGCGCTTCATGACGACGCCGGCGAGGATGAATTCTTTCGTGTCCATGCTGTTCATCGCAAACATCCTTTCACTGTAGCGGTTGGCTGCAGTTTGAAGAAGGCGCTGCGGCATGGTTCCATGAACAGGGGGCGATAAGAGGACCGGAGAGGCAGGAATTTGCGGCATTAGATGGCAAAGACCACCAAACGCGGCTTACACATCTGAATTAAAAAGAAATTTCCGTTAATAGCATGATCGACCGCCGCCTCAGGAAGCGTTCGCCAGCTTTCCTTCGCGGGCGATGCGGGCGTCGAGGTCTTTCAGGCGATGCTTGACGGCGGGGTTGTCGGGCCGCAGCGACAGTGCGTCCGTCAGCATGGCGCGCGCCGTCATCAGATTGCCGTCGCCGATGTGGCGGTTGGCGCGGTGGTAGAGGAAGTTGACCCGTTCCACCGGGGCGAAGCGATCGCCGAAGCGGGCGTGAAGGGCGTCAGCCCAGGCCGGGTGGCGGGCCATGGCGGCGACGGCGTTCTGGTAGGGGCGCATCGGCGCTTCGATCCGCGCGGAGCGGGCCAGGGAGCGCAGCGCGGCAAGGTCATGGGCACGACAGGCATTGATCAGCGCCAGCGCGCACTCGGTTCCGGTGAAGGCCCTGACGGTACCGTGACCGGTCATATGCACCGGGACGAGCTGCGTTTCCGCCTGCAGTTGCGCTATGCGCTCGGCATGCCGGCGATCGATCGCGTGGAACGGATCGTAGAAGAGATAGGCGCGGCCGGCGGCATGATCGGGGGCGATGCCCATGTTGGCGTGCAGGTCGGGCGAGAAATGCCTGAGAAAGCGGTTGTCGTAGGGAACGGCCTTGGGATTGATCGAGACCTGCGGGCAGAAGGCGATGGCCGTGGTGGCATTGAAGCGCCGGCGGTAGCGAAGGGCGGCATAACCGCCCTGGGAATGGCCGTAGAGGATGCGCTCAGGCGCCGCGCGCAGGATCGGTGCCGCGACCTCGACCGCCTTGACCACGCTTGCGGCCGGGAACCAGTTGGGACGGCGGCTGATGAAGCCGAGGGCGGCGATATCCGCCTTCTCGCAAAAGCGCTGGCCCCAGTAGCGGCTGCCGTTTGCCTGGATCTCCATTTCGTTGAAGGTGATCAGAAGGTAAGGCGAGGCGCCCGGGCGATGGATGACCTCGAGGTTTTCGTCCGCGTAGATGAGCACGACTTCTCCGAAGTATTTCAAGATTTGCAGTAGTATAATTCCAAATTCCGAAGCTTGTTCGGTGATGTTATATTAGCGTGAGTTCGCGTGGGATTTCCAGTGCCTGGGACTTTCTGCAGGAGGATTTCAATTTCAATTCGGCTGACGGCGTCAGCGGTGGTTGTTTCGACGGCTTTCGGCCCGAAGCGGCCATAGAGGCCCGGGTTTTTAAGGACGAGTTTGCGCCTTCATGGCCGCCCTTAGTTGGGCTATAGCCGCTTAACATAAGCGGACATGCGCAGCGCTCCGACGAGAGAGCGCACTTGCACTATAGCGGACGTTGATATCTGTTCGACCTAAGCGCGAGTCGCATCGCATCGCAACTCGCGAAAATCGTCGGTTTGGGGGTGTGTGGTCGGTCAGCACACGCGCATGAAATGGTAAATCCTGTTCAACTCGCCGCCCAACTTCGCTTTCATCTGAGCGAGTTGGGGTCCCGCAACGCCCATCACGAGTTCGAGCATCTGGCGCGCCATCTGGCCCGCGCCCGTATCTACAGCAACATCCTTCCTGCGACCGGCCCCGTCAGCGCCGGTGGGGATGGAGGCCGCGATTTCGAGACGTTTCGAACCGGTATTGCGCTACCCGTGGCCGGTTCGCTGTTCCAGGCGCGCTCATCGCGAGATCGGGCGGTTGCGTTCGCCTGTAGTCTCGAAAAGCGCATACAAGGAAAGATCCGTGGCGATGTCGAAAAGATCGTCGCAAATGGAAAGGTCGACGAGATCGTTTATTTCTGCGAGGCGAACCTCGCGATTGCCAAACGCCAGGAACTGGTAGCCGCTGCCAACGGCATGGGGATTGAGCTCCAAATCTTCGACGGCAATACTATTGCAGAGTGGCTGGCTGAGCCCGACCTGTTCTGGATCGCGGAGGAGTTCCTGCATGTCCCGGCTGAGATCAGCCCGCAGGTGCGGCCGGACGACGGCTATGCGCGACATAGGGAGGACTGGAAGACTCGGACGGTGCTTCCGGTCAGCCGTGCCGACTTCGTTGCGATCAAGACGGGCCTGCGTCATGCTATATTTGAGGCTACCGCGCGGCCGGACCTATCCTTCTGGATAGAGAGAATGGCCGCCTTCCTCGTTCCGACTGCGCCACGCGATCTGGTTCGCTCAGCCAGTTATGAGATAGCGGTCGCTCACTTGCGTGGTCGCGGCGACATGACCACTCAGGCTCATCTGGTTGCCGACTACTTTATCGACGTGGAAGTCCATACAGACATCGGCGATCTGACTACGGCCGCGACGTTACTGACCTACGCGTTTGGCGGGTACTGGCTGGGACAGTTCCGCGTGAACGAGTCAGATCTGCATGACCATCGGCGCAAACTCGCAGGTGCCGTGCAATTAGCGCTTGAGGAAGCGATCGGTCCTGGACGAAGGGCCGGCCTGCTGCACGTGCGGGGCCTTCTGGAGCAGACGCCTACAGGGCGCGGCCTCGCGCCCGACTTTTCTGCCGTGATCGCATTCTGGAACGCGATGCTGGACAGCGCCGAGCAAGCCCCACTTTATCCGATTGAAGCATTCGCGGACTTGCTGGTCGAGATAGTCAAACTCCGCGGTGACGATGCGGAGTTGCTGGCTCTCGCCGCACGAACCGACGATCTGCTGAGTAAGCGCATGGGCGGCGTCGCGGCCGGCGAGAAGGCCATCGACCGAGCTCTGTCGCTGCTCGAGCGGGACGAACCCGCGGCGGCCGTCAGGGAACTTCATCGAGCCAAAGCCAAGTGGTTTTCTGGCGAGCGACTGGCGGGAACGGTGCGCATCTTGCTACTGCTTGCCGAACAATATTGCCAACATGGTCTCGCCTATGCTGCGAAATACCATGCGATGACGGCCGCGCTTCTGACCCGTTACGAGCGGGATGACGACGTGCGTCGCTTGCAACCCGAGGCCCTGCTCGACCTGCTCGATGCCGAAGACGGTGCCGGCAATTCGTTTGGGTTTCTTCGGCTGCTTCCTGTGTTCATCCAAGCCCATGTTCTCCATGACGATCATCCACTGAATACCGAGCAGCACCCGCGCCTGCAGAGCAATCTGGAACAGTTGGCGTCCCTGCTTGGTTTCCTGAAGCGGGGTAGTTCGACGACACGCCAAGCATTAGACGAACTCGTAGGCGAGTGGCCTCCCGTACTCAGAGATCCGATTTTTAGCGCCGCGAACGAGCCGGATGGTTTTTGGAACCGTGGCACCTGGCCGGAGGCGTGGGCAGGACTTGAGGAAGCACTACTCGATCGACCGTTTGGCGATCTCGGGCTCGAGCGACGCGTGCGCTGGGAGGGGCTGGGAATCCGCTGGACTTGCGTCTTCCCCAACGACTATCGCACGACCCCGCCGGCCGAGCAGATCATCGCGGAATTGCAGCTTGTCGTTTTCGCCTTCGCGGAGAGGGACCTGGGAATCGTCCCGGTCGACATCACCGTGAACATTGAGGTTTCTGACGCGGTTGAGGGCTTGGCAATAGAAGAGCCGACCAAGGCGCAAGCGGCATTTCGTGTGACGCTGCCGTCGCGGGACCGAGGGCCGGAGGAGAGTGCCGATGTTGTGTTGGTCTTCGCTGCCATCCTGCGCGCCAGCTCCGTGCTCGATGATGAGGCCTTAACGAGGCAATTTGACCGGTCCGTGCTGGAAGCAGTCTTTGTTGGTCGGCCCTATGCGGAGCTGTTCCGGGAGTTTGTTCCTCAGGATCTATTTGCCGAACCTTTCCGCCTGTCGGTTGCGCCTCTCGATCCCGAGCGTCCGTTCGTCAGCCGCGCCGGGCGCCGCGTTCAGTGGTTCGACGGACAGGGTCCAGCGTTCGAGTCGGAACGTGCCTTCGGTGATGCGCAAAACAGGTACGACAAGGTCCTTCCATCGCTTCAGTACACGATTTCAGACATTGCTCACAATCCCGGTGTTCGCCCGCGACTGGTCGAGATGCATGAATGGGGAATGAAGGATTGGGAAATCCTGAGCATCTTAAGCAACATCGCAATGGGCGTTCGGCTTGACGCGCCGGAAGGTCTGGCGTTCGAGGAGCTGAGGAGCCGGGGCATGGCCCTGCTGGACAAGGTCGAAACAGAGGCCGATGCACTCGCGCCGGCAGTGTTTACCGATGAGCTGCTGCACGCCCATGCCAAGGTCTATCTCGGTGCATTTCTCAGCAGTTGGCAGCTTCATTGGCCGCCGAGTGCGGATTACGAAGGAGTAGAGAGGTTTCTAATCTCGCGGTTTCGCCTTCGCGACATCGATGTTCCTCATCAAGATGTCTTTGGGTGGGGTCAGGATGATGCGCTACCCGACCCATAGGCCATCTCCGCGATGGCCTCAGGAGACTGTGGAAGCTACCTGACTCGATGGGCGGCTGCCGACCGGCAGCATATCGCCGCTTGCTGACCGAAAGCGGCCGGTCAGCCTCCGGCCCCAAGTCGGTCTTGCTCCCAAGCCGAGCCGGCGTCCGCTATTGGCTCAAACCCGCCGGGGCCACCATGACCGATTGGTGGCATTCACGGAGCAATTCCGCGCCTTTCCTGCAGCGCCGCGCGTTTTATCAGACGCGCAAAGGTCGCTGTCGCACTTTGATTTACTGCATGTCTTCGTCCTCAGATCGAGGTCGATCTAAGGAGACATGCAGCCGCCGCAAACCGCTGCGCACTTTTGCGCGACATGCTTTAGATCTTCACCAGCATCGCCGTCGTGTACATGAAGGCGAGGCCGGCGGTCATGCCTGCCATGACCGGCATGGTCAGCAGTCCCGTCAGGCGTCCTTCATGGCTTCGGGTCATCGCTGCGGCCACCTCGACGATCACCTGCAGGATTGCGCCGGCGCCGATCGCGAGTGCGAGCGCCGACCAATGCGGGGCGTAGGAGAGGCTGCCCAGCCACATGCCGAAGACGGCGGGGCCGCCCGCCAGCAGGGCCAGCGCGCCGAACCGCCAGAGCGGCGGTCGTGTCTTCAGGATCGGCGCGGCGATGGCAATGCCTTCGGTGATGTTGTGCAGCGTGAAGCCCATCACGAGGAAGGTTCCGAGGCCGGCTGCGCCGGCGGCGAAGGCAGCGCCGATGGCGAGGCCTTCGCCAAGATTGTGCAGCCCGATGCCGAGGGCGATGTAGGTGGCGAGCGCAAGACCGCTCGGCCGACCCTCGCGTCGCGAGATGGCCATCAGCAGCAGGAACGCCGCGGCGGCGGCGAGGAAGACCATGGCCGAGCCCTGGAAGATGGCGGCGGACTGCCCGGCAAACTCGAGCGCCTCCTCGATCGTATCGATGAACAGGAAGCCGAGCAGGCCGACCGTCATCGCCAGCAGGAAGCTCATCATGGCCGCTCCGGCCCCGCGCAGCGCCGGATAGAACATCAGGCCGATGACGATCGGGACGATGCCGACAAAGGCACCGAGCAGGGCCTGCGATGTCAGGGTATCGGAGGACGCGACCGGCGTCGGCACGGCGACGGGGACTTCATGCTCGAAGGTTGCCCCGGTATTGGTGACCAGCGTCACCTTATGCGCCTCCCCAAGCACCCAGGGGAACGGGACCGAAACCCAGGCGGAGCTGCCGCGCGCGATCGGTCCGGGCGGGGTCTGGTCGAACTGCCAGTAGGCGGCGTCCACCTGAACCTGCGCAATGGTCATCGCCTCGGAACCGCCGCCGCGGACGAGAAGGCGCAAGCCGTCATAATCGAGGATCGTGCGTTCGACCGTCAGGTTCTCGACCGGCGGTGCGCCGTTGTTGAAGCTGGCGAGCGGGTTGGCGACCGTAAGCCACCAGAAAGCGGCGATCAGGACCGCGAGCGGGGCCAGCAGCCACAAGAGGTTCCGTCGCCTTGGCCCGGTTTCGACGGCCTGATTGCCTTCGATCGTCACACGTTCGTTCATGACAGTGCCTCGACGACATCGAACATGCCCATCCAGCCGAGTTCGGTGAACTCCGACTGGTGTGCATGGAACATGTAGAGACCGGGTTCATGGTTCTGGTCGGCGTAGCTGAATTCGAGAATGCCGCGTTGCGCCTGGCACTGGGTGATGAGATCGACCGTCTTCAGCGTCGGCGTCAGCGACGTTCCGGTATCGAAGTAATTGAAGAAGTTTCCATGCAGGTGGAAGGAGTTGATCGGGTCGAACTCGGTCACGTTCATCAGATAGATGCGGACCGGCCGGTGGCGCACGATCTTGATCGGCTGCTTGGCGAAGCAATGGGCGATGGTGTTGCAGGCGTAGAACTCGTTCTCGCCGTCGAAATTGGTATCGAAGGCGTTCATCACCATCGCCAATTCCTGCCATTCGGCGTTCTCAGGCGTGCCGAGCAGGCGCGAGCGGGCGACGTCGACGAATTCGGGATGACGGTTAGGGTCGGGGTCGACCACGAACATGCCGTACATGCCCTTGTGCATGTGCCTGGCGAGCGGCGTCGCATGACAATGATAGAGATGGCAGCCGAACGGCTTGGCGTCGAATTCGTAGACGAATTCCTCACCCGGCTGGATCACGCCCGCGCCCGGAACACCATCCATGCGCGCCGCATGGATGCCGTGGAAGTGCATCGAATGTGGATGGGAGCCGTAGTTCCTGAAGACGATCCGCAGCCGGTCTCCTTCGGTCGCCCGAAGCGCCGGGCCGGGGACCCGACCGTTGAAGGTCCAGGCGGGAAACATCACGCCCGGCGCGATCTCGATTTCCTTCTCCTCGGCCGTCAGCTCGAAGGTACGCAGTCGGCGGCCGTCCGGCAGCGTCGACACCGCGCCCGCGTACCAATCGGTCAGCATCGCGGTCGGATCGAAGCCGTTGCGGGCATTGTCGACGTCACCGACCGTGATCATCGCGCCGTGGGAAACCGCATGATTAGGCGCGGCCCGTGTCGGTGTTCCCGGTCCGGGCGAACCGCCGTGGCCGCCATGACCGGCTGGCATCGGCTGTTGGCCGAGGGTCTCGCGGGCCGTCACGGCCGCCCCCGCCGTGGCGGCAAGGCCAGCACCGAGAAATCCCCGTCGACTGAGAAGGGATGGCAACCAACGAGCCATGATCGCCTCCTTATATAGCAATTTCGATTAATAGAAGCACAATGACAAGAATATAGCAATGGCTATATTGTCGTTTGTCAACCCGCGGCCCGGTGCCTGCTGCATGTCTTCCTCCTTGAATCGACCTCGGTTTAAAAGGCGCGCGGCGCTGTAGCGGCGTGAAGAACTGTAGTCCGTTGCAATATGGTATAGCTAAGGCTAAGATTTTTCCTGTGAAGTGCATCAAGGAAATCGCATGTCCATCAAGCCGACACCAGAGACCTTCCAGGGCGTCCTCGTTGACGCGGATACGCAGATCGAGAGCTTTCGCCAGACGCGCAACAGCCGACGGACGGAACTCGTCGAAGACTATGTGGAGCTGATCGCCGACCTGATCGCCGACGGCGGCGAAGCGCGCCAGGTCGACATCGCCCACAGGCTTGGTGTCGCGCAACCGACCGTCGCCAAGATGCTCAAGCGTCTGGCCGCCGAGGGGTTCATCCAGCAAAAGCCCTATCGCGGGGTTTTCCTGACTGCCCGAGGCAATGAACTCGCCGCGCGCAGCCGTGAACGACACCACATCGTCGAAAGCTTCCTCTGCGCGCTCGGCATCAGCCCGGAGACGGCGCGCATCGACGCGGAGGGCATCGAGCACTATGTGAGCGCCGAAACCCTCGAGGCGTTCAAGTCGCACCTCGCCAAGCTCGGCTAGAGAATGTCGGAACTGTGCCGGGTCGCCGCCGCACTTTTGAAGAGCTGCATTTTCTGGGACCGCCGGTTACGGGATTGGTTCCGTCGCTCAGACCCGGTCGAGGAACGAGAGCACCCGTTGCGTCAGCAGCTTGGTGGCCTCCGCGTCATAGGAGGGCAGCGAGCTGTCGGCGAAGTAATGCTGGTCGCCGGGATAGAGGAACAGCGCGGCGTCCTCGGCCTTTTCGACGAGCTCGCGGGCGGCGTCGATGTCGCCTTCGCCGACGAAGATCGGGTCGTTGTCCATGCCGTGGACCTGGACGGGCACGCGTTGCGGCCAGGGGCCGAAGGACCACTGGCCGCTGATCGGAATGCAGGAATAGAAGAGCAGGGCGCCACGGGCGCCGGGCCGGGTCTGCGCGAGCTTCTGCGCCGGCAGGACGCCGAAGGAGAAGCCGGCATAGACGAGACCTTGGGGAAGCGTCTCGGCGAGGCGCACGCCGCGCTCGCGCATCTCGTCGAAGCCGACCTCACCGACATAGGCGAGGCCTTCCTCGATGCTCTCGAAGATGCGCCCCTCGAAGAGATCGGGCAGGTGCACCGTGTGCCCGGCGGCCCGCAGTTCGTCTGCGAAAGCGCGCATGCCCGGGGTCAGACCCTGGGCGTGGTGGAAGATCAGGACCTCGGCCATCGACGGCTTCTCCTATTCAAAATTGATCTGGCGTTCCAAATTCCTGTTGCCGCCCGGAGGTTCAGGCGGCGTTGCGAGGGCTTGAGAAAATTTTCCTGTCGCAGCGATAGCACATTTCCTTGACGTCTTGTTGCCATCTTCGCCCGCTTCCTTGCGAATCCGCATTGGCCACGATTCTGAAGGAAAGATGTCATGACAGGGAAGCTGCGAATTGCCGTGTTGTTTGGCGGCCGCTCGGCGGAGCACGAGGTCTCGCTGATGTCGGCGCGCAACGTCGTCGCCGCGCTCGACCGCAGCCACTACGAGATCGTGCCGATCGGTATTACCAAGGACGGGCGCTGGCTGCTCGTCGAGCTTGAAAACGGCGAGCTGCCGCCGGCCATTCCGGCCGAGGGAACGCAGGTTGCGCTGATCCCGGGCGGCAAGGGGCAGGCGGTGACCATTGCCGCCGACGGAACACAGGGACTGCTGCCGGCCGTCGACCTGATCTTCCCGGTGCTGCACGGGCCGTTCGGCGAGGACGGGACGGTGCAGGGCTATGCCGAGACGGCCGATGTCGCCTATGTCGGCTGCGGCGTTGCGGCCTCGGCAGTGGCCATGGACAAGGCGCTCGCCAAGCGGCTGCTTGCGGCCGAGGGGCTGTCGGTCGCCCGTGCCATCGCCCTTCACCAGGGGGATGGCTATTCCGGCGAAACCATCCTGGAAACGCTGGGACTGCCGGTCTTCGTCAAGCCGGCACGGCAGGGGTCGTCCGTCGGCGTCAGCCGTGTCGACAGCCTCGAGGGGCTTGCAGCCGCGCTGGACGAGGCGTTTCGCCACGATGACAAGGTGCTGATCGAGGAGTTCGTGCAGGCCCGGGAGATCGAATGCTCGGTGCTGGAAGACGCCAAGGGCGGGATCACCGTGTCGCGGCCGGGCGAGATCATCCCCGCCGAAAGCCACGGCTTCTACAGCTACGACGCCAAATATGTCGATGCGGGCGGCGCGATCGTGAAGGCGCCGGCGGATCTGGCCGAGGAGGTGAGCGCGCAGGCGCAGGAGATGGCGGAGCGGGCCTTCCGGGCGCTTGCCTGCGCCGGCATGGCGCGGGTGGACTTCTTCCTGCGGCCGGACGGAAGCCTCGTCATCAACGAGATCAACACCATTCCCGGCTTCACCAATATCAGCATGTATGCCAAGGCGCTTGCGGCAGACGGCATCTCCTACGGCGCGGCGGTGGAGACGCTGATTGCGCATGCGCTGGAGCTCCGCGGGGCGCAAGCGCAGCGGCCGTGAGGTGCCACGCAACTGCGCTTGCTGGTTGCGTTTGCATAGTAAAGCACGTCGCGATCTTTCAGATTCGCTCCTTGTGCTTTAAGCCTTTGATATTTCGCATGTCGTTATCGCAATACCGCTGCGCACTTTTGCGCGACATACTTTAGGGTTGCTGCATTCATTGTGGGTTCACGTCATTCCGCGAAACTGCGCCTGTTTCCAAACGGACAGGTGATGAAATGAAGAAGATTGCCATCGTCGTAATGGCGGCGGTTACGGCTCTTTCGGGCATCACGCCGGCGAACGCCGTGCCGGCTGTTGCCATCGAGCGGGTGCAGAAGAGCGATGTCGAGCTGGTGCGTAACGGACACGGTAACGGACACGGCTGGGGCCATGGCCGTTACCGGCCTTACCGCCCCGGCTATCGTCCCGGTTACCGGCCGGGATGGCATGGCGGTTATCGTCCGCGCCCGGGCTGGGACGGCGGCTACCGCTATGGCTATTACAATGGCTACCGCGGCTATCGCTACGAGCGCTACGGCTATCGACGCCATTATGACGGCTGGTGGTATCCGCTGGCGGCCTTCGGTACAGGAGTCGTGATCGGCGGCGCCATTGCCGCCCCGCCGCGCCGGTACGAGCCGGGCATGAGCCAGCGTCATGTCGACTGGTGTTATGCGCGCTACCGCTCCTACCGCGCCTATGACAACAGCTACCAGCCCTATGGCGGCCCGCGCCAGCAGTGCTACTCGCCCTATTGATCGAGGGGTCCGCGTTCCAAGGAGAGGCCCGTCGGTCGTCGTGACCGGCGGGCTTTTTTGTGGGGCTTGCAAGCCGGCGAGATCGCTCCTTGCGCTCTAAGCCTTTGATATTTCGCATGTCGTTGTAGCAAAACCGCGACGCACTTTTGCGCGACAGGCTTAGCGGCTGCTTTTCGGAAGTTCTTCGTCGAAGCGGGTCTTTTCGCGCGCCGGGTCGTCGTCGATGATCTTCTCCTCGCTGTCTGCAGGCAAGGCGTCATCCGGCTTCACATTGGCCTCGTCGCGGCTTGGCACGGGCGGCACCCGGCCCTGATCGACCGGCGGCAGGTCATCGCCCTCCGGCAGTTGGTCGGCCGGCACGGGCGGAATCTTGCCGAGGGGCGCGCTGCCCGGCCCGGCCGGCCCAGGCCCGTCTTCCGGTGTCTGGCTGAGATCCCGTGATTTCGGGTGCGGCTTGCTCATCCTCGCATCTCCTCGGTTGATCCTTGTTCAATTGATCCTTGTTCAGGAGTAAGGCGAGGGGGCGGGAAAGGTTCCGATTTCAGGGGGAGTGGCAAGCCCTGTTTGCCTGCGGCCATCGAGACAGGCAGCGGCGCCGGAACGCGCGTGCCGCGGCTGCCAGGCGGGGACGGGTCTACAGCACGTCGCGATCTTCCGGATTCGCGCCTTGCCCTTCAGGTTATTGATTTCGCATGTCGCTATCGCAAAGCGGCTGCGGACTTTGCGCGACAGGTCTTAGAATTTCAACCGCGCGTCGTCGTGCTCGGGAGGTCGGTGCGCGTCCTTGCGGCGCATTCCGTAGGCAAGCGCGAGCCCCAGGATGGCGGAACCGACGACGATGGCGGCGAGTGCGAAGAAATTCTCCATGGCATTTTCCTCCCAAGGGGAAGCTTAACACAGAATGCGCGCAAACAAATGGCGCGGCACCGAGATTGCGCGTCATGGTTACTCAACGCGTTTCGGCGCCGGAGGTTCAATCGAGACGCGCCGATGCGAGGCGCGACATGCTTAGTAGCCGGAGCTTCCGCCGCCCTGGCTCATGCCCTGGGCGCCGCCTTGCATGCCTTGGCTTCCCTGGCTTGGGGCAGGGGCGGAGTTGCGACTGGCCTGGTCGGTGGTGCAGCCGGCGAGCGCGAGAAGCGCTGCGAAAATCACAACAAACAGGTCTCGTGGGGTCATGGAACCCTCCCGTCGTCGTGGGAGCGACCCTTGGCCGTCTCGCCATCGAACCGGACACGGCGCGCCTCTCGGCCCCCGGCGGGAGATTGGGAAGACCGCTGGGCACGGGGCGACGTCGTGCGCCGATCGCCACTATATCACCAATCGATGACGCGTGCCGGGAGGCGGATGGGGCGAGCGATGCCGCCGAAACGAAGTCCGCCAAGAAAACGAACATAACGAGAACAAATTTTGTCCGGAGGGCTTGCCAAGCGTCAGGATGCGGGCTAAGGATATTACAGGCTGGCCGTTTCGTCATTGAAGCGGCCTTTTTGATTCCGGGCTTCAGCCGAGCGGCGCTCGCGACAATGGAGCAACGGCGCGGTCATCGCCGATCGTTACTTCGCAGGGTTACGTGGAAGACGGGCTGGCGCTCGTCACGCTTCCTGCTTGACAATCTTGCCGGAAACGACGCGGACAGGTTCGGGGCGCGGGCGCCCGATGCTGCGAAGCCAGCGCGAGGCCTCTTTCGGGTCACGCTCGACGCCGAGCCCCCTTTGATAGATGGTGACGAGACGGGCCTGCGCAGCGGGATGACCCTGGCGGGCCGCCTGCCGGTTCCAGTGAAGCGAGGCGGCGTAGTGTTCCTCGCTGCCGTCGTTGAAGTAGATTTCGGCGAGTTTTGCCTGGGCCTCGACGTTGCCGGAGGTCGCCAGTTCAAGCAACCTGGGCGAGATATTCGCTACGGAGGGGCGTGGGGTGATAATGGTCTTCAACTTACTGAACGCGTTGCGGATCATCTGACACCTGTTGCATCCATCGCATGGTTCCCACGGCGGGACTTCCAGACTGACAAACTGTTCAAAAATTTGAACTACTTTGGCTCGTTCCCGGCTGCCGCCTGCGCGGCATCGGCACCCGTCGCGCATTTCCTCCCGCAAGGCCCAAGGCAGGGCGATCCGGCGCGACGTATTGACTATCTAATACAACCTGAAGTCAAGTTTGCAAGCGTGACTTTCGGCGTGACACCAGCAATTTTTTGTGACCTGCCGTCACGCTTGGCGCACGCTTTCGCGGCGGGTGCGGCGCTTGACGATTGCCAAGCGGCCGGCTGCTGCAGGCGCCGAGGCAGGGTCGCTGGCCGGCGGCTGCAATCTCTGCCGACGCTGGGCCGGCAACGGATGCACTGGCCCGAGCGGAGCAAATCCCATGACGAGCAAACCTGCCAAGGACCCGAAGACCGGGCGCTTTCTGCCGCGTGCCGACCGCGCGGGCGCGATCCCCCGGCCGCGCGCCCGCAAGGCGGTACGCACCAGGCTCGGCGAGCTCTTTCTGGAAGACATGCTTTCGGCCTGGGAAGCCCGAGGGGCGGCGGCGATCCATGCGCTGATCGAGAAGAACCCGCATGATTTCCTCAAGGCCGTGGCGGCGCTGATGCCGAAGGACGTGACCATCAATCCAAACCAGATCGGCGAGATGACGGATGAGCAACTTCTCGAGCGGATCCGCAAGCTCGACCAGGCCATCGGGCCTTTCCTTGCTGCTCAGGGAGCGGATGGAACTGGCGATGGAGATCGGGCGGCGGCAGAACACGAATAGGCTGCGCTATTACCGGCCCTATGCGAAGCAGACGGAATTCCACGCGGCCGGCACCCGCTTTCGCGAGCGGCTGTTCATGGCCGGCAACCAGCTCGGCAAGACGCTGGCCGGTGCCGCGGAAGCGGCGATGCATTTGACAGGCGACTATCCCGAATGGTGGGCGGGCCGACGGTTCGAGCGCCCGATCACGATGATCGGCGGCTCGGAATCGCACGAGCTGACGCGCGATGGCGTGCAGCGGCTGCTCGTCGGCCCGCCGATGAGCGAGGAGGACTGGGGCACCGGCTATCTGCCGAAAGCAGCGCTTTCCGGCTGGACGCGGCGCGCAAGCGCTTCCGGCGCGCTCGACAGCGTGACGGTGCGCCACGCTTCGGGCGGCACCTCGACGCTGCTTCTGAAAGCCTATGAGCAGGGACGGGCGAAATGGCAGGCAAACACGGTGGACTATGTCTGGTTCGACGAGGAGCCGCCGGAGGACGTCTATTTCGAGGGCATTACCCGCACCAATGCGACGGGCGGTTCGGTCGCCGTGACGTTTACACCGCTGAAGGGTATGAGCGCGGTCGTCGGCCGCTATCTGCTGGAGCCTTGCGAGGACCGGACCGTGGTGACCATGACGATCGACGATGCCGAGCACTATACGCCCGAGGAGCGCGCGAAGATCGTCGCCAGCTATCCGGCGCACGAGAAGGAAGCGCGCACCAAGGGCGTGCCGACGCTCGGTTCCGGCCGGATCTTCCCGGTGACGGAGGAACAGATCCGCGTCGAGCCTTTCGAGATACCCCGGCATTGGGTGCAGATCGGCGGGCTCGACTTCGGCTGGGACCACCCCTTTGCCGCAGCCCTTTGTGCCTGGGACCGGGATGCCGATATCTTCTACGTAACCCGCTGTTACCGCGAGCGCGAAGCGACGCCGATAATTCATGCGGCGAGCTTGAAACCCTGGGGCACCTGGCTGCCCTGGGCCTGGCCGCATGACGGGCTGCAGCACGACAAGGGCTCGGGCGAGCAGCTTGCCGCGCAATATCGTGGGCAGGGGCTTTCCATGCTGCCGGAACGGGCGACCTTCGACGATGGCAGCAACGGTGTCGAGGCGGGTGTCTCCGACATGCTGCAGCGGATGCAGACCGGGCGCTTCAAGGTGTTTTCCACCTGCGGCGAATGGTTCGAGGAATTCAGGCTCTACCACCGCAAGGACGGCCGGATCGTCAAGGAACGCGACGACGTGATTTCGGCCAGCCGCTATGCGCTGATGATGAAACGCTTTGCCCGGGTGAAGGCGAATGACGCCGCCTGGGTTTTTACCGATCGGAAGGTTCTTTGATCAGCTTACCCAAGGCCGCTCCAACGCAACCGATCTCGTTGCTGCTCACCAAGGGCGGCTTGCCTGTGGCGCCAGAGCCCGGGTCGGTCCGCAGGACACTTCAATACACAACGCCAGGAGAAATCGATGGTTACCAGCGTCGTCACCACGTCGGGGAACACGACATGCATGGATTTCAGCACGAACCAGTGGCACGGCTATGTAGGCGGAAGCACGCCCTATGGCCTTTGGGTGGATGGTCCGCTGCATCCGTGGCGCGATGCCAACGGCACGCCGACGTTCATCACCGGTCATTCCGAAGGGTACCGCTACAACGTCGTCTACGACTGGCACAATGGTCAGACCTGGACCAACTGGAATGCGGGCAGGCATTGGAACTCCCCTCGCGACACAGTTGAAGGGCACTATGCCAACCGGCATTGGATCATGTCCCCATACGCCCGCGGCTCGCTGGTGGTTGGCCTGACGCACCACGAATTCTACCAATCGTCCACGACAATCGGTGGGGTGCCAGGCTTCAATTCCCATGCCTACGGATTTAATACACGGTGGGTCAATGCAATCGGCTATGTGCGCTCGACCAATGACGGCCAGGCCTGGACGGTCCCGAATCCCGGGGATTTCGGTCAAAATCATCACAATGTTCGCTGCGTGCTGATCCCGGAGCCGTGGTCCTATCAGTCCATCAACACCGCCTACGGATTCCTGCATCCTTCGAACATCGTGAAGGAAGGCAATTACTACTATGCCTTCGTGGAGGTTCGTAACCTGCCGGGGAATACGACGTTGCTCGACAACGGCTTCGCGATCATCCGCACGTCCAACCTCGACGCTTCGGTCGGCTGGCAACTCTATAACAATGCCAACCAGTGGGAGACGGTGAACCACCAATACTATCAGGGCAACATTGCCCCGCAACAGCCGAAGATCTTCTTCAAGGTGGCGGGCTACAACCCTTACACCATGTATGACCAGAACGGCCGCATGGCGCAAAGCATCCGCTATCATGTGCCCACGCAGAAATGGGTTCTGTTCGGCTATACCGGACTGCAGGCGAATGGTTTTTGCTACTGCGTGTCGGATAGCTTGGCCAACCCGCAATTTGAGGCGAACGGCCGCCGAATGGTCAGCCTCGCTGGCGGTGGCGCCATGAACGAATATCACAGCAATCACTACATCAGCGTGTTCGATCCGAATTCCCAGGATCAGAACTATCAGACGATCCTCGGCAACAGCGCGGTCGTCATCACAGCTGATGAAGGCGTGCGGTACAAGATCGGCACGATCCAGATCAGCTGATTTCACAAGCAAAAACAACGCGACGACGTTCTTCGGCCAGCCGCTACGCGCTGATGATGAAACGCTTTGCCCGGGTGAAGGCTGATACCCCGCCTGGGCCTTTACCGATCGGAAGGTTCTCTGATGGCAGCGATGACGAAAACGGAACTGACGGACCTAGTGAGCCAACTCGTCGGGGATTGCGAGGATTATCGCGACCAGCTCTCGGCGGCGCGTGTCAGGGCGATGGAATATTACGACGGGGTGATGGCCGATGTGCCGGCGGAGGCGAACCGCTCCAAGGTGGTCTCGCGCGATGTGCGCGCGGCGGTGAAGAAGGTGCTGCCTTCGCTCATCCGCACCGTGCTCGGCAATGACAAGGTGGTGGAATACCAGCCGGTCAACCAGGGCGACGAGGCGGGCGCGGAGCAGGCGACCGACTATATCAACTACGTCGTCTTTCCCGAAAGCGACGGCTATGACGCGGTGCAGGACGCGGCGCACGATGCGCTGAAGCTCGGCAACGGCGTGATCCGCTGGTGGTACGAGAAGAGAAAAAGCGTCGAGGTCTCGACCCATAGCGGACTCGACGAGGCGGCCCTGGTGCAGCTCATCGCCGACGACACGGTGGAGGTGCTGGAACAGGCGCAATCGGTCGAGCGGATCGAGCTGCCGACCGGGCCGGTGGAGCAGCCGGTCTTCACCGTGACGATCCGCCGCACGGCGGAGCGCGGGGCGACGCGGCTTGCCGCGGTGCCGCTCGAAGAATTCCTCGTTCATCCGGATGCGATCTCGATCGACGACAGCCCGATTGCCGGCATCAAGCGGCGGATGCGTCGCTCCGATCTCATCGCCATGGGCTATGACCGTGAACTCGTCGAAGGCTTTGCCATTGCCGGCAATGCCGACGGCGAGGACGAGGAATTTGCCCGAAGGCGCGGCATCTTCGGCGACGGCGAGGAGACGGCGACGGCGCTGCAGGAGGTGGACTACTACGAGCTCTATGTGAAGGTGGACGCCGACGACGACGGCATTGCCGAACTGCGGCGGCTGGTCTTTGCCGGCGGCACAGGGCCGGACAATCTGCTCGAAGACGCGGAATGGGACGAGGTGCCCTTTGCCGACCTCATCACCGAGCGGCGGCCGCACCAGCGCGAAGGCAACGCGATCACCGACGACATGGCGGAGATCCAGCGGGTGAAGACCGTGCTTCTGCGCCAGACGCTCGACAACCTCTACTGGCAGAACAACCAGCAGCCGATCGTGCAGGAGGGAGTGATCCAGAACCCGGAATCGGTGCTGAACCCGAAGTTCGGCCAGCCGATCCGCGTCGGCCAGGGCGTCGATGTGCGCGGCGCCGTCGGCTATACGGCGGTGCCGTTCGTGGCGGGGGAATCCTTCTCCATGCTCGGCTATCTCGACCAGGAGGCGACCGACCGCACCGGCATTTCCGACGCGTCGAGCGGCCTGGCACCGGATGCGCTGCAGAACATGACGGCGAAGGCGACGGCACTCGTCGAGCAGGCGGGTATCGGCCAGACGGAGCTGATGGTGCGCACCTTTGCGCAAGGGCTTCGCCGGGTGTTCAAGGGCCTGCTTGGTCTTGTCATCAAGCACCAGGACCGGCCGCGGACGGTGCGCCTGCGCGGGCAATGGGTGAGCTTCGACCCGCGCCACTGGAACGCCGGCATGGACGCGACCGTCAATACCGGGCTTGGCGCCGGAACGCGCGAGCGCGACATGCTGATGATCCAGATGATCCAGCAGTTGCAGGAAAAACTGCTGACCACCCTCGGGCCCGACAATCCTTACGTCTCGCCGGACAACCTCTACAACGGCATTGCCAAGACGGTGGAGGCGGCCGGGCTGAAATCCCCCGACCTCTACTTCACCAAGCCGACGCCGGAGGATATCCAGCGGCGGCTGCAGGCGGCTCAGCCGCAGCAGCCGGATCCCGGCATGCAGCGCCTGCAGATGGAGGCGCAGCTTGCCGCCGAAAAGGCGCGCATGGAGAGCGAGACCGCACGGCGCAAGCTCGAGATGGAGCGCGAGCTGAAGCTTGCGGAGATCCAGCAAAACGGCGCCTTGAAGCGCTACCAGATCGACGCCGAACTCAACCTCAAACGCGAGCAGAACCTGGCCGAAATGGCCGGCGGCACGGCGCCGACTGCGGCGCATATCGGAGGACAACCGGGATGATCAGAAGCGGCGGAGGAGATTTTGATTGCACGACCAATGTGACGAGGGCGATACGCGGTATCGGACCATTTGGTGAGGTGGAAGAAACAATGTGGCCCTTCGCACTCGACAGTCAGTTGCGCAGTTTGGGTAAACACGTCGGCGAAGCCAATGATCTCCAGAGCCTTCGGCACTTGCTGGGGAAAAAAGGCCGCGCGGGCGTCAATAAATAATCTGCGACAGAACCTGGGGTGGCAAAGAACGGCCACAATCTTCAAGGTAGTGTCGCGCCCACTTCTCCATCATGAACACGAGCGCTAGACCGTCCGCGTTCTTGTTTGCTACGCGGTCATGCTGATCGTTGCGAAGCTCGTCTATCAGCATCACTTCCAGTGGTACATGGCACCCTATCATACGATCTACTTTATCGTCGCGTTCGTACCGCTTCCCACCGTCTCCCTTCGCAGGCGCATTCTGTTGATCACTGCCTTCATGCTGCTCACCGTTGTGGCTCGATCATACGACTGGGCGGTTATGTTTGGTCCGTTTGAAGTCTCATCGTTCGTCTCGGGCTTGGTTTCATCTTCTCTGAATAGCTGGATCAGCCCCAACTACCTGGTCTTCGTCCTCACCTATGTTTTCCTGGATACCCGCCTTGTGCGGCGGTTCTGTCCGGCGGTCGCATGACTCTACAACGGCATTACCAAGACGGTGGGGGCGGCGGGGTTGAAATCGCCCGACCTCTACTTCACCAAGCCGACGCCGGAGGATATCCGGCGGCGGATGCAGGCGACTGAGCAGCAGCAGCCGGATGCGGCGATGCAGCGCCTGCAGATGGAGGCGCAGCTTGCCGCCGAGAAGGTCCGCATGACTGTGAATACGACCATCCGGGCGAAGGCCGTGGCGATCGAGAAGCCAGACGAAGAAGGCGCGCGGATCAGGGATTAGGCTGCGGACACAGGCCGCCACCGGAAAGGAATGCTTTCCAGAGGTTGCATTGGAAAGTTCCGGTATTCCTGCTTGTCTTCTTGTCGACGTTCCTAGAATGTTCTGCCATTAGGGCGGGCGGTACGAACACCCATGTTTTTTCCGGGCCGATAGCCTCAATGCGTTTTGGGTGGAGATCACATTTCTGGTGGGTTTGCTGGGACCACCCTACAGTTCGCTTGAACCTGCTGTTGCGCCGCATGCTGGCACCAGAAGCCGACGAAAGGTCAGAACACGCGCCGGCGCGATTGGCGACGCCCTCCAGGACCTGCTAAGAACAGGGAAACTCGCAGCGGAGGGGCGTGAATGTTTCTAATCGACCGTGAACTCGAGGCGCTTGTGGCGTTCCGGCATGCCTTGCACCGGCGGCCGGAGGTTTCGGGCGAGGAGCGGGAGACGGCGCGAACGATCGTGGCGGCGCTTGACGAGACGAAGCCGGACGCCGTCGTCACCGGCCTTGGCGGGCATGGCGTGGCAGCAGTTTACGAAGGGCGCGAACCGGGGCCGACGGTGATGGTGCGCGCCGAGCTTGACGGACTGCCAATCGAGGAGATCTCGGAGATCGGCCATCGCTCGCAGATCACGGGCAAGGGGCATCTCTGCGGGCATGACGGGCACATGACGATCCTGATGGCGCTGGCCAAAGGGCTTGGACGCGAGCGCCCGGCGCGGGGCCGCGCGATCCTGATGTTCCAGCCGGCGGAGGAAAACGGCGCGGGTGCCGCGGCCGTGCTTGCCGATCCGAAATTTGCGGCGATCCGGCCGGACCTGGTCTTCTCGCTGCACAATTTCCCGGGATTAAGCTTTGGCCATGCGGCGCTGCGCAGCGGACCGGTCAATTGCGCCTCGCGCGGCATGCGGATTTCGCTGTCCGGCAAGACGGCGCATGCCTCGACGCCGGAGGACGGCATTGCCCCGACCTTCGCGATGGCCGCTCTGCTTTCCGGTCTGACGGCGCTCGGCAACAACGGGCCGCTCGACGAGACCTATACGCTTGTCACGGTGACGCATGCGCGGCTCGGCGAGGCGGCCTTCGGCATCAGCCCCGGCTATGCCGAGATCTGGGCGACGCTCCGGACACTGACCGACGAGCGCATGGCCGATCTCGTGGCCCGCGCCGAGGCGCTGGTCGCCAGGGAGGCGGAGGCTGCCGGGCTGAAGGTGGCGATCGGCTACGAGGACGTGTTCCACCAGTGCAGCAATGCGGAGGCTGCGGTGACCGCGCTCGAGCGCGCCATGGACGAGGAGGGCGTCAGCCATGACAAGGGCGAGGGCGTGCTGCCGATGAAGGGATCCGAGGATTTCGGGCTTTTCGGCCGGGTGGCGCCAGCGGCGATGTTCTTCCTCGGCGCCGGCGAAAACCATGCGCGGTTGCACAATCCGGACTATGACTTTCCAGACGATCTGATCGGCATCGGCGCCAAGGTGTTCATGCGGGCGATCCGCAACGAACTGGGGTGAGGGCGGCCGGCGACCGCTTGCACGGCGGGCGTCGTGGCGGCACTCTCCGACATTGCGCAGTTTCGGCCGAGAGCCGTTTCACGTCGCGTCGGATGTGCGCTGAGAAGGAGCAGGGGATGAGGCAGTCCAGCATTCGTGTCGCGCTTTGCCTGGCGCTGGCCATTGCGGCGATGACCGCCGCTCACGCGGCGGATACGCCCGGCGCTGACGCTCTAGCCCAGCCGCAACAGGCCCAGGATAGCAGCCTGCAGGCCTTCATCAGGGCCAATCCGGATTGCCTGGAGTTCACCGACCAGTGCTCGCACTGCGCAGTCGTCAATGGCATTGCCGAATGCTCGACGGCGGAGATCGCCTGCATCAAGCGAGAGAACCAGTGTACCAGGCGGGCGGGGAAATAAGGCGGCGTTAAAGCCCGCCGTTGCAGGCGAGGGGCACTGGCTGCTTCCGTTGCCAAGCTCTGAGTGCAAATCCCAATACGGCTCATCCTAAAAGCACCCCTAAAGCACCGATGTTAGCGCCGTGTTCAGGATCGCCGGTTCTGGACGCGGATAGAAGCTGACCCAACAACCACCAATTTACGCAACAGTGCGCGGCCTTCATCTGACGCACCTCGATGGGCCGTCGGAACGAGCGGTTGCGCGTATGACAAGGAGAATGAGATGGGTTTTCTGATCAATCAGGGCTTGAATCTGGTCGGTAGGAAGCTTGGCAAGTCGATGTTTAACGACATCCTTAATGTGCCCGAAGCCTATGCAGACAGGATTGGCCAGGACTTTGGCAATGAATGGCACGATGCATATGAAATCTATCGCCAGAATCCTGGTTTCTGGGAAGACGCATACGGCAAGGACGCGCAAGAACTCAAGGGCGGCCCGAAGATGGCTCCAGTGTCACGGACCTCCGACTGCCAGAAACGCCTGCCCCAGAAACACCTGTCAATGAAGTGCAGCCCAACGGTCGTGGCTTTTGGGAAAGCCTGTTCCCCGGCCGATCCTCGCTGCGAGAGGCGCAAGGCCGATGGCGTGAGTAGTCCGAGGTGCCAATTGCTCTTCGCTAAAACCCGCGGGTGACCGCGAGGTAAGCGATCAGGCACAGAACCCAGAAAAGCGCGGCTGCGACCATGCTCATGTCGGAGTTCAGGAGGAGGCGTCCATCCTCCTGGCGCTTCAGGCCCAGCCAGTTGAAGCCGGTGCCGGAGGCATAGATATCCTCGACCTGCACCCGACCGAAGCTGAAAAGCGGAACGATCAAACGTGCCACACGGTGCAAGAGAAAACCGAGAACGATTATATCGAGAATATTGAGGACGATCCCGGCGATGGCGTCCAGGACAACTCCGACTTTCTTCATGCACCAATTCTCCTAACAGTGAAGCCAATGGCGGCGAGGCACAGGCCCCAGAAGCAGACGGCTATGATCTTTGCCACGCCGGCGCTCATCATCAGACGGCCATCCGCCCCACGTTTACGCCGAACCAGTTAAATCCAGACTTATTGTCGTAGAAATCTTCCACCACAAGTCTGCCGAAACTGAAAAAGCGAACAAGCAGGCGCGCGGTTCCGTAGAGGAAAAACTCGGCAACCAGCCAACCGATGTTGTCCATCGCCAGCCAGAAGGCGCCATCGAGCGCGACGCTTTCGAACCATCGTATCTTGCCTTGCTTTTCCATCGCGAAGTCCTGCCGGAAAGATCCTTAAGGCCGCGCTGCGCTGCCCGGTTAGGTGGCATTTCAGCTCCGGCTTCGCATATGGGTAGCGCGGAACAAAAGCAGAATCAAGACGGTCTTAATTGGACTGAACGGCTCTGGCTATTCGAGGCTTTCGAGCGCGATGTAGAGTGTGCCGAGCTCCAGGCGGCCAGAGGCTGTTCTGTAATAGAGCCTTTCGTCGTGCGGTTGGCCGTTTGCGACCAAGGCCTCGTCGTTTCCATCCCAAAGGTGCAGCAGGGATCGGCGCCATCCCAGGACGGCGCAACGCGCAAGCGGTAGCTTCTGCCGCTCATGAAGAAGCGTAAGCGGACGTCATAATCGCCGACGGTGAGGGTGCAGACGCTATCGTAGCCGCACCAGTTCGTCGCGTGATCGAAGGTCTTGTCGGCCTTGAGCAGGAAGGCCTTGACGAGGTAGCGCGGCTTGCCGAACTGGCCGGCCGCCGAGGCGGGCGAAACCGCGGCGGCGAGAAGCAGGGCGGACAAGATCAAGCTCGATAATCTTCTCACGGGTTCCTCATTCGATAGACGAGCGCGTTTCGGTGACTGGCGCAGGCACGCTCCAGTCGGGCCTTGCACTGGGAGGGGTAGCCCGGACCGAGGCTCTGACGCCGAACGGCCGGCAAAATCTCATTGGTACTCGCGATGGCGACCCAGGGTAGCAAATCGCCCCGTTTCGCACATCGGTAGCGCGGAACAAAAGCAGAATCAAGGCGGCGTTCGACGCAGAATTTCGGTCGAAAACGACGGCTCTCCAAACGAGGTCAACAGCATGAAACCAGAGGAAAGGGCAGCGGCTGCGCGCGCCATTCTCGACGTGCCCTATTTCAACGAGGTGATGAACGAGCTGGAATGGGCGGCGATCAACGGCTGCATCCACGCCGGTCTCACCGACGATCAGGGCCGGGCGGCCTATGCGGCCGAAGCCCGCGCCATCCGAAACTTCCGCGCCAAGCTCAAGTTCCTGACGGAGCAAGCCAAGGCTGACGGCAAGGGCGCACCCGCCTGACGGGCAAGCGCTTTCATGAGGTCGTTCCAGGCAGATGCCTGTCCGGCCCAATGCATTGAAGTATCTCTCAAAAAGGTCACGCCATGACGAACGATAGTGCCAACCTGCCTTTTGGCGGGAGCAAAACCGTTGACCCCGCGACCGGGCTTGACGATGCCGATCTCGATTTCTGGGAGCCCGAAGACGAGGCCAACCCGGAGCCGGGAAGGGCAAGCGAGTACGGACGGGACGAGACCCGTGGCGAGGGCCACGACGACCCCGCACATCCCGACGACGAGCCGGCCGAGCCTGACGAGGACGCGGCGGCCAACGAAGCCGAGGATTTTCTTGTTGTCCTCAAGGGCGGCGAGGAAGTGCCGTTTTCCGAGCTGAAGCTCGGCTATATGCGCGACCGCGACTATCGCCACAAGACGCAGGACATCGCCAATCGCGGGCGGGCGCTGGAGGGCATGGCAAGTCGCGTGGCGCAATCGGCCAATGCCTTTGCCAACCTCATCGCCAGCGAGATCCCACCGGAACCGCCGGAACACATGGCCGCACTCGACCCGGACGGCTATCGCCGGCAATGGGCGCTGCACCAGGCGGGGCTCGAGCGGATCGACGAGATTCTTTCGATTGCCGAGGCGCCGGCAATGGTGATGGGCGCGCTTTCGGAGGCCGCCAGCGACGAGCAGCTCGAGGCGGAAAACCTGAAGCTGATCGAGGCCTTTCCCGAAACGGCCGATGACGAGGGGCGACTTTCCTTCTTCGCCGGCGCGTTCGAGGTGGCCGAGGCGCTCGGCTTTTCCGAAGCCGAAGTGCGCGAGGTCACCGATCATCGCCTGTTCAAGCTCGCGCATTATGCCCGCCTCGGCCTTGCCGCCGAGCAGGCAAAGAAGCGGGCGATGAGCAAGCTTGCCCGAGCGCCGGCGCCGGTGGTGCGGCCAAGGCCGGCCGGCAAGGCAGAGCAGGCGCCGGGACGGAGCCGGGAAGCGATGAAGCGGCTCGCGAAGAGCGGCTCGATCCGCGACGCGATGGGCGTCGATTTCGACTGAGCGCGGCGGGCGGCATGCCGGAAGTCCATCATAAACAGAGTCCGGAAACCGCTTCATCTCTTTGTTTTTACGTGGTTTCGGCGGAGCGTTCCTGCTCAAAAACTCCGATCGACATTTGATGGCAGCACGCGCGTCTTTGCTGACGCGGGCGGTGCCGACCCCTCTCAAACAATCAAGGACACTATCATGGCTGTCGTAGCAAACACCTTCACGACCTCGCAGGCCGTGGGCAACCGCGAGGAGCTTTCCGACGTCGTTTCCCGCATCACGCCCGAGGATACGCCGATCTATTCGCTGATCGAAAAGGGCAAGTGCAACACCCACCACCCGGAATGGGAGACGGACGAACTCGCCGCCCCCGGCGAGAACATCCGCCAGGAGGGCGACGAATATACCTTCGGCACCATCATCGCGCCGACCAGGCTCGGCAACTACACCCAGATCCTGCGCAAGGATTGGATCATCTCCGCCACCCAGGAGGTGGTGGCCGAGGCCGGCAACGTGCAGAAGCGCAAATACCAGAAGCTGAAGAAGGGCGTGGAGATCCGCAAGGACCTGGAATACGCGATCGCCGACACCAATGCTTCGGTCTCGGGCGCGACCCGTGAGTTCGGCTCGCTGCCGACCTGGCTCACCACCAACGTCTCGCGCGGGGCAGGCGGCGCCAATGGCGGCTTCAACCCGACGACCGGCCTGACGGTGGCTCCGACTGACGGCGCGCAGCGCCCCTTCACCAAGGCGATCCTCGACCAGGTGATGCAGACCGGCTACCAGAACGGCGCCAATTTCCGCCACGTCTCGGTTTCGCCCTACGTCAAATCGGTCTTCGTCACCTTCATGTCCGACGCCAACGTCGCGCCGTTCCGCTATGCCGTCTCGCAGGGCGGCGAACGCAACACGATCGTGGCGACCGCCGACTATTACGAAGGCCCGTTCGGCACGGTGATGATCCACCCGAACCGGGTGCAGGCGGGCAATGCGAAACTGGCGCGCAACGCCTTCTTCCTCGACACCGACATGCTCTCCTTCCTCTGGCTGCGCAACATCCAGGAGGACAAGGCGGTGGCCAAGACCGGCGACGCCGACAAGGGCGTGATCATCGGCGAGGGCACGCTGAAGGTGCACAACGAAAAGGGCCTCGGCGTTGCGGCCGACCTCTTTGGGCTGAGTGCCGCGAGCTGATCGGGAGAGGTAATCCTTCCTCGCGCACAACCGCAGCGCTGGCGGCTTGAGCGGCTTCAAGGAGCCGCTCTCGTTCGTCGGCGCCTCGTGACGGGTCGCGGAATGCGCAGGTCGGGGCGATGCAGACAGAACAAACCCAAGCACGTTAGGTGTGAAATGGACCTGGAAGACAAGTTTCTCAACTCGATGGGACTACCCGCCCGAATTCAATCCGTTCGGGAGGCGATCAACTATTTCGATGAGAGCCCGGCATTGGCGGGCAGGAGCCCCATTGCCGACGTAGAGGCGCCGCGCGGCGAGAGCGCGCGTTTCCGGCATCCGCCGGCGGGCGAACTCTTAAGCGGTGATTTTCGCAAGGCGCCGATGCACTATCGGGGTACGCTGACTGATACGACGAGGTTCAGCACCAGCCATCAAGTGTTGCCAGCTGGCCGCCTCAACGCGACTACGGCGCGCGACAAACTCTCGGACAATATTGCCGCACGGATGAAACGGGACCTGCAGAGACGCATGCTAATGGGTGAGCACGAGGCTGCAGGAATTGTCGGCAATGGTGACCATGAGAGCGGTGGGTTCGGCGCGCTGCGCGGTAACCTCTGGCAACGCGGTTATGACACCGGTCGCGATGAAGGGAATGCTCTCGGCTATATGCAGTGGGACAAGGCGCGACGGGAGGCATTCAAGGATTGGGCCAAGCAGAACGGCTACGACGAACAATCGTATGAAGCAAACTACGGCTTTCTGGAGCATGAGCTTCTGAACACGCCGGAAAAGAAAGTCCTGAAGAAACTTAAGCAGGCGGACAATGCCGATGAGGCCGCGCGTATCATCGAGCGAGAATATCTGAGATCAGGCGAACCGAAACTTGCCGAACGTCAAAAGCTGGCGCGCCGTGCCATGAATCTTCCAAATTATGAGCCGCCCGTGCCGACACCGCGCCCTGTCGACGGGCCGCCCTGGTACCTGCCCCGGAGTAACGTAACCCGCTAGATGGGCGCCGTGGTAGCCACGGAGACGCCCGGGTCGCCGGCCTGATGTCACATGAGCCGCAATATGCCATTCCTGACGCATCTCTGACTGAACAGGATCGTTCCGCTGCCAAAATCCCGTTGCGTATGTTCTTGTAATGTTCTACAAGTCAGACGAGTTATCAGTGGACATGAAATTTTTCTGGTTGCGTTGATGTGAAGGCAAGAAACGGCGGTGCTCTGACCCTCGCTTTCCCATTTCGAAGCGTTTGTCCGACGCGTTCGAGCAACAATGTTCAAGTTACAAGGCGAGTTGGGCAGATGGGGTCTAACATTCTTAAGCGTCTTTGCGCGGTCTTCTGTCTGCTCATACTTGCGACGCCTGCTGCGGCGGTTGAGCGGGTCGATGCGGGAAGGGTGTTTGGCGAATTCCTGGCGTGCAAGGCCGACATATTTTCTCTCCTCACGAGTGATAAGGCAGACTTTCGCGCAGTCGCGATCAGCCCCTATGACCACTACGCGTCGGACGGAGTAACCGGGCACTACATCGCGTTCGCAGCGCCTGCCGTTGCTTCTGGACTGCCGCTTAGCGGGTATGTCCAGTTCGAGGCCGTCGGCATTGCCGTTCCGCACTTCGCATGGGGCTTCGAGGTGGAGCGGAATCTGCCTGAGGTCGCCAAGGTGATCGAGACGCTGCTGCCCGCCGCCAGGTTCGTTGCCAAAGATGGTCATCTGCTCGAGTTGAAGCTCAGCACCGAGCCGGAGGCACAACACGGCGACGCATCGGTCGCGCCGGAGGACAGCTACAGGAAAATCGTCATTCGCCCGGCGAACAACCCCACGCGGACGCTGGTGATGTGCGACGCTTCCAAGGATCGGATGTCGGGTCTGGCAACCGACGAGGAGGCGGGAAGGAAGCGCTTGCCTTCACCGGAGGACCTGTTCCCATCGGCGAAAGTATCGGGCGCTAAGGCCAATAAAATTCTCGACGCTTTCGTCGCCTGCAAGCCCTCGTTCTTCAAAGTGCTGTGGGACGAAAGAAAAACCTTTCCGCGGTTCCGCGTCGAAGCTTTTGAAAGCCCAGACAATATGCCTCATGTTCCCGAGGCCGAGAATACCTACAACGAAAGCGTGACGTTCGAGCGTCCCATTAAGGTTGGCGATTTTTCCGTCGTGCGCTTCTTTCAGCGAAGGACGATAGAGGAGGGTAAGCCAACACGCTTTGCCTGGGGCTTTCAGGTGATCGCACCGCCCCGTGAGGTCGCGCGCGCCGTTGCAGAGCGGTACCGGGTGAGATTCTGGGGAGATTTTTCTTCGCTGAGCTCAAAGGATGCCGCCGTCGGCCCGGTCTCGAAACACCTGGATTTCCGCTCCTATTTTGATCCTGACGAGCAGGCAATCGTAACCTGTGAACCCGACGAAAGCGAAACGAGAGACTTCCGCTTGCCGTGGGCAGAGGAGACTTTCGGATTGGCCGAGCTTGGGCCGCCTCCGCTGCTGCGGGGCAACAGGCTGGTGAACGCGCTGCTCCAATGCCGGCAGGACTTCTTCGCGGCCCTTGGTGAGGAGAAAGACGCCTTCGGCAAGATGACGTTCAAGAATGCCATGGGGCCATATCGAGAGCCTGGAGGCGTTGCGCGGGCGGCGCTGCGCGTGGCCTTTGAGAAGCCTGTCTATGTCTCGGGCTTTATGCTGACCGGGTACATTCAGCAGCGTGTTGATGTCGCCGGCCAGCCAAGGCTGATCTGGGGGTTCCAAACGCCGGGAAATGAAGACGACCTTATTCGTGTCGCCGAGAACCGCACGGGAAGCAGCTATGTCCAGAACGAAGGCTGGTCGCTCGACCTTGAGGCCGAAGCGACCGGCTATACGCCCTCTGAGGCACTCGGCTTTGCTGACGGTTTCATCGGCTGCACCACACCCCTCGCTTTCGGCAAGACGCCGCCGGTGCCGGCCGACCTCTTTCGGAACGAACATGGAAAGTAGCGACCAGGGAATATCGTTGGCGACGGGGTTTGCGCTGGCGCCGACTGACGGCGCGCAGCCCCCTTCACCGAGGCGATCCTCGACCGGGTGATGCAGACCGTCGGCTGCACGGCGGCGCTCACGCCGGCAAAGAGCCGCCGGGACGGGTGTCTCTTTCGGAATGAAGACAAGGAAGGGGCGCAGGCGCCAGGCGATGTGCTTGGCCAACGTCCACCGACTGGGTCTCGCACGGAGCGGGCGGCGCAATTGGCGGCGCTGAAGGCGCAAGACAAACATAGCCTATCGGCAGTCAAGAGTTGGGTGGTGCACGCCGCGCTTCCACGGCCGCCGCAGCGCGGTTCAAAAAAACGAATGATCATTGGCAAGGCGGTTCTTCGGATCCGCCTTTTTTCATGGAGAAATCGATGACCGAAGCAAAGAAATCGGTGCCTGTCCGCCTCGTCTACGATGTCTGGCTCCAGGATGGCGAGCGAACAGTGGCCGGGGCCGTCGTATCGCTCAGCCTGGAGGAGGCGAAGGCGCTGATTGCCGCCGGCAAGGCCGAGCGCGCCGATCCCTTGCCGGGAGAGTGAGCGATGCTGATCCGCGACGGAGCCTGGACGCTCTACGATCATGACCGGATGACGGGCCGCTCGGTCTGGCACCTCTTCGACGGGGAGAAGGATGTCTATCGCGTCGATTATCCCGTCGACAATCTGCTCAGCGAAAACCGGGACGTGCGCAACAGCGCCGAGAAGGCCTGGCGCGGCGATTGGCACCGCGTCGCCTCGGTCCCACTCAACATTGCGCATGCCTCTGGCCTGGTGACGGCGCATTCGGAAGGCGACGACCGCTTCGTCAAACGCTTCCTCAACGACGGCGACAATCGTGCCTGGCGCACCAAGGAGGGCCGGCTATGAGCATTGCAGACTATGCCGCATTGCTCGTCGATGCCGGAGAATACAGCGGCCGTAACGACATCGCCCACCTCTTTCCGCGATTTCTCGGCCTTGCCGAGCTGAAACTCAACCGGATGCTGCGCGTGAGCGATATGGAAGCAACGGCGGCGATCACCGTCGTCGAAGGCGATGCGCCGCTGCCTGCGGATTTTGTCGAGGCGCGACAAGTGCTGAGCGCGAGCGGCCGGCCGATCCGTGCCATGGCCTTGCAGCAATTGGCTGAGAGCAATCTGGCCGAAGCCTGTGGCCGACTCGGCTATGCGATCGTCGGCAACAGGATCAAGCCTTTCCCAGCGGGAAGCTACGGTCTCACCATGATCTATTATCGCAAGATCCCTCCGCTGACGGCGGAGAACCCCGTCAACTGGCTGCTCGAAAGGGCGCCTGACGTATATCTCTACGGGCTGGTCGAGGAGATCGCCATCTGGGAGCGCGACGCCGGCAAGGCAGGCGCGGCACAACAGCTGAAAATGTCGGCGCTTGCGGGGCTCGGTGTTGCCGACGAGCGCGCCCGCTGGGGCGACGCGCAAATGACTGTCGCAGGAGTGACGCCATGACCTTGCTTTCGGCAATCAACGAGGTCTGCGATATCGTTTCGCTCGACCGCTTCGACAGCATCTACGGCTCCAACGATCCCAATGCCCAGACGATGGTGGCGCTGGCGCAGGAGGCGGGCGAGGAGATTGCCCGCCGCGGCGACTGGCGGCGCCTGCTGAAGCAGCATGTGGCGATCCTCTCGCCGCTGACCCTTCCGGCCGACTGTCAGCGGCTGACGCCGGGCGGCGCCGTGCGCACCGCATCCGGCGGCTTTTTTCGCCCGATCACCAACAGCTCGCAATGGGCGGTCGCCACGAGCACCGCTTCGGCGCAGCCCTATTTCTTCCTGCGGGACAACCAGATGCTGTTCTTGCCAGCGTCAGCAGGCGTCGGAGCCATCGTCGACTACATCTCGAAGAACTGGGTGCTGGGCGACCCCTTCGAGGAGCGCAACACGCTGCAGGCGGATGACGACCGGACACTGTTTCCCGAGCGGCTGCTGGGCAAGGGCATTCTGTGGCGCTGGAAGCGGCAGAAGGGGTTGCCCTTCGACGACAGCCTCGCCGAGTTCGAGGCGGATCTGCTGCAGGAACTCAACGCCGACCGGGGGGCATCATGAGAGTGGACGTAAGGCCTGGACGCGTCGGCCAGAACAATCGCGGCGCAACCAGCATCGGGCGGCAGCAGACCTCGCAGCCGATCACCTTCCCGGCGCCGAAAAACGGGCTCGTGACGACGGCCGACATGGCGGCACAGCAGCCAGGATCGGCGAGCGTTCTGCGCAACTTTTTCCCGACGCTCGTCGGCTGCCGCATTCGCGGCGGTTCGCAGAAGCGGGGGCGGGTGGCCGACGGCGGCACGATCCGCAGTGCCTTCAAATACAAATACGGCGCCACGGAGAAGCTCTTCATGGCGACGGATACGGCGATCTACGACATGACCTCGCCGGCCGCACCGCCCGTGACGACGGCAGCCGCCGTCAGCGGACTTTCGGGCGGCGACTGGTGCACCTTCCAGCACACCAATGCGGGCAACTCCTTCCTCATCTGCCTCAACGGCGCCGATCAGCGCCGGGTGTACAATGGCAGCACCTGGGCGACGACGCCGGCGATCACCTTTCCCGACGCGACCACCATGGCGCAGCTCAACTACGGCTGGCTGTTCAAGAACCGGCAGTTCTTTTTGAAGAATGCCACCCTCGACGCCTATTATCTGCCGGTCAACGTGATCGGCGGGGCGGCGGCGCTGTTTCCGCTGGGCGGCGTGATGAAGAAGGGCGGCTCGCTGCTGACGGGCTTTTCCTGGTCGCTCGAAAGCGGCGACGGCCTTTCCGATCTCTGCGTCTTCGTCTCGACCGAAGGGGAGGTGGCGGTCTATGCCGGTTCCGACCCGAGTGACGCCAACAGCTTTGCACTGAAGGGCGTCTACCAGATCGGCAGGCCGCTCGGCAAGAACGCCTGGATCCGCGCCGGCGGCGATATCCTGATTGCCACCAGCGACGGGCTGACGCCGATTTCGCAGGTGTTCCAGCGCGATCGCCAGGCGCTCAGCCAGGTTTCTGTTTCGCGCCCGATCGAGGACGACTGGCGGCGGGCGGCGAATGCCACCGGCGCCGGCTGGGTGGTGAAGCAATGGCCCGAACAGAACCTGGTCTTCATCGCCTTTCCCGGCAACAGCGTCGTCGCGGATACGACATTCGTGCTCAATGTGCTCAGCGGCCGCTGGTCGACGATCAGCAATTGGCGGGCGAGCTGCTACGAGACGCTGCAGGGCGGGCTGTTCTTCGGCGCCGACGCCGGCTTTTGCTGGCAGGGCGATACGACGGGGACCGACGACGGGTTGACCTTTACGGCCGCCTATCTCTCGCAGTTTGCACCCTCTGGCCGGTTTGGCCAGCGCGCGCAAGCCACGCTCGCCCACGTGTTCTTCCGGGCGAAAAGCAAACCGAAAGTGCGGCTTTTTGCTCGAGCGGACTTCGACCGGTCGATCCCTGCGGCCACCAGCGTGACGGCTGGCGATGCCGCATCCTCCGATTGGGATGTCGGACTGTGGGACAAGGCGGTTTGGGACTCGCTGACGCAGCAGCTTCGCTACAGTTTTCGGCAGAATGTGCGGGCGTCAGGCGACATGCTGGCAGTCGGTTGCGCCATCACATCCGGTGGAGCGGCAAGGCTCGATCTGGAAGTGGATCTTGCGACGCTGCAGGTCGAGGCCGGGGAGGCGAGTGCATGAGGATCGTCTGGGGTGGTGCCGGCAACCCCACGGTGAACCAATCGATCGCGGACTTCGTGGCCCGCCACATCGCCGGCTGCGAACGCGGCTTTGCGGACTTTACCACCATGGGCGTCGTCGAAGGCGACGCGCTCCTGGCTGGCGTGGTGTTTCACAATTTTGCGCCGGAGGCCGGTGTTATCGAACTGTCGGCGGCTTCCACCAGCAGACGCTGGCTGACGCGGCCGGTGCTCAAGGGCATGTTCGGCTATCCGCTCCAGGAGATCGGCTGCCAGATGGTCGTGCTCAGGGTTTCCGAGCGCAATGCCGGCATGATCGCGATTGCCGAACGGTTCGGTTTCACGCCGCACCGAATTCCCCGCCTTCGTGGGCGGGCTGAAGCGGAAATCATCTTCACACTCACAGACAACCAATGGCGGGCGCACCCCGCCAACCAGAGGTAGGCACCATGGGAAAACCCAAAGCTCCTAAGCCGCCGGATCCGCGCGCGACCGCGGCGGCGCAGACCGCGACCATCGGCACCGCCATTGCCAATGGCACCCTCGGCAATGTCAACCAAGTGACGCCCGACGGCAGCCTGACCTATTCGCAGACGGGCAGTACCAAGTGGAAGGACCCGTCGAGCGGCGCTTTCTACGACATTCCCACCTGGACGGCGACGCAGACGCTCTCGCCGGCACAGCAGGCGATCAAGGACCAGACGGACGCCGCCGAAAAGAACATGGCGACGCTCGCCAACAGCCAGTCGGCACGGTTGAACGATCTGCTGGGGCGACCGCTCGATCTTTCCGGCGCACCGGCGGCCGGCAACCCCAACGCAATCAACCTGCCGCAGTATCAGCAATACGCTCCCGGCCCGGCGCTGCAGACGACGCTGCCCAGTACGGGCCGCGCTCAAGGGGCGGTCGCCAACGCCGGAGCGATACAGAGCTCGCTCGGCAATGCGGGTGACATCAGGCGCAGCTACGAGACGAACTTCGACACGAAGCGCTATGAGGATGCGCTGATGGCGCGCATGAACCCGCAGCTCGACCGAGACCGGGCGGCGCTGGAGACACAGCTTGCCAACCAGGGCTTACAGCCGGGCTCGGAAGCCTATAACCGGGCAATCGACCAGGCAAACCGGCAGGCAAACGACGCCCGGTTCGGAGCCATTCTCAATGCCGGGCAGGAGCAATCCCGGCTCGTGGGTCTTTCGCAGCAGGCGGCGGCCTTCGAGAATGCGGCACAGCAGCAGGCCTACGGCCAGATGCTGCAAGGCGGCCAGTTCGCCAACCAGGCGCAGAACCAGCAGTACACCCAGAACGCCAACAACCTTCAGTTGGCAAATGCCGCGCAGCAGCAGAATTTCAACCAGGCGCTCGCTGCTGTCGGCTTCGGCAATGACGCCTTGCAGCAGATGCACCAGAACAACCAGTCGACGACCGCCGCCAACAACGCGCTGAAGGATCAGAGTTTCAACGCGCAGCAGGCGCAACTTGCGGCACAGAATGCGGCGCGGACGCAATATCTCAACGAGATGTATGCCCAGCGCAACCAGCCGATCAACGAGATCTCGAGTCTGCTTTCCGGCGCCCAGGTTAGCAACCCGAATTTCGTGCCGACACAGGGGCAACGGATCGAGCCGGTGGACTATGCCGGGCTGGTGCAGAACAAGTATCAGGGAGAGCTTGACGCCTATCGAACGCGCCAAAGCGCCGCCAGCGGCGCGCTTGGCAATCTGTTCGGCATGCTGCCCTTTGGCAAGAACGTCTCGGACCGCCGCCTAAAGAAGGACATCAAACGGGTCGGCACGCTCGACGGGCATTCGCTGTACGAATACCGCTACAAGGGCGAGCCCGGCAGTGGCCCGAAGCACCTTGGCGTAATGGCGCAGGAGGTGGAGAGAACCCGCCCCGATGCCGTCAGCCGCGGGGCCGACGGCATGCGCCGCGTCGACTACGGCCGGCTTTTTGCCGCCGGACGGAAGAAGCGATAGGGGCGCCGATCCAGGCCTCCTTGCCTTACGCCATGCCGTCTGTCGATGGCGTCTTTCAGCGCTGTCCGACAGGTCGGCATGCCGCCCGCGGCAAGGCGCGCGCTGCCAGCCAGGGCGCGTCCCCGCGCGCGGCTCCGCGCATTCCATCGACATCAGGAACAATAGGGAAGCTTGCGGCCCGCACTTCCATGGAGACAAGCCATGCCCAGAACAGGTGGCGTCTATTCACCTCCCGCCGGCACCAAAGGTGTGCCCAATACCACGATCCAGAGCGTGCCATACAACACGCTGATCGACGACCTGACGGCCGACGCCAATGCACCGCGCCCGCTGACCGCGGGTGGCACGGGAGCGACAAGCGCAAGCGGCGCCCGAACCGCTCTTGGCCTCGAGATCGGCACCAATGTCCAGGCACAGGACGCAGGCCTGCAATCGATTGCCGGCCTGACGACTACGCCCAATCAGATGCTCTATACGACGGGGACCGACCTTTATGCGACGACGGCCCTCACACCATTCGCCAGGACCATCCTCGACGACGTGGATGCGGTTTCGGTGAAAGCGACTCTCGGACTGGCGGCGGTAGCCTCGTCTGGATCCGCGAGCGATTTGACCTCTGGCACGCTGGCAGATGCGCGGCTGCCGGGGGCGATGTCGGGTAAGACGTTTAAGGGAAGCGTAGTAGTTTCGTCGGCCGCGAGCGCAGCGCTGATTTTGAATGGCCCTAGTACGAACGGCATTGAAGTGGGGCGAACGGACGGTACGGCTACTAACACCTACATAGATTTCCATTCGTCTGGGAATAACATCGATTTTGATGCACGAATTTTAGCCTCAGGAGGAAATGGTTCCATCGGCCAAGGCGGGTTAACTGTCACCGCTCAAGGAGGGGGGCTTACCCTGGCCGGGACCCCACTTTCAGGAACGTCAGCATATTTTTCTAGTACATTGACGGCTCAAGACGTTCTCTCCAACGGCTCAATCCAAATCCGAAATAGTGGCAATCGCGTACTTTGGTTGATGAACGCTTCCGGTATCAACCGCACCGCGGTCTTCCACGACGATGGCAGTGAATATGTCGGCATTAATCTCTACAACGCCTCGGGCTCGTTTGTTAGGGCTTTGCAGATTTGGCAAGCTGGTGAGTTGACGTGGAATGGAACTAACTTCGTAATTGAAGGCAACGGTTCCACTTCTTGTCAGCTGCGGATGAATGTCGACACGGATAGTCAATATCGCTTTATTGGCACTAATTCCAATGAGCTTTACATTCAGAGATCCTCAAATAATTTCGGCAGCGCGACTACGCTGTTGCGGTGGGATAATGGTAACGACGCGCTCTTCTCCAGAGACATCTACGCGAACCGCGTAATTTCGAGCTCCTCTGGCCTTGGGACCAACTTTGCTGTTGGTGACGATGTTTGGATTGGCGACGTCAATGTTGCTAATCATATGAAGATTAGCGGACGACAGGATGGAGCCAAGGGATTTGTCCGCTTTGGCAACAGCGCCAATGCTCTTGGTGTGGATGGGACCACTTCTGAAGACAGATTAATCTGGGGTTCGTGGTTACTTCAAAGCGACGGGAATCAGTATTTACCCCCCTACCTTGGTAAATGGATGAACGTTGCTTTGGAAGAAAAAGCTACCGTCTACACCGGTTCCAACCAGGACGAGACAAACTTCCCCGTTGGTCATTCTGTGCTCTGCTACTCAAACGGCGCGCGAAATCGGAACCAGGGGTACGCCACTTACCTCTCCACTGCCGCCTATCAATACACCTTGGATGTCGGGGCGAGCTCTCAGTTGGGCGGGACCTGGCGGGCGCGCGGGCAGATCACCTATTCCAGTGGCAATTCCATGGTACAGATGCAGAGGACTGCGTGATGGCGCTTTCGTTGAATGAGGTCTATTCCGTTCAAAAGACCAGGGAAGACGGCGTGCTGCTGGTCAAGTGCAACATCACCGATCTGCAGGATGCGGTTTACGATTGCGAATATGTATCGCGGCCTGAAGATGGCTTCGGTCTCAATCCGACCATCCGCAAGTGGCTCGACGACAACTGCGATTTTCCGGTCGCCGACTATGTTCCCCCGACGGACGAAGAGAGCCGCTTGATAATGCCGTCGCTCTCCGCGCGGCAATTCCGTCTCGGTCTCGTCGGCGCCGGCGTTTCGCCCGAGGCGGTGGCAGCGACGATTGCCGCGCTGCCCGCGGGCACCGAACGGGACAGGGCACAGATCGAGTGGGAATATGCCGAGACGTTCCAGCGCGGGCACCCCCTCGTCGCCACGATTGCGAACGGGCTCGGCCTGTCAGAGCTGCAGGTCGACGCCCTGTGGCTCGCGGCGGTCAATCTCTAGGCACTCTTCACGAGACAGGTGACTTATGAATCGGTCGGTATTCTTTGCCGCTCTCCGGCGACGGGGCAGCGCGGCACTCGGCAGATCTTTTTCTGTGCAACAAGAGAGGGGCGTCGAGGCGATCCTCGAGGAGGCGCGGCGCCGCGGCGTCAGCCTTTGCCATCTCGCCGCGATCCTTGCAACCGCCTATCACGAGACCGGCGGCTCCATGCAGCCGGTCGAGGAAAATCTCAATTACACCGCGAAGCGGCTCACGCAGGTGTGGCCCGCTCGTTTCCCAACGATTGCGCGTGCCGAGCCTTACGCCGGCAATCCGCGAAAGCTCGCGAACCGGATCTATGGCGGGCGGCTCGGCAATGTCGAGACCGATGATGGGTGGCGTTATCGCGGGCGCGGTCTGGCCCAGATCACCGGCAGGGCGAACTATGCGAAGTTCGGCATCGCGGCTGCCCCCAACCAGGCGAATGAGACGGCAACGGCGGTGCGCATCCTGTTCGACGGCATGGCGCAGGGGCTTCTTACCGGCAAGCGGCTCTCCGACTTCGACACCAGCGAGAGTCTTTCCAAGGCTGCGACCGGCTATCGCTATGCGGCATCCCGCGCGATCATCAACGGTGATGTCCGGCAAAATGGCCCAAAGATCGAGGCCTACGGCAGGGCATTCGAGACGGCATTGCGTGAAGCCGGATATGGCCCGAGTGGCCAGGAAAGGGCGGGGTCGACCGGGCCGGGCGTCGTCGTCGTGCTTCGGCCCGGAAAGTCGGGGTCAGGGGGCAAAGGTCAAGGTGAAAGCGCCACTTTCCGGTCCATTTGCAAGACTTTCGAACGCCTTGCCGCCGCGATCGTCGCAATTATCGCGAGGTGGGCGAAATGAGCGCCGTGGTGATCCGTATAGTGTTGCGCTACGGCGCGGGCCTGCTTGTTGCGAAGGGCCTGCTGGCCCCTGAAATCGGTCCGGCGCTTGCCGATGATCCCGACATACAGATGGTGTTGGAAGTTGGCGTCGGCCTGGTTGCCGGCGTGCTCTCCGAAACCTGGTATGGGCTGGCACGGCGTTTCGGCTGGGCGAAATGATGCTGTCCTGGCCGAAGCTTGTCCTTGGCGGGCTGTTGCTCGCCGGCGTCGCCTGGCTTGTCCACGAGATCCGCGCAGACGGTGCTCGTTCCCTCGCCAGTCTCATCGAAAGGCAGAACAATGACGCTCAGAGCCGCGCTGGTGAAAGGCGCCTTGATTATGATTCCTGCCTTGATTCAGGCAGGTTGTGGAACTTCGCAACCGGCCAGTGTTCCGGGCCTGCGGGGCGTGGTCGGAACTGATCTCATCGGCGCGCGCGGTGCGACGCCTGCGGATCAACGCCGGATCGACCGCACGGTCGTCGGGCTTTGCGCGGCAGAAATCTGGACACGGGCGGAATGCGCCAGGCATGGGGAGCGCGCCGATGTCGGCAGTTGAAATCGATGTAGCCGTTCACCGCCAGCTCGGCGAATTGGTTGCGGGCATGCGCGGCTTGCAGGAATCCATTCGCCGGATCGAGGAGGGCGCCCAGCGTGCCGAAGACAAGACCGCGACAAGCCATGCCAACGTGCATTTGCGCATGGAGCAGCTTGCCGATCGGGTTGGCGAACTCGAGGCGTCGGTCCTGGCGATCGGTACGGACGTCGCGGAGATGAAGCCGGTGACCGACGACGTCAGGCGCTGGAAGCTGATGGGGATCGGCGCGCTGGGCGTCACCGGCATTGCGGCGATGGCGCTGGGCGTCAGCTTTGCCGAAGCGATCCGCCGCATCGTCTTTGTCGTCATTGGCAAGGGGTGAGGGCTCGAGCGTCTGAAATGAACGAACACGAAAACGCCGCGCGCCCCTCTCTCGGGCGCGCGGCGTTTTTTGCGTTTCGATCGCGCCTAAAGTTGATGCGTCTCACGCCTCACACGGCGTCGGCAAGGATCTGGCGCCTGTCACGCATGACCAGGGTGGCGATGAAGAAAGCCTGGACGAGCAGCAGGGCATAGGCGGCGAGGATGACGCCGCAGGGTACGACAAAATTCAGTTGCGGTGCGGCGCCGAGGATGACGGGCACGCTCCAGGAGACGATCGAAATGACGCCGCACCCGATCAGTGCCGTCTTCGTGGCGGGTTTGGCGCCGGCGAGCAGCGTCGAGCCAATCTGCTGGCGGACGAAGGGCAGCACGAAACGGTGAATGGCAAGGCCATTGACGGTAAGGATGCTGACGATCGTCACCTTGGCCCAGATCTTCGGGTTCAGCAGCTTTTCCGTTTCGGTCAATTGGTACAGCAGGAGAAATCCGAGACCTGAGCCCCACAGCAGAAACAGTCCGGCTGCGATAAAGCGGCTGATCCATTCGACGTGACCGACCAGTTCGGCGCTGACGATCATCCGGCGGTAGCGCGACAGCATCAGATCGAGAAACACGGCGCCACCGAGGCCAAGCACCATGCCGGAGAAATGTACCAGCCGCAGCGATGTGCGGATATATGAGACCAGCGCCGGTGCCGACGACAATGAAAAATCCAGAACGCCCATTTCCAATTCCCCCAAGAAGGCACACCAATGCGTTCGCACCCCCTGGAGGGGGCGCGTCCGATGCCGACGGACTGTCGTGATTGCTGCTTCCGGCACGGTCGCCAATGACGCCGGCGACCAATGTCGGAGTGCGCTCTTTCTATTAAAAGGTGAGTTTGAGTGTCAAGTATACGATGACGCTAATTCAGCAATTTATAGAGTGACGAGGATGGTCCCGGCAGGGATGCGAGGTCGATCACAACGCAGGCATTGCGTTCGACGCGCCTGCAACCATTCGCCGGCCACCGTCCGGTACGGAGAAGCGCAGGCGGTATTCTTTCGGCGAAAGGCCGAGGATCTTGCGGAAGATCTTGCGATAGGCGTTAGTGTCATCGTAACCGCTCTGCCAGGCGACCTGCTCGATCGACAGATGCGAACGCTCCAGGAGGTCGCGTGACTTGGCGATCCTGAGCCGCTGGCAATATTCGGTGGGATTGAAACCGGTCGCCTTCTGGAAACGGCGCAGGAAGGTGCGGTCGCCGAGCCCGGCGCGTTCCGCCATCATCTGCAGCGTCACGCCCTTGGTGCTGGTGCCGTGCAGCCAGTGCTGGATCTTGAGGATGACGTTGTCGCCGTGGTCGAGCTTCGGCGCGAAGACGCTGTAGTAGCTCTGCTCGCGGGCTCCGGGGTCGATGATCATGAAGCGCGCGGTCGCCAGCATGACGTCGGTTCCCAGGAACCGGTCGACGAGCTTCAGCCCGAGATCGATCCACGCCATCATGCCGCCGGCGGTGATGATGTCGCCCTCGTCGATCAGCAACCTGTCGGTATCGACGCGGATGTTGCCGTAGCGGCTGGTGATCAGGTCCTGGTGCGACCAGTGCGTGGTGATGGTACGGCCAGCGGCGAGGCCAGATTCTGCCAGCAGATAGGCGCCGCCGCAGACGGAGCAGATCGTCGTGCCGCGCTCATGCTGCTTGCGCACGAAGGCAGGCAGGCCGGCGATGCGATCGCCGACCGGCAGGTCCGACAGCGTCGGCGGCAGGATCAGCGCCACGAGGCCCGAAGAAGGGCCCTGGTGGGTGTCGCGCGATTTCGACACCGAGCCGTCTTCCTGAAGCGTCCAATGGCTGATGCGGATCTGCGGAGCATCCAATCCGCTCTGCTCGACCGACTGCATGCTGGCAACCTCGAACATGTCGGTCAGGCCGTGGATCGCCGACATCAGGGCGCGCGGATAGACGACGATGCCGATCTCCGCCGGTTCGCTTTCCGGTCGTTTTGTCACTTCTGCCCCCATCGTTGTCAGCTTTGCCGGTCGAGAGGTTAGGGCCGCCGATTTATCAATTCAACCATCGCTTCCACGGAATGGAAGCCGGGCAACAGAGAGAAAGAGGCGAGGACAATGACACAGGCAAAAGCAGTTTCCGCAAGCGTTTCCAGTGGCCTTTCGCGGCGCACGGTTCTTTCGGCGGCCTTTGGCGCCGCCGCCACCGCCGCCGCGGTCAGCGCAACGAACACCGCGGCGAAGGCCGCATCCACCACCGCATCAACAGCCGGCGTCGCCGGCACTGAGGGAGCAAAGACCATGGGCAGCCGCATCATCACCCGCGATGGCGTCGAGATCTACTACAAGGACTGGGGGCCGAAGGATGGTCCGGTCGTCGTGCTCAGCCACGGCTGGCCGCTGTCGTCGGACAGCTGGGAAGCGCAGGCGTTCCATCTCGCCAACAACGGCTTCCGCGTCATCACCCATGACCGCCGTGGCCACGGCCGCTCGTCGCAGCCCTGGGACGGCAACGACATGGATCATTATGCCGACGATCTGGCCGATCTGATCAATGCGCTCGATCTGAAGGAGATCTTCCTCGCGGGCTTTTCGACCGGCGGCGGCGAGATCAGCCGTTACATCGGTCGCCACGGCACGGGCCGTGTTGCCAAGGCCGGGCTGATTTCGGCGGTGCCGCCGCTGATGGTCAAGACCGATGCGAACCCCGGCGGCCTGCCGAAGGAGGTGTTCGACGGCCTGCAGGCGGCAAGCCTCAAGGATCGTTCGAAGCTCTATCGCGATATCGCCGCCGGCCCGTTCTTCGGCTTCAACCGGCCGGGCGCGGTTGCCTCCCAGGGCATGATCGACAGTTTCTGGCTGCAGGGCATGATGGGCGGTCATAAGAACACCTATGACTCGATCGTCGCCTTCTCGCAGACCGACTTCACCGAGGACCTGAAGAGGTTCGATGTCCCGACCCTGATCATCCATGGCGACGACGACCAGATCGTACCGATCGACGCGGCGGCACGGGCGTCGAAGAAGCTCGTCCCGCATGCCGAGCTCAAGGTCTATGCCGGCGCGCCGCATGGCATAACCGACACCCACAAGGACCAGCTCAACGCCGATCTGCTGGCCTTCGCCAAGGCGTGACAATGCCGACCGGTGTCGCCGAGTGCGGCACCCGGTCGCTCGCCAAACACATCCAGATCCCCGACTGCTTCAGCCAAGGACCAGAGCCATGACCGCCTCCCGCACTTCTTCTGACGCTTTCCGCATCGACCGTCGCGAATTCCTGGCGGGCTCCAGCGCGCTTGCTGCTTCACTTCTGCTGCCGAAGGGCGGCTATGCCGCCAATGTCCATCGCTTCCAGCATGGCAATTTCGATATTTCCGTCGTCAGCGACGGCTTCCTGATGCTGCCTGTCGAAATCGTGTTGCCGGATGCCGAACCCGCGGAGCGGCCGGACATCATGCGCCGCCTCGGCGGCACGCCGGAACGCGCGCCTTTTCACACCAATATTTCGGTCATCCGCACCGGCAGCGATCTGATCGTCGTCGATGACGGCTCGGGCATCCATTTTCAGGAAAGCGCCGGCAAGCTGAGCGCCAATCTCGTTGCGGCCGGCATCGATCCGGACCAGGTGACGAAAGTGGTGCTGACCCATGCCCATCCCGATCATTCCGGCGGAACCGTCAAAACCGATGGCAAGCTCACCTTTGCGAACGCGCAATATTTTGTCTCGGAGAGGGAGTGGCAGTTCTGGACGGATCCGAATTTCGAGAAGGTGATACCGCAGGCGTTGCATGGTTTTGCCAAGGGGGCGCAGCGCGACCTATTTGCCGTTCAGGACCGGCTGACCCTCGTCGGGCCCGGCGACGAAATCGTCAGCGGCATGCAGGTGCTCGACACGCGGGGCCACACGCCCGGCCACATCTCGCTTCAGATTGCCGGTGGCGACGGCGCCGGACATGAGGGCCTGGTGATTACCGGCGACGCCGTGACCAGCAATGTGGTCTTCTTCGAGCATCCCGACTGGCATTTCGGCTTCGACACGGATGCGGAGCTGGCCTTGAAGAACCGAAAGGCGCTGATCGATCGGGCCGCATCGGAGAGGTTGGCGCTGCTCGGCTACCACTGGGCCTATCCGGGCATCGGGCGGGCCGAGCGAAACGGTGCCGCGTATCGCTTCGTGGCGGCGGCGTAGCCGCACTCTTCAGGGCAGCGACATCAGCGACGGGCGCGCCTCCACGAGACGCGCCCGTGGCTCCGTTGTCAGAGAGCGAGCTCGCTGTCCTTGATGTCGCTGATCGGCGCAAGGAACGGCAGTTCGAAAGGGCGCAACTCATGGCGCTCGGCGGTGAGCCGCGGCCAGTCGGGATTGACGAGCGCGCCGCGGCCGAGCGCGATCATGTCGGCCCCGGCTTCCATCACGGCTTCGGCGCGTGCGAGATCGTGCAGGCTGCCATTTGCGATGAGGAAGAGCCGCGGCGCATGGCGACGGGCAAGCGCGACGAGTGAAGCCTCTCCGCCCTCGAAGGCCGGCTGCCAGGCTTCGAACTCGGTCACGTGCACGAAATCGGCCGGGCTCTCGGCCAAAGCCCCGAAGACCCTCGCAGCGCCCTGTTCCCGCTCCGCCCACTTGTGCCGGAAGTCGTTGACCTTGCCCTGCGAGATGCGCAGGCCGAGCGGCACGGAAGGGCCGATCGCCGCGCGCACCGCCTTCAGGACCTCGAGTGACAGCCCGAAGCGCTCGACGATGTCGCCGCCCCAGCGATCGGTGCGCCGGTTTGAGAAGTCGGTGAAGAACTGGTCGAGCAGATAGCCGTTGGCGCCGTGGATCTCGATGCCGTCGAAGCCGGCGACCTCGATCGCCAGGCGAGCGGCATTGGCAAAGCCCTGGATCGCTTCGGCAATCTCGGCCTCGCTGATCTCGCGCGGCAAGGCATAGGGGCCGTCGCCGTGGTAGCCGGTCAACTGGGTGCCCTTCGGGCGGATCGCCGAGGGCGCCACCGTATCAGGGCGATGGGGATTGCCCTGTGCCAGGGCGCCGCCATGCATGAGCTGTGCGAAGATTCGCCCTCCTTCCGCATGGACCGCGTCGACGATCCGGCGCCAGGCCGCCGCCTGTTGCCTGTCGGTGAGGCCGGGCTGGTCCCTGTAGGTCTGGGAATAAGCCTTGTCGGTGTAGATGCCTTCGGTCGTGATCAGGCTGAAGCCGCCGCGGGCGAAGCGTTGGTAATAGCTGAGCATGCGTTCGCCCGGGACGCCTGCGGCCGAAGCGCTGATGCGGGTCATCGGCGCGACCGACAGGCGGTTGGTGAAGTCGAGCCCCTTGAGGGTGGTCCCGGTGAAAACGGGAGACGGGAGGATCTGTGGCGCGTTCATGTCAACGGTCCCCGTCGAGCGCGATCGCTTCGATCTCGATCAGCGCCTGCGGCGAATAGAGCGAGGAGACCTCAATGATGCTGTCGGCGGGGTAGGGCGCGGAAAACCACTTGCGGCGGAGTTCGATGATCTTTCCGAAATTCTCCATGGAGCGCAGGAAGATCGTGACCTTGACGATCCTGTCGAGCCCGGAGCCTGCCGCCTTCAGTGCGCGGTCGAGGTTGCGGAAGGCCTGATCGGCCTGGCGGTCGAAGTCGCCTTCGCCGACGAGCGCGCCGTCGTCACCGATCGCCGCCTGGCCTGAAACGAAGACGAAGCCGTTGGCCTTGATCGCCTGGGAGAGCAGGAAGGGCGCGTAGGGATCCGGCTTGGTGACGACCTGTTCGAGAGACATGACTTGTCCTTTCATGCTTGAGATTTTCTCAGCTTGGCGCTGTTGCCTTGGCTGTTGCAGGCAATATGCTGGGGCGAAGTCAGGCTGACAAAGGACGATTTCTCAGCCGATAGATGAGTTGAATTCATCCATGGGGGATGCGATGAGAAAGCTGCCGCCGCTTGGCGCCTTGCGGGTCTTCGAAGCGGCCGCCCGCCGGTTGAGCTTCAAGCTGGCCGCCGAGGAACTGAATGTTTCGGCAACTGCCGTCAGCCACCAGATCCGGCAGTTGGAGGAATTGCTGGAGGTCAAGCTCTTCGAGCGCGAGACGCGACAGGTGAAGCTGACGGCTGCCGGCAAGACGCTGTTTCCGGTGCTGCGCGACGGTCTCGATCGGTTCGAACAGGCAATTGCCGACATTCGCCGTCAACAGGCGGGCAAGGTGGCGCGTCTCACCTCCACCGTCGCCTTCGTCGCCAAGCGGTTGGCGCCGCTTGCCGGCTCCTTCCGCGAAGCCTATCCGGACTGGACGCTGAGGCTTGACGCCTCCCACCGTACGGTCGATCTGGAGGCGGATGCCGATGCGGCGATCCGCTTGGGCGGCGGCGACTATCCGGGCCTCGTCATCGAGCCGTTGTTTGCCGATCGTTTCGCCCCGGTCTGTACGCCACGGCTGGCACCGGCGCGTGCTGCCGATCTCGGACAGATGACGCTCATCCATTACGACTGGGGAACGTTGCGCCGCCACGATGCCCGTGCGCCGGTGTGGCGGCACTGGCTGGAGCAGGCCGGCATCGCAAATGTCGATGCGAGCGCGGGGCTTTCCTTTACCGATGAAATCCATGCCGTTCAGGCTGCGGTGGCGGGGCAGGGCATTGCCCTTCTCAGTCTCACGCTCGTGGCGGAAGAGCTTGCCTCGGGCATCCTCGTCCAGCCGTTCGAACTGACGCTCGAGAGCGACCGCTACGACCTCGTCTATAGCCCACGGATGGCCGACCGCCCGGCCACCCGTCTGCTGCGAACCTGGGTGCTGGCCCAATTCGGCGGGGGAGACTGTCGCTCCCTGCCGTAACCGCTGATCTTGTTAAAGCGCGTCGCGATCTTTCAGATTCGCTCCTTCGCTTTAAGTCTTTGATATTTTCCATGTCGTTATCGCAAAACCGCTGCACACTTTTGCGCGACATGGTTTAGTCGTCGAAGAGAAAGTCCGGCTGCCAGCGCCGACTGGTGAGGCGCAGGGACCGGTCGGGTTCGATGATGTAGGTTTCATAGACCTTCCGGCCATAGGAATCGATGAACTGGTGCGGCACGATGCTGCCGACCGGCGCCTTCTTCAGCTTGGTGCGCGGCTGGCCGCCATAGGTGATGCTACCGGGGATCGGCTCGAGATTCGCCGAATAGCCGTAGTAGCTGGAGCCGCCCGCGGTGCAGCCGCTGAGAAGCAGAACGACGGAGAAGGCGGCAAGGGCGTGTTTCATGGCGGCGATCCTCGAATTGCGGGGGCGCTTGTTGCGGAAGGCGCAGGCGGGTTCCTTGCCTTCAGGACGAATTGCGGAACGCGCTGCAACGCTTTGATCTATTGTACAATTTCCTGATGCAATTCCAAGAGCGGGCAATCATGTCGGCCCATGTGTTTCGGCAGCACCCACCTTGGGCGGGGCGACGGACGAGACAGCGCCGTGGCCGCTCCAAGCCTCCGGGGTGGTGTGGGTGCGTCGCAGCCGCAACGGGAGAATTTCGCCTTCGTACCCAGATTTGTCGCTGAGCCGAATTCCGGTCCGGGGAAAGATGCGTTACTTCTCTCGTGAACGTTTCGGCGGATCGTGCGTTTCGGCTTCGGGCCTTGCTCATTTTTCCGTCCGTCCCTTCCTGTGTAGACCGGGTATTGCATGACCGCCGAACAGTCTCTCGCGTTTATCGTCATCGGCGCCATGATGGCCTTCTTCATCTGGGGCCGGTTTCGATATGACGTGATCGCCTGTTCGGCGCTGATGCTGGCGGTGGCGGTCGGCATCGTGCCATTCGATCATGCCTTCGACGGTTTCAGCGACGATATCGTCATCATCGTCGGCAGCGCGCTGATCGTCAGTGCCGGGGTTGCGCGCTCGGGCGTGGTGGATGCGACGATCCAGCGGTTCCTGCCCAATATTACATCCGTGCGGGCGCAGCTCGCGCTGCTGGTCATCACCGTCACCGTGCTTTCCGCCTTCATCAAGAACATCGGGGCGCTCGCGATCATGCTGCCGGTCGCCTTCCAGTTTGCCCGGCGGTCGAACGTCCAGCCCTCCACCTTCCTGATGCCGATGGCCTTCGGGTCCTTGATCGGCGGGTTGATGACCCAGGTCGGCACCTCGCCGAACATCGTCGTTTCGCGCGTTCGCCAGGAACTGACCGGCGAGAGCTTCACCATGTTCGATTTCACGCCCGTTGGCGCGACCTTGGCGCTGGTCGGCTGCATTTTCCTGCTCTTTGCCTATAGGCTGGTGCCGCAGCGAACCAGCCAGCAGGTCTCCGTGCACCAGGCGATCGAGATCACCGACTATACGTCCGAGGCCGTGGTCGCTCCCGGCTCGCCGGCGATCGGCAAGCCGCTCAGCAACCTGGTCAAGCTCGGCGACGGCGGTGCCGTCGTCGTCGCCATCTTCCGTCGCGGCCTGCATCTGGCGCCGCTGCCCGACATCAAGCTCGAAGCCGAGGACATTCTGCTGTTCGAGGGTGGCCCTGCGGCGCTGGATCGCATCGTTTCCCAAGCCAAGCTGAAGATTGCGGGCGACCGTTCGCCCAATGGTCGCGAAAAGTCCGGGTCCGAGATCGAGGCAATCGAGGCGGTCGTCGGCAGCGGCTCGCCGCTCGAGGGCATGTCGGCCCAACGGCTGGCACTCTTCAACACGCACAACATCAACCTGCTCGCCGTCAGCCGCCAGGGCGAAAGGCTGAAGCAGCGGCTCGGCAGCATTCGCCTGAGGGCGGGCGACGTCGTGGTGCTGCAGGGCGCGCGGCACGAATTGACATTCTTCCTGCAGGATTTCGGCTGTCTGCCGCTCGCCCAGCGCGAGATCCTGCTCGGCACCAGGCGCAGGGCGCCGCTGCCGATCCTCGTTCTTGCCGCCGCCATGGGCTCGACCGCGGTCGGTGTCGTGCCGGTTCCGATCGCCTTCTTTGCGGCTGCTCTTGCCATGGTGGTGCTGCGCATCATTCCCTTGCGCGACTTCTACCGCTCGGTCGACGGGCCGATCCTCGTGATGCTGGCGGCGCTGATCCCGGTCAGCGATTCCCTGCGAACGACAGGGGGGACGGAGATCATCGCCCAATGGCTCGGCACCGTCGCCGCCGGCCTGCCGCCTGCGGGCGCGCTGACCCTGATCCTGCTTGCGGCGATGGCCGTAACGCCGTTTCTCAACAATGCCGCCACGGTTCTCGTCATGGCGCCGATCGCGGCCAGCTTTGCCGGGGCGCTCGGCTACAAGCCGGAAGCCTTCCTGATGGCGACCGCCATCGGCGCCGGCTGCGATTTCCTTACCCCGATCGGCCACCAGTGCAATACGCTCGTCATGGGCCCGGGCGGCTACCGGTTCAGCGACTATCCGCGCCTCGGCTTGCCGCTTTCCGTCGTGATCGTCATCGTCAGCGTGCCGACGCTGATGATGGTGTGGCCGCTGCGGTAGTTTCCTGACCTAACGGCAGCCCGCCGCCACGCATACCTTCGGGGCCGTTCGCCCTACCCGAGAACCGTGACGAGGACCGCTCCCCAGAGCGCCAAGAGCACGTTGCCGATGGCATAGCCGAGGCCGTAGCCGAGGGTCGGCACCTGGCTTCCGGCACTTTCCTGCACGGCGGCGAGCGCCGGCGCCGACGTTCCGGCGCCGCAGCAGGTGCCGGCGAGCACGCCTTCGTTCATGTGGAACACCCAGCGGCCGAGCGCCAAGGCCGCGAGATGCGAGATCAGGCAGATCAGAAAGCTGGCGATGACGAGCGCCGGGCCGGACTGGACGAGGCCCGTGACAAAGCTCGGGCCGGCCGAGATGCCGACGCAGGCAATGAAGGCGCAGAGCCCGACGCTGTCGAAGAACCAGAGGGTCGCCTCCGGCACGAAGCCGAAGGTGCGCCGGACCGAGCGCAGCCAGCCGGCGACGAGGCCGGCGATCAGTACGCCGACCGCAACGCCGAGGCCGATTTCCAGCGCTCCGAGTTTCAGCGCAGGTATGCCGATGAGGCCGCCGAGGAAGATGAAGACGCCGACATAGACCATGTCGGTCGCCGTCGTCTTGCGATCGGCATAGCCGAGCAGGGCGGCCACATCCTCGACATGCCGCTTGGCGCCGGCGATCGACAGCACGTCGCCGCGGCGGACCGTCAGCCCGGGGAAGATCGGGATCGGCTGGCCGGCGCGCAGGATGCCGCGCAGGAAGACCGAGCGCGCCTCCGGCTGCTGCCTGAGTTGCCACAGGCGCTTGCCGGCGACATCCCTGTTCGTCAACACCACGTCGAGCATTTCGACCGGAATGTCGAGAAGCTCGCGATCGTCGACCTCGGTGCCGATCCGGCTTGCATAGTCGACCAGGAAACCGCGAAGACCCGCGACCGCGATGATGTCCCCGGCCTGCAGCCGTTCTTTCGGGGTGGGGGAGATGATCTCGTTGCCCCTGCGGATCTGCTCGATATAGGCCTTCTGATGCTCGGGGACCTTCGCTTCTGCCTCTGCGACGGTGAGGCCCACCAATGTGTCGGCGATCTCGAAGGCGCGGGCTTCGATTTCGCGGCGGGCGGTGTCGCCGCGGTTATGGGGAGCGATGTTGAGCTCGGCTTCGAGCTCGGCGCAAGCTTCCTTCAGGCTGCGGCCGAACAGGCGCGGTGCGAGCTGCGACTGGACGAGGATGGCGGTGACGACGCCGACGAGGTAGGCGACCGCAAAGCCGGTGGCCACGGCCGATTCGAACTGGCTGGCGGCTTCGGGTATTGGTGCCGTCTTGCGGAAGGTATCGATGGCGACGCCGACGGTCGCCGATTCCGTCGCCCCGCCGGCCAGCACGCCGGCGGCCGTGCCGAGATCGAAAGCGAAGAAGATCGAGAGAAGGATCGCGGATGCGAGGGCCGCGACGCAGAGCGTCACCGTGACGGCGATCTGGGGCAGGGCATCGGCATTGAGGCTCTGGAAGAATTGCGGGCCGGTGCGGTAGCCGATGGCGAAGAGGAACAGCAGGAAGAAGGCCTGCTTCACGTCGTTGGAAAGCTCGGCGCCCGTCTGGCCGATGAGCACGCCGGCGAGCAGGCAGCCGGTGACGGCGCCGATGGTCACGCCGAAGATGGTGATCTTGCCGATCGCGTAGCCGATGCCGAGCGCCAGGAACAGCGCAAGCTCGGGATGCGCCCGCAGGATGCTGAATAGGTGCTCGATCACGCGGCGTCTCCTCCCGGTTCCAGGCCGAAGGGTCGTCTTCAGCCTGATGATGCGCTGCCTTCCTGCCGGCAGGATCCCGCCGGGAAATCTGGGTGACTGAACTACGGGGCGTCTGCTTGCGCCCGACTGCATGTTTCCTTCTGCAGGACGAAACAAGCAGCGTTCAAAGTGCTGCAGCGATCTCTGCGCGTCTCATGAGGCGCGGCGGCGCTGCGGGAGGAAGCGGCCGGCCACGGACTGGTCGGCCGCCTCGATCGCTTAGCTGATCTTCAGGCCCTTGGCCGCCTGGTAGGTCTGGACGTAACCGCGGGCGACCGAGCGCACGGCGCGGCCGATCTGCGAATAGGCGTCGTCATTGAGGTTGGCGAAGGAAACGCGCGCCGACCAGCTCGGCGCATCGAAGCCGGAGCCGTTCAGGAGGACGATGCCGTGGTCCTCGGCCAGCCGGAAGGGAATGTCGAGCGGGTGAATGTTGTCCTTCACCCAGGTGACGACATCCTGGCCGACATATTTGCGCAGCCAGAACTCGAAATCGATGATGCCGTAATAGTGGTCGAAATAGATGCCCGGATTGGACTCGACCCCCATGCCCTCGATCAGGTTCCAGAAGCGCTTGACGCAGATGGCGATGCAGGCCTTCTGATAGGCCTTCTCGACGTCCATCAGCTCGACCAGGCTGAAGAGCGTCATCATCACCTGCTGGGGAAGCGAAAGGCCGGCGGTGTGGTTCAGCGCCACGTCGCGACTGTCGGCGACGATGCGGTCGATGAACTTCACCTCGCGCGGCTTCGGCGTCATCGCCTTGTAGCGTTTTTCGAGAAGCTCCTGGACCGGCTCGGGATGCGCCTTGATCTTCTCGTCGAAGATGTTGTCCTCAGCAACGGCGATCACGCCCAGGCGCCAGCCGGTGCAGCCGAAATATTTCGAGTAGGAATAGACGCCGATGGTGTTGCGCGGCAGATGGCCGAGCAGGGACTGGAAGCCGGGCACGAAGGTGCCGTAGACGTCGTCGGTAAGGATGATCAGATCGGGGCGCTCGTTGTTGACGAGATCGACGAGGCGCTTGATCGAATCCGGATCGAGGGCGACGGCCGACGGGTTGCCGGGGTTGACCAGGAACAGCGCCTTCACCTCGGGGTTTTCCAGCGCCTTGATGTCCTCGTCGGTGAACTGGAAGCGATCTTCCTGCTCGGCGCTGACATTGATGGTCTTCAGCGTGTAATCCTCGAGCTGCGGCATTTCGAGATAGGGCGTGAAGATCGGCGTGCCGAGCGCGATCGTGTCACCGGCGTTCAGGATGCGGGCGTTCTTCAGCGCCTTGAAGATGTAGCACATGGCGGCGGTGCCGCCTTCGACCGGGTAGAGGTCGAACTTCACGTCCGGCCGGTGGCCGGCGCACATCGCCCACATCAGATATTCGTGGGTGATGATCTCGTTGTGATGCAGCGCGCGGTCCGGAACCGGATAGTTGTCGCCGATGATCGAGTCGGTCAGCTCGTGCACGAAGGCATCCGGGTCGAAACCGAAGGTGGTGATGGCGTAGTCGACCGCGCTTTGCAGGGTCTTTGCCGGCGGAACGCCTTCATCCTCTTCGTCAACAGCGGCCGCTACTTGAAGCTGTTTCTTCACCCATTTCTGGAAGCGCTGATGCGCGCCGTCCTGCGGCGGCATGCCGGCGACGCCGGCCTTCGGGTCGTAATAGGCGCGCTTGGCTTCCGTCAGCGCGAACTGACCGAGCAGGAAGAAGGCTTCGCGGGCGCGCGTCGCCGTCCAGTTGGGGTTGCCGCGGCCGGCATTGAGGAAGGCCTTGGCGGATTTCTGCGAGCTCGACTTGGCGAGCTTGATCAGCTCGTCCTTGATTTCGAACGGGCTGAGATCGGAAATGCTGTCGTAGAAGTTTCTGTCCAACATGATCCACACTCCCTGTGATCTATGAATTATGAACGATGGTCTCGGTTGCCGGCCCGCCTCAGGCGAGCATGATGACGATGACGAGGCCGAAGATGGTCAGCAGCGTGTTGCCGATGGCGTAGGGCATGCCGTAGCCGAGTGCCGGCACCTTGCTCTTGGCCGCTTCCTGGATCATGCCGAGCGCCGCCGTCGTCGTCCGGACGCCGGCGCAGGCGCCAAACAGGATCGCCGGGTGGAAGCGGAAGACGTAGTGGCCGATGAGCACGGAGGCGATCAGCGGGATGGAGGTCGCGACCACGCCCCAGATGAAGAGGGAAATGCCGACTTCCTGCAGGCCAGCGACGAAGCCGGGGCCGGCGCCGATGCCGACGACGGCGATGAAGATGTTGAGGCCGAGCGTGTTCAGGAGCCACAGCGCCGGCGAGGGGATCCGGCCGAAGGCGGGGTAGGTCGTACGCAGCCAGCCGAGCACGAGGCCGGCCAGCAGGGCGCCGCCGGATGTCGAAAGCCCGATCGGGATGCCGCCGATCGTCAGTGTCAGCGCACCGACCATCGCGCCGATGAAGAGGCCCCAGCCGAGGAAGGCGATGTCGGTGGTTTCGACCGGACGGTCGGCAAAGCCGAGCGCCTTGATCGCCGCTTCGACATGGCGCTTGGCGCCGCCGATGGTGACGATGTCGCCCCGTTCGACGGTCGTGCCCGGCAGGACCGGGATCTCGACCAGCGAGCGCACGATCTTGCGGGCATAGACGCCGCGCGCCCAGTCCTCGGTGCTGACGTCGGCAAGCGTCCTGCCGGCGAGCGCCTTGTTGGTCACGTAGACGTCGACCACTTCCGCCTCGGCATTGAGGAGTTCCTTGTCCTCGACTTCCGTCAGCCTGGAATCCAGGTTCTCGACGAGCAGGGCTCTGCGGCCGGAGAAGGCGACGACGTCGCCCGGCTGCAGCACCGTGTTACCGTCCGCCTCGATGATCTCGTTGCCGCGGCGCAGGCGCTCGACATAGACGCGGATGCCGGGAAGCAGGTTCTTGACCGGCGTTCCGGTGAGGCCGCTCGCCTGATCGATGCGATAGGCCCGGAGCCCGAAATCGTGATAGGCGCGGGTGATGCCCGGCTCGCTGCTCTCGGAGCCGCCGCCGAGCTTTGCCTCATATTCCCTGCAAGCGGACGGAAGGTCGATGCCGAGAAGCCTGGGCCCGAGCTGGGCGAGGATGATCGCGGAACCGATCGTGCCCCAGATATAGGTCACCGCATAGGCGATCGGGATCTGGTCGGCAAAGGTCTTGGCCTGCTCCGGCGTCAGCCCGAGCGAATTGATCTGGTCGGTCGCAACGCCGATCGCGGCCGAGATCGTCTGCGACCCGGCATACATGCCGGCGCCGTAGCCGAGCGGAAGGCCGGCGATCAGCGCGCAGAGATAGGGAACGATGAGGCACAGCACCAGGACTGAAAGGGCAAAGGCAATCTGCTTCGGCCCGTCGGTGCTGAGGCCCCGCACGAATTGCGGGCCGACACCGTAACCGACGGCGAACAGGAAGATCAGGAACAAGGTGGACTTCAGGTCACCGGACACCTGGATGCCGAGCTGCCCGATGAGAACGCCTGCGAGAAGCGTGGCGGTGACGTTTCCGAGATTGAAGCCCGCGACCTTGACGGGGCCGATCAGGAAACCGATGCCGAGGGCGAGGAAGACGGCGACGGGAGGATAGGTCCGAAGCGTCTCGACGAAGAAATCGATTGGATTCACTGCTATACCCTTCAGAAAGTTGAATTGCCGTCACTTCATTTCAGGGGATTTACGCGGCTAAGTTGATTTTGTCGGTGGCTGGTCGATGCCCAATCCCAGCTTCGCCAATTGTCTCTTCGGCCGTTGGTTTTCTCAACGGTCATGGGGTTACGTAAGCGTAACGTACGTTAAACTTCCCGGATTTTGGGCACAGGGCGGGCATGGAACAGGCGCCGGCATCGGCTTGCAAGCATCGGGCCGGGCGGTTTGCCGATCAGCGTGGGAAGGCCGCTTCGGGAGCGCGGCCGCGCTTCAGTTCCGATCCGTGGGCGCGGTAGCGTCGCGGCAAATTTCGCCGGCTATGCAACTCTTGTGTTGTATTCTTTCACGTTCGCTCATAACGGAAAACACATGGCGACGGATCCGGAGCACATGTCCGGCGGCGGCATCCGCGCGCCGCGAAGCTCGACGTGACGGTGAAGGCTGGTATTTGCGGCCAGTCTTGCGCTCCGCTTCAGATGGCGACACCTTCGAGTGCGATGATCCGTGTCCTGGCACAGCGCTCACGGATCTTCTTCAGGCGCTGATAGTCCGGCGGTTGATACCACTCGAGCAGGGAATGCATATCCGGGAACTGGACGATGACGAGTCGGTGCGGGTCCCAGTCGCCTTCGAGCACCCGGGTCGCGCCGCCACGGGCGAGATAGCGGCCGCCGTAGCGCGCCTCCGTCGCCGGCACTTCCTGTATATATTGTTCAAACGCCGCGGCATTCGTGATTTCGACATCCGCGATCAAATAGGCAGCCATGGTGGTATCTCCTTTCCACGCAGGCACCATCGAAGGATACGCCGTTCGGCCGATCCGGGCGAGTTCGCTGTCGATTCCATTCTGTCGAAGGGGGAACCGGCGCTCCTGGCTCTGAGCGAATTTTTTGTTGAAATGTGTAATGTTATTTCGTAACAAGCGTCATGACGAAACGCCGCATGTCGATAGATCTGGAGCCCATGCCCCTGGCAGTTGTTTCAGCCGCCGATTCGTGCGAGGAAGACGTTGATGGTGCTGCATCCGCGGAAATGCGGAAGCGGCTGAAAAGGGAACACGGAACGGACGACCCTGACGGGACCGAAACCGTGGCTGCCCCCGCAACTGTGAGCGGAAAGCGCATTCACACCATGTCACTGGCGACAAGCCGGGAAGACGTGGATGCGCCGCGACCCGCGAGCCAGGAGACCTGCCATCGAACCGATCAACCACAACGGACGGGGTGTTCCGATGGAAAAGAACTGGCTTCCAAGCGACGGTCATCCGTCGTCCTGCCGTTTCGCCATCTCTTGCCGTCAGTCCCACGGAGAGAGAACATGGCCGAGACGAATTCCCGACAGCACAAGATAACGGTCTCTACCGACTGCCGCTTTACCGGTGGCCCGTGCATGCCCGGCGCCGAGCTCATAAAGCGTCTCAACCGCAGCATCGCCGCGCTCGGCGAGCCGCTCGATCGCGATTTCTCGATCGCCGGCACGGTCTGCATGGCGGCCTGCACGCGACCCTGCACCATCGCCTTCCAGGCGACGGGCAAGGCGACACACCTCTTTGGCGGCATTTCGCCCGAGGAGGATATCGACGACCTCGTCCGCTTTGCCGCCACCCATTCCGATCGCGGCGACGGCATGGTGCATGCCGCCACCCATGGCGAGTGCGGCGACGGCAAGACGCTTGCCCGCATCCCGGCGGCGATGCTCGTCTCCGAAGACGTTGCGGGCCACTTCCAATGACGGTGCGGGGAGGGATGAGACCATGACCTGCACCGCAACAGGAGCAACGCTTCGCGTCGAAGGGCTTTGCTGGGGGCCGCGCCCGGGGCTGAAGCTGGTCGACAGCATGGACTTCGCGGTCGAGGCCGGCAGCCGGCTTGCGATCCTCGGGCCGAACGGGGCGGGCAAGACCTCGCTCTTGCGCTGCCTTTACCGGGCGGTGCAGCCGAATGCGGGCCGCATCGAGGTCGACGGCGTCGATCTCTGGTCGATCTCGGCGCGTGAAGCGGCAAAGACGATCGCCGTCGTGCTGCAGGAAATGCCCGGCGATTTTCCCTTCAGTGTGCGCGACGTGGTGATGATGGGGCGTATCCCGCGGCGGGAAGGGCTGAACGGCTGGACGGACAAGGACCGCGAGCGCGTGCAGCACGCGCTCTCCCATCTCGATCTCGCCCATCTTGCCGGCCGCCAGTTCTCGACGCTCTCGGGCGGTGAAAAGCAGCGGGTGCTGATCGCCCGGGCGCTTGCCCAGGAGCCGCGCATCATCATCCTGGACGAGCCGACCAATCACCTCGACATCCGCCACCAGCTTGAAATCCTCGAGCTGCTGCAGACGCTGAAGCTGACGATCGTGTCGACGCTGCACGACATCAATCTCGCGGCCGACTTCGCAACCGACGTGGCGATCGTGACGGCGGGGCGCCTGACCGCCTTTGGAACACCCGAGGACGTGCTGAGCCCGCGGGCGCTTTCCTCCGCCTTCGGCGTCACCGCCACCGCCCACGGCGCCGCCGCCGGCAGCGCGCGTTTTTCCTTTTCACTTCCTCGACAGGGATCGATTTCATGAAGATCAACATTGCCTCCTCTGCCCTCCTGTTTCTCATCGCCACGGCTGCGCCCGCGCTCGCCTATCCGGTCACGGTCAAGAGCTGCAACCGCGAGGTGACCTTCGATGCCGCGCCGAAACGGGCGATCGCCAATGACGTCAATCTGGTCGAGATGATGCTGGCGCTGAAACTGCAGGACCGCATGGTCGGCTACACCGGCGTTTCCGGCTGGAAGACGCTGGATGAAAAGCTGCGTGAGGGCGTGAAGGAACTGCCGGAGCTCTCGGAGAAATATCCGACCAAGGAGGTGCTCCTCAATGCCGACGCCGATTTCTTCTTCGCCGGCTGGAACTACGGCATGAAGGTCGGCGGCGAGGTGACGCCCGAGACGTTGGCGCCCTTCAAGATCGGCGTCTACGAACTCACCGAGTCCTGCATCCATGTCATGGCCAGGGAAAAGCCCTCGATGGACGACATGTTCGTCGATATCCTCAATCTCGGCCGCATCTTCGGCGTCGAGGATCGCGCCGAAGCGCTGGTTGCGGGTTATCGCAGCCAGCTCGCGGAGATCACCAAGGCCAATGCCGGCCGCGGCAAGCCGACCCGTGTCTTCGTCTATGATTCCGGCGAGGAAAAGCCGTTCACCTCGGGCCGCTTCGGCATTCCGACGGCGATGATCGAGGCCGCCGGCGGCGCCAACATCATGGACGATGTCGACAAGAGCTGGGTGGAAGTCTCCTGGGAGCCGGTGATCGACCGCAATCCGGAGGTCGTGGTCATCGTCAACTACGGCGAGGTGAAGGCCGAGGACAAGATCGCCTTCATGAAGAACAATCCGGCCTTTGACAATATCGATGCGGTCCGGAACGACCGCTTCGTGGTGCTCGATTATGTCGAGGCGACGCCGGGGCCGCGCAACGTCGACGCCATCGCCCGGCTCGCCAAGGCCTTTCACGGCGAGGGCCTGTAACCGATGCTGGCCGAGGATACGTCGCCTGCTCCCGCCGCCGTTTCGCGGGTCGCTCCCGTTCGGGCGATCCGCGGCGGGGTCGGGCTGTTCGCGGCGCTGCTGCTGCTGGTCCTCACCGTGACCGCGGGCGTGTCGCTCGGCTCGGCGCCGATCCCTGTCACCACCGTCTGGTCGATCGTCGCAAGCAAGCTCGCGCCCGGCAGCATCGAGGCCTTCTGGTCGGCAGGCCGCGAAAGCATCGTCTGGGACGTGCGCCTGCCGCGGGTCATGCTGGCGGGGCTGGTCGGCGCCGGCCTGGCGCTGACCGGCGCCGTGCTGCAATCGGTCACGCGCAATCCGCTCGCCGATCCGCATCTGCTCGGCGTCTCCTCGGGCGGCGCGCTCGGCGCGATCGTGGCGCTGCTCCACACCGGAATGATCCTCGGTCTTCTCACCGTGCCGCTCTTCGCCTTTGGCGGCGCGCTTCTGGCAACCGTGCTGGTCGCCTTCGTTTCCCGCGCGCTCGGCGCCAGTGCCGATCGCCTGGTGCTCGCCGGGGTCGCCGTCGCCTTCGTGCTGACGTCGATCGGCAACCTCATGATCTTCCTCGGCGACCCGCGGGCGACCCACACCGTGATCTTCTGGATGCTCGGCGGCCTTGGTCTGGCGCAATGGCCGCACCTCATCTATCCGGCACTGGTGCTCGTCGTCTCGCTTGGCTGGCTGGTCGTCCGGTCGCGCGAGATCAACGCGCTTGCCATGGGCGACGAGACGGCGACGACGCTCGGCATTCCCGTGCGCCGCTTCCGCCTGACGCTCTTCGTCGTCACCGCGCTCCTGACCGGGGTGATGGTGGCCTTTTCCGGCGCAATCGGCTTCGTCGGGCTGATGGTGCCGCATTTCGTGCGGCTCCTTGCCGGCAGCGACAATGTCCGGGTCATCCCGCTCTCGGCCTTCTTCGGCGCCTTGACGCTGATCATGGCCGACCTCGCGGCCCGCGTCATCATGGCGCCGGAGGACATGCCGATCGGCGTCGTCACCGGCATTGTCGGCGGCATCGCCTTTGTTGCCATCCTCACGCGGCGCGCGTAAGGCGTGCATCGACATCGGACGTGGGTGCATGGACATGGGCCGGTTCGCGCCTATGTCTTAGCACATGCATGGCTGGCAGGAGCGGCAGCAGCGCGGCACGAGGGAGCAAATGACGAAGGAAGTTGAAATCTGCACGCCGGACGACGTTTTGAACTTCTGGTTCGGCGAGCTCACCTATGACGACTGGTTCACGGTGAGCGGGGAGCTGGACGAGGCCTGCACTCGCCGGTTCCAGGCGTCGCATCTGGCGCTCGCCCGCGGGGTCGGCGAGATCTGGCGGGCGACACCGGAGAACCGGCTGGCGGCGATCATCCTGCTCGACCAGATGCCGCGCAACATGTATCGCGGCACGCCGCTGGCCTTTGCGACCGATTGCCTGGCGCTGCACGAGGCGAAGCTCGCCGTGGGCATCGGCGCCGACATGGCGATCAAGCGGGAGGCGCGGGCCTTCGTCTATCTGCCGTTCGAGCATTCGGAAAATCTGACCGACCAGACCATGTCGGTGAAGCTTTTCACCGAACTCGGCGACCCGGACTATCTCGATTATGCCATCCGGCACCGCGAGGTGATCGAACAATTCGGCCGCTTCCCGCACCGCAACGCCTTCCTGGCCCGTGTCTCGACGGACGCCGAGCTTGCCTATCTGGCACAGCCCGGCGCCGGTTTCTGACGAAAAATCCGGCGTTGGTGCGTAATTGGCGGCGGCTTTTGCATCTTTCCGCCGTCTTTCGTATTCACATCGCATTGTGATGACCACCGACGCGATTCCGCATCACGGTCTCAACCTGCAAGGATCATGAAATTGCGTTCTGTCGGAAAATTGCCTGCCATTCTCCTCTGCCTGCTGGCGCTTGCCGCCACCGGTCCGGTCATGGCGCAAAAGCCGACGCAGCCGGCACAGGCGACGGCTCAGAACGCAGCACAGCCGGCGCAGAAGACGGCACCCGCTCAGTCGGGCCAGACGGCAACGCAACCGGCCGGCAAGACGGCGCCCGCGCAGGAAGGTGCGCAACCCGCTGACGATGGCGCGACACCGGGCACTGCCACCGAGCCCGCCACGGCCGCCCAGCCGGCGCAGACGGCAACGCCGCCGGCCGAGCAGACGGTACCGGCCGATGCCACGCCACCGGCTCAAACCCAGGCGATCGAGCAGCTCGCCAAGGCCGGCGAGGAGCTCAAGCGGCTGACCGACCTCGTCGACAAGGCGAAAGACGACGATACCGCGCTTGCCGAGCTGAAGGTCCAGGTCGATGCGCTCTCGAAACAGATCATCGGCGTATCGGTCTCGACCCGTCCGCGCCTCGAGGAGATCAAGGCGCGGCTCACCGAACTCGGCGACCCGCCGGGCGAGGGACAGCCGCCGGAGGCGGACATCGTGTCCGCCGAGCGCAAGCGGCTCGTTGCCGAGCGCGGCGCCATCAACGCGCTGACCGGCGAGGCCGAGGGCCTCTCGGTACAGTCGACCAAGCTTTCCAACGCGATTACGGCGACGCGCCGCGCGCTGTTTTCGAACACGCTGCTGAAGAACACCGAAGTCTCCGGCGCGATGTTCAACGACGCCCTGTCGGCGACGGCCGACGAGACCCGCGTGCTGACCCGCAGCGTCACGAGCTGGCTGAGCTTTGCCTGGAACTACAAGCGCGTGCAGCTTCTCTCGGCGCTGTTCCTGTCGCTGCTGGCGGCGCTGGTTTTCCTCGCCGGCAGCCGCAGGCTCTTCCGCCCCTGGATCCAGCACGATATCACCGACGAGGAGCCGAGCTATTTCCGGCGACTGTCGGTGGCCTTCTGGTCGACCATGATACCGACGCTGGCTTCCGCCGCCTTCGCCGTGTCGAGCTTCTTCTTCCTGCACTCGTTCAACGTGCTGCGCTCCGACATCGCGCCGATCGTCGCCATCACGCTCGGCGTCAGCGTGGTGGTGTTCTTCATCACCCGCCTTGCCCAGGCGGTGCTTTCGCCGCGCGATGCGCGCTGGCGGCTGGTCCGGGTTTCCGACCGCGGCGCCCGGATGTTGATGGTCGCGATCTTCGCCATGGCGCTGGTCAACGGCCTCGACTACCTCTTCGGCGGCGTCAGCGAAGCGCTCGGTTCGCCGGTCGTCTTGACCGTGGTCAAGAGCTTCGTCGCCTCCATCGTCATCGGCCTGATCATCATCGCTTCGGCCTGGATTCGGCCGACGCTTCGCAAGGACGACGACTTCGACGCGCATGGCCGGTCCTGGCCGCGCTTGGTTTCGATCGGGCTTGTGCTGATCGGTCTCTCGCTGATCGTCGCTGCGGCCTCCGGCTATGTCGGCCTCGCGCGCTTCATCGCCACGCAGATCATCATCACCGGCGCGATCCTGGTGACGATGTATATCGGCATCCTCACCGGCCGGGCCGTGGCGAAGCAGGGCGCATTCGGCGAGACGGCTGCGGGACGCTATCTCGAGCGGCGCTACAATCTCGAGCAGGTGGCGCTCGATCAGATCGGCCTTGTCGCGGGCTTGAGCATCTATGCGCTCGTCGTCCTGTTCTTCATTCCGCTGATCCTCCTGCAATGGGGCTTCCAGATCGCCGATATCGAGGCCTGGGCCTATCGCGCGGTCACCGACATCAAGATCGGCTCGATCACCATTTCGCTGGTCGGCATCCTCGCGGGCGTCCTGTTCTTCGCGCTCGGCTATGCCGTTACCCGCTTCGTGCAGCGCTGGATCGACGGCAACATCATGGCGCGCAGCCGCGTCGATGCGGGCGTGCGCAACTCCATCCGCACCGGCATCGGCTATACCGGCGTCGGCCTTGCCGGCCTGATCGGCCTGTCGGCGGCGGGCATCGATCTCTCCAACCTCGCGCTCGTCGCCGGTGCCCTCTCGCTCGGCGTCGGTTTCGGCCTGCAGAACATCGTCTCGAACTTCGTCTCGGGCCTGATCCTCTTGGTCGAGCGGCCGTTCAAGGTGGGCGACTGGATCGTCAGCGGCACGACGGAAGGTTTCGTCAAGCGCATCTCCGTGCGCGCCACCGAGATCGAGACGTTTCAGCACCAATCGATCATGATGCCGAACTCGCTGCTGATCAACGCGTCGGTCGGCAACTGGACCCACCGGAACAAGCTCGGCCGCTCCGAAATCGCTGTTACCGTGAGCTATGCCAGCGATCCGCGCCGGATCATGGAGCTGCTTTCCGAGATCGCCGCCGCCCATCCGATGGTGCTGAAGAACCCGTCGCCGAGCGTCGGCTTCACCGCCTTCGGCGACGAGCGCATGACCTTCGAGCTCAGGATCTACGTCGCCGACGTGTTGACCGGCGGCGGCGTGCGCAACGACCTGCGCATCTCGATCTACGAGCGCTTCCGCGACGAAGGCATCGGCGAGCCGTTCCCCGTGAAGATCGAGGACGTGCCGGTCGAGGACCAGACCGGCATCGAAAGCGACGAGCCGGAGAAGGTGGGCGAGCCGAAGGGTGCCACGTCGGCCGAGGCAAGAGCGTCGGCCGAGGCAAGGGCGCCGGCCAGGACGACCGCTTCCGGCAGGAAGACCGCTTCCGCAGCGCCGCTCGACGAGGAAGAGGAGGTGGAAGAAGCGCGCAAGCGCCGAACCGCCAGCCGCCGCGCGAATCCAAACCGCTGATAAACGGCCCATTCAGCGCCTATTCAGCCGGCCTGCCATAAAAAGCAGGCAATTCTTCTGGTGAGCGCCTGCAGCGCCGCGCGTCTGACCGGACGCGTAAAAGGTCGCTGTAGCACTTTGATTTGCTGCATAATTCCAATTCTTAAATCGATTTCGATTTAAGAAATTATGCAGTAGGCTGGCACCGGCTGAAGAGGGTGGCCGGCGCAGCGTCGCGAAACCGACGGGGCGGCCGGCTCGGCGAGAGGGCGGCGCGTCGGGCGCCGATGGGCGATGAAGAAATTTGTGATTGCCTTGCTTTCCGGCATGCTCGTGGCCGGCGCGCTGGCTGCTGAGGCGGCATCGGCCGCGACCGTCACGAACAAGGATGGCGAGACCGCCGTCCTGGTCGTCGTCGAGGGCGAAAGCCGCATGGAAGTGGCGATCGCATCCGGAGCGACGGAAATGATCTGCCCGAGCGGCTGTTTCGTGACGGCGCCGAGCGGCGACCGCATCGGCCTGCAGGGCGACGAGAATGTCGAGATCGTCAACGGCAACGTCGTCGTGAAGTAATCCTCCATTCTACGGCAACGGCGCAAGGACCTCGCGCCGTTGCCGGGCAGATTCCAAGCTTCGAGCGTGCGGCTCTGTGGTACGAACTGTCGGCGTTCAGCCGCAGCGCGTCACCGCTGCAGCCCCAAGATTTTTCGAACTCGGGTCACGAAGCCCGATGCGCCGGTCGGTCTACCCGTTTGATCACGGCTCCTCAGAGCGAGGTGAACGGAGGCGGCCGCGAAGACAGCCAGTGGGACGCTTGGATAGAACGTCAGCAGGCGAAGCAATGTGTCGACGGTTCGCAGCAGCTTTAAAAGGCCGATCCCTCCAATTCCAAAAAACAGCGGCCAGAAATGAAACATAAAGCCGATGAGCCCGATCGCCGTGAGAAGGATCAATAACGAAACCCAAAAGCTGTAGGCGGCGGCATAAGGCACGGTCATCGGCCCAGCAGACTCGTGCACGAAGCCGAGCGCAACGAGAGCGATGACGGCTGCCAAAAGCGAAACGGGTGGCGATTCCATGTATAGGCCAGTAGCAAAGGAGACACCCCAGTGACTGCCGAACACCATGCCAAAGGGAAGGTCGGCCAGAACCAGCAGTGCGATGCAGACTCCAACCTTGCGGGGCATCCCGACTGACCTCGCCCGCGCCGTCGCAATTGCTGCGATCGCGGCCGCAAAGATTAAGTAGGCGACTGGTTTCAGGTAGATGGCGAGGACGATCGCGAGAGCAGGGCCGGCAGGCGTGCCCGCAGCGCCTGAGACATTAACGAGCCCGTGGACCAGATAGGGGAAGGCTAAAAAGAAACCAATGAATAATCCAAGGCACAGCCCCCATGCTCGTACATAGCGCTGGCCGCTTGCAGTGTTTCCCATCAAAATTATTACTCCCCTTGTTTGCTCTGCGCCGGCAGAATTGGCAGAGGAATGTAAAGATGCGGCTCAAACTATGGTTGCAATTTTATCCAACTTAATTTCGTCACTACAGAAGCTCCTTGCCAGGTGCTCTTGCCGTTGTACGCTGTAGTTCAGGGCTTGCTTTCGCCGTGCCAATCGCAATGATCGTCACGGCTGCGTGTCTCCTAAATCGATCCGATTTAGGGACGAAGACATGCAGCAAATCAAAGTGCTACAGCGCCCTTTGCGCGTCTCATAAGACGCGCGGCGCTGTAGGGCCTCGCGCCGTTGCCGGGCAGCGTCCGGGCTTCGAGCGCGCGGCCTAATTCCATGATGATTGCATCCGCAGCTACGGAACCAGTCGCTGCAATGGCGGTTTGAAGATGGTCGATGATCCATTACCGGGGTCGTGGGCACGGGCCCCGAGTCTTCCTGTGAGCTGGGCCCAATTTGAGAAGCACACTCTTTCCCTAGGCCCCACGTGACGGCGGGGCCATTTCTTTGCGGCTCTCCTTCAAAACTCCTCGCGGTTGGTTGCCTTATCGTCGGATCGGCTCATACTGTAATTACCTCCGGGCGGTGATACGGGCCCCGGTGGCTGGAAGACTGATCGCTTTCGCCCCAATCCAGGAGGTCGCGCGATGTTTTCCACGGCCAATCCAAAGGCGCTTCTCCCTCACGAAATGAACCAGATCGAGCAGATCTTCACCGACATTCTGCGCGCGCGCGGTCTACCACGCGATTGCGAGACAGCACGCTCGATCGCAAGACAGCTGATCAGTGGCTACCAGAGGGGCATCCGCGACAGCGTCGCCCTGAAATACATGATCGGTTTCGACAAGAGCTCGGTGTCAGGCACAGACGCCGATATACCCGACCAGGGCGGCCAAGAGGTTTCAGCGCAGGAGATTGCCAGTGGAATGAACTCTCCGATCGGCCCCGACGACCTCGATATGCTTCAGCGCGTTATCGACCGTGTGTGCACATGTTGCAGCATTCCGCGTCGTGGAAAGCGGGCCGATCGCCTGGCTCGGCATCTGACGGATCAATTCCGCAGAGGAATGTCCGATGAGGGCGCGCTGTTCGAGGCCGCCATGCGGCTGGAGTTGCACGCTTTGGATCAACACCGCTCGGACGCCTGAATGCGGAGCGCCCATTCGGGGCGGTTCGTGCCTGATTTACACACTCTGAAGCGGCGGGACTCGCTTGCGCGACATTGGCGACCGTGGGGGGAGCCTCTACTGGAGGCAGAGGCTCCTGGGGCTGTGCGCGACTACAATGGATGAGGCATCTGCAGTCGCTCTTCGCATGCTACACTCGAGCGATTGGAGCACAACTCATCCATTTTGGGTAAGGATCGGCCCCATCGGATCGGGGCCGATGCGGGACCGTCACCCAGGCTGGGTACGAGGTCGAGGAAGGAAGGACCGCCATGAAACTCCAGCTTATCCGCAACGCGACGCTCAAGCTCGACTATGGCGGCCACACCGTGCTCGTCGATCCGTTCCTTGGACCGAAGCACAGCCTGCCGTCCTTTGCCGGGCGCTCCCCCAATCCGACGGTCGAGCTTCCGATCGATATCGACACCATCCTCGCCGGAGTGGAACTCGTCATCATCTCGCATCTGCATGAGGATCACTTGGACGATACCGCCAAGGAGCGGGTACCGAAGAGCGTGCCGATCTTCTGCCAGCCGGGCGACGAGGAGACGATACGCGCAGCCGGCTTTAGCGACGTCACGCCGCTCTCCGGCAAAGCCAGTTGGCAGGGCCTGACGCTGACCCGACGCGATGGCAGCCATGGGCTTGGTCCTGTCGTCCAGGACATGGGGCCCGTCATCGGTTTCAGCCTCGAGGCAAAGGGCGAACCGACGCTCTACTGGGCGGGCGATACGGTCTTCTATCCGCCCGTCGAGACGACGATCCGCGAAACCAGGCCGGACATCATCGTCACCCATTCCTGCGCCGCGCGCTGGAACGGCGATCTCATCGTCATGGATGCCGAGCAGACGATCAAGGTCTGCGAGATGGCCAAGATCGGCATCGTCATCGCCGCGCACATGGAGGCGCTCGATCACGCGACGCTCAGCCGCAGCGAGCTCAGGGCAGCCGCCGATGCCCATGGCATACCCTTGACGAAACTGGTGATCCCTGATGACGGCGAGGTGCTGACGCTGATCCCGCCGGTGGTGTGAAGCGCGGCGCGATCTTTCAGTTCGTGCGTAGGCTTCACGGAATCGAAAATATGCTGATCTCGTTGGTGATGCCGCGCAGCGCTACATTGTGCGCCTGCGGATTGAGGCCGCGGTCACTGAGGAGGTTGGAGGCGCGCGGGTCGTCGAGCACGGAACTGGTGGCGAAGATCTCGCGCGAGGTGGCAAGGTGCTGGACGCGCGAGGCGATGTTGACCGTCTGGCCGAAATAGTCCTGGCGCTCGTTGAGGCTGACGGCGATGCACGGTCCCTCGTGAATGCCGATCTTCAAGAGCAGATCCTCGGAGCCGCGATCCTCGTTCAACTTGCGCATCGCCTCGCGCATGCGCATGGCCGCCGCAACTGCCCGGTCCGGCGTCGGGAAGGTCGCCATGACCGCATCGCCGATCGTCTTGACCACGGCGCCGGCTTCGGCGGCAACGATCTCGTTGACGACGCTGAAATGGGTCTTCACCAGATCGAAGGCCGCGAGATCGCCGACCCGTTCGTAGAGTTCGGTGGAGCCGCGCAGATCGGAAAAGAGAAAGGTGAGGCTGGTGATCTTCAGCCTTTGATCAACATCGATCGTGTCGGTGCGGTAGATATCGCGGAAGGTCTGGTTGGAAAGCAGCCGTTTGGCCGTCAGGAACGGGCGGCGGCGGCCGAGAATGTCGTGCAGCGCGTCATTGGCGATGCAGACCGAGGGCAGGGTGCGGACATCCGTATGGTTTTCCACCTGGATGCGCAGCGGTCCCGGCTGCATGGTCAGCGCCTCGTCGTGGCGATGGCCGCGATCGAAGACGAGCGACAGGGTGCGCCGCTCCTTGGTCGGCTCGCCCTTGACGTCGATGAACTGTGCGGCATGCGTTACCGGTTCGAAGACGATGATGAACTCCGCCGGCAGTTGCAGCGAGATGACGGCCTTTTCGCCGGGCGGCAGTTCCAGCGCCTCCAGCACGAAATCATCGATCCTGGCCTCGTAGTCCTCTTCCGGCAGCTCGATACCGGAGCCCCAGTAGATTTGGCGGAAATACTCGAAGGGCGACAGCTCGTGCGGGCTGTGGGCTTCGATGTGGCGCACCCGCGGGTTCACGGTGAAGGTGACCTCGACCATTTCGTCGAGCGTCGGCTCATAGCCGGCGGCGCAGAGCGAGCAGGTATAGGTGTCGCTCTGCACCGTCTTCAGCGAGGTGTTGGCGTCGAGCACGCCGCCACAACCGGGGCAGAGCACGTTCCAGGAGAGTTCGAAGAGCCCGAGGCGGGACGCGTGCAGGAAAGCCGCGATCGTCTTTTCCTCGTTCAGCCCGTGCTCTGCGGCAAACGCCAGCGCATTGACGCGGCAAAGCTTGCGGTCCGGCGCTTCCCGGACAAAGCGCTCCAACACGTCGGCGATCTCAGGCTGCACGGTTTGGCGCAGCATGTCGAAGAGAGGCTGAGCTTCACTCATGGTGCCATCTTATACTGAAAAGAGACGGCGCGGCAGCCGGTTTGTCGCGGTAGGGGCGAGTGCCGGAGATGGCGCGCAGTCCGCCGACTGCATGTCTCCTCAAATCGACCCCGACTTGAGGGGACATGCAGCAAATCAAAGTGCTGCAGCGACCCTTGCGCGTCGAGGTCGCTTCAAGGAGACGTGCTCTACGCCGCCTTCCGGTCGCGGCCGAAGGGATCGCCGCGCAGCGATTCCGTGTGCAACGCGGCCACCCATCCGCCGTTCTCGCGGATCCAGGTCGTGGCGTCGGCGGCCTTCAATGTCAGGGGTTGCCCGTCGACCTCCATCTCTTCGGTCACCGTGTAGGCGATGACGGCCACGTCCTCCCGCGGAAAGATGACGCTGACGTCGTCGAGCCGGAACGATCTGAGGCTCCAGGAGCCCTCCGCCTGCTCGGCCATCCGGCGGTAGTCGTCGCGGGTGAGCACGGACGCACCTTGTGCCCCGACGACGATCGACCGTTCCGGCAGCATTGCCACGGACGCCTCGGTATCCTTGTCCATAATGGTTCGCCAGAATTCCTGTTCGAGGTCGATGATCTCCTGTCTTTCGGCATGCATGGTTCGTGTCCTCCATCCGGAATACCCGCAGAAGACGTGGAAAGGCGAAAAGTTCCCTGCCGACGCTAGTCCTGCGCGATGAAGCACGGCATCGCGCATTCTGACCGCGTTAAAGTTCGCCGTTGCGGGAACCCAACGCCCGCGTGTATCGTTTCCCGGCCTGACATCAACCATTGCGCGACAGGATAAAGTCATGACGATGCTCTCGGGAAAGTGCCTTTGCGGCCAGGTGCAGGTTTCGGTGCGCGGTGAGCCGACGCGGGTCGGTATCTGCCACTGCACCGACTGCCGGCAGGAAAGCGGCTCGGCCTTCACCTTCTATGGTATCTGGCCTGCCGATCGCTTCGAACACACCGGCGAGACCTCGGCGTTCCAGGGGCGCCGCTTCTGTCCCCGTTGCGGTTCGCGGGTCTTCTCGGTCGACGACCAGGAGGCGGAAGTCAAGCTTGGCATCCTGTCCGAAGCGCCGACACCGCTTGTGCCGAGCTACGAGCTCTGGATCAAGCGCCGCGAGCCGTGGCTGAAGCCGGTGGACGGGGCAGCGCAGTTCGAAGAAGACCGCATATGAGGGCAAGTGCCTGCCAATATTCGCCGCAGAAATCGGCGCGGGGCTTGTCTGCGTGATCTGCCGGAAATGGAACTGCATCTCGTCGACGGCGGACACGGCATCTCGACCAAGCGGCCGAACGGATACGCGTGTTCCTATTTTTCACTTCCCTTAAATGAGCATCGATTCAAGAGTAGGATTGTGCTTTAGATCAAGGCGTTGCTGGGTGCCGCGCTGCGTGTGAAGTCGGCGGGCCGCTGGGGGAGTGTATGTCGGCACGGCCTTTGTTGAGGATATCGGATGCTGCCAATGGCCTTTTGGCGGCGGCGGGTCTCATCGTGGTTGCCGCGCTGACGGCGCCAAACTTCGGCGCCGGAGTGCGGCTTGCCCTGGAGGGGGTGCTTGTCGGCATCTGGGGCGTCTATGCGCTGCAACTCACCGACACGCTGGTCGCGCTTCGGACGAAGGCGGGTCCTGCGCCGATGTCCGAAATCACGATCGACCTCCTGGCCGTCGTCGTTCCGCTTGCCGGCTTCCTCCTCGCCGACCCGCAGGATCAGAGCCTTTTTTGCGGCATCTGGCTGTTGAAGCCGCTGCGTCATTCCACCTTCTTCCGGCTGCTGGGCCGGGTCGTGTCACGGGCTGCGCCCAATCTCATCGGCGTCACCTCGCTCTTCGGCATCGTCCTCTTCGGCGCATCGCTGATCGCCTATCTCATCGAGCGCGATGTCCAGCCGGACAAGTTCGGCAGCATTCCCCAGGCCATGTGGTGGGCGGTGGTGACGCTTTCCACCACCGGCTATGGCGACGAGATCCCGCAGACGCTCGCGGGCCGGGTGCTGGCGGGGCTGGTGATGATGAGCGGCATCGGTATCTTTGCGCTCTGGGCCGGCATCCTCGCCACCGGCTTCTTCGAGGAGGTGCGCCGCCAGGATTTCGTGCGCAATTGGCAACTGGTGGCCGCGGTGCCGCTGTTCCAGAAGCTCGGCTCGGCCGCCTTCGTCGAGATCGTGCGGTCGCTGCGCCCGCGGGTGGTGCCGGCCGGCGCCGTCATCTGCCGCAAGGGCGAGGTCGGCGACCAGATGTTCTTCATCGTCGAGGGGCGCGTGAGCATCGCGACCCCATCGCCGACACCGGTCGAGCTCGGCCCCGGCAGCTTCTTCGGCGAGATGGCGCTGATTTCGGGCGAGCCGCGATCGGCGACCGTCAGTGCCGCGACCGAGGTCTCGCTGCTGTCGCTTTATTCGGAGGATTTCCAGATGCTGTCGAGCAGCAATCCGGAGATCGCCGAAATCATCCGCAAGACGGCGGAGGCGCGGCGCGGCCAGGCCCCCAAGGGCTGATCGCAGCGTTGCGTCGGAAGTGACGGCGAGTCCCGCGCCGGCACGTGCCTCGTCATTTCGCCGGCTGCCATTAACACCAGGGAAAGCCTTTCTCCTCTAGCATGGCGGCTGCAAGTTGCAGTGACTTTGCGGGCATGAGGAACGCTTGGGCGCTGTAGGGGGACACTCTTTCACATAGGCGTTCAATGTCGTTTTTTGGCATTTCCGGAATGTACTATTCCGGCGAATCCCTTGGCGAGCACCGCATCGTGCTGGCCGAGGACTCCAACCTCTTCTCGTCGATGGTGTCGAAGCGGCTGAAGGAGCTGTTCGACATCGATGTCATCGTCTGCCGTGACTATGACGACCTGCAGTTTGCCGTCGAAAACGCGACATTTCCGGCGTCGCTCGCCATCTCCAATATCAATCTCCCGGGGGCGGAGAACGGCGAGGCGCTCAACTACCTGATCGACATGAGCGTGCCGACCATCGTCTTCACCGGCTCCTTCCAGGAATCGACGCGCGAGAAGATCCTCGCCAAGGAGATCGTCGATTACGTCATCAAGGACAGCGTCTTTGCCGTCGACATGCTGGCGGAGTCCGTCTGCCGCTTCCTCACCAACCACAAGCATCACGTGCTGATCGTCGACGACAGCCCGACGGCGCGGGCGCTCTTGACGACGCAGCTCAAGCGCTACAACTTCCGCACCAGCTCGGCCGACAGCGGCGCGGCGGCGCTCGAACTTCTGAAGAACAACCCCGATATCGGCCTCGTCATCACCGACTACAACATGCCCGATATCGACGGCTTCGAGCTGACGCGGCGCATCCGCGGCTCCTATGGGCCGCATCAGTTGCGCATCATCGGCGTATCCTCGTCTACCAACCGGCTGCTGTCGGCGCGCTTCCTGAAGGCGGGCGGCAACGACTTCGTCGTTCGTCCCTTCGTCAACGAGGAGTTCTATTGCCGCGTCAACCAGAATCTGGACACGCTGACGAAAATCCGCACGCTCAGTGAAAAGGTACGGGTTCCGGCGCAGGTATCGGCCTGATACGAGAAATAATCCCCAAAATATTATGGCAAGGGGCGCGAACTCCCGCGCTCAGGTTGCCGCATTAACGAAATTGCAATCCGTTCGGTCTTCAATCCGCCGCAACAGGAGCGGGGAGCCCGGTCACGCCAGATCACGCCGGCCAAAGGGCCGGTGCGGTCAGTGACGGGGTTTGTTCACATATTCGGAGCCAGCGTCACCCCTCGAGGGAAGCACGCCTGCGGCTCGAGAGGGGTTGCAGGGACGTGAGATTGCGCCGCACGCCGGGCCGGGTGAACTCTGTGCAAAAGCACAGCGACAAGCGCATGCTGCTCGTCGAAGATTCCCGGATGTTCGCGACGGCGCTGAAATACGGGCTCGAATCCGTCCACGGCATCCGCGTCACCCATTGCAACTCGCTCGCGACGCTCAAGAAAACACTGGAGCAGGCGCCGGAAAGCTTCTCGCTCGCGGTGCTCGATCTCAACCTGCCGGATGCGCCCAATTGCGAGGCGCTCGAATTCGTCCTCGAAAATCAGGTGCCGGCCGTCGTCTTTACCGCGGCCTTCAACGACCATACGCGCGAAGAGATCCTGTCTCGCGGCGTGCTCGATTGCGTCATCAAGCACCAGCCGGAATCGATCAACCTGTTGATCGGCGCCGTCGACCGGGCGCTCACCAACGGCAAGACGACGGTGCTGCTTGCCGATTCCGATGCCGCCTCGCGCAGCGAACTTGCGGGCATCCTGAGAAGGCAGCGGATCGCCGTCTGCGAGGTGGCATCCGCGGCCGATGCGCTGCAGGTGCTCGACAGCGGCGAGGCGGTCGATCTCCTCGTCACCGATCTCGATCTCGCCGACATGTCCGGTGCGGCACTGCTTGCCGAAGTGGAGCGCCGGCAGGGCGACGGCGCGCTGCCGGTGATCGGCCTTTCCGACAGCGGCGATCGAAGGGCGGGTGCTCGTTTCCTGGAGGCGGGCGGCACCGACTTCATCCAGAAGCCGTTCCTCGAAGCGGAATTCAACGGCCGCATCGCGCAGGCCGCCGGCGTGCAGAAGCGCCTGCAGACCCTGCAGCGGCAGGCGGCGAGCGACTACCTCACCGACCTCTACAACCGCCGCCACTTCTTCCTCGCCGGTCCGCGCCTGGTGGAACAGTGCCTGAGGCGCGGCGAGCCGACCGCGATCGCCGTGCTCGACATCGACCATTTCAAGCGGCTCAACGACACCTACGGCCACGAGATCGGCGACATCGTGCTGAAGCACGTGGCCAAGCGGCTTTCGGCGCTGGTGGGCGAGGAACACCTGCTCGCCCGTCTCGGCGGCGAGGAGTTCGGCATCCTCTTCAACGGCTGCGACGTGCGGCGCGCCTTCGCCTTTTGCGATGCGCTGAGGCTGGAACTGGCGAAATCGCGGATCGTTGCCGATGACGAGGAACTGACGATCACCGTCTCGATCGGGCTGGCCACCATCGAGACGGCGGAAGCCTTTGAAAACTACCTGCACGCCGCCGATCAGTTTCTCTACATGGCGAAACATGCGGGCCGAAACCGGGTGATCTCCGAACTCGCGCTGCTCGACGCGCTGGCGTCCTGAAGCCTGTCGCGGGCCGACCGTCACGAAAAATTCACCGCCCAATCTGTCGGCTTGGAACGAAGTCGAACGTCCTTCGGTTATCCGCCCATGATCAAGCGGGACGAAGAGGAGCCGACGGATGAAGAATGTTGTTTCAAATCTCTGGTTCGAGAAGGAGGCGCGCGAGGCGGTCGAATTCTACGTTTCGCTCGTTCCCAATTCGGCGATCACCCGCATCGCCACATTGCCGGCCGAGAGCCCGAGCGGACCGCCCGACAGCGTCAAGATCATCGAGTTCACGCTCGGCAAGCAGGAATTCCTGGCGCTCGAAGCCGGGCCGCTCGATCCGTTCAATCACTCCTTCTCGATCATGATCCAGTGCGACACCCAGGAGGAGATCGACCGGCTGTGGAGCGCGATCCTCGATAACGGTGGAGAACCCGAGCAATGCGGCTGGATCCAGGACCGCTGGGGCCTGTGCTGGCAGATTGCCCCGCGTGTGATGGGTGACATGATCGCCCATTCCGACCGTGTGCGCGCCAAGCGTGCGGCGGAGGCCATGCTCGGCATGATCAAGCCCGACATCGCCGAACTGGAACGGGCCTTTCACGGGCAGGTTTAGGAACCGGGAGTGGCTGTCCCGACCGTCATGACGGCGCGCGATGGCGGGGCCGCCTCACTTCCGTCCCTGCGGATAGATCGTCTCGCCGCGCTTCAGCATCTCGACGAAGGTCTCGATCTTCTTCCTTCGCCCTGCCTCCGTCTTCATGTTGTGGGTGCGGAAGGCAAGCGCGAAGCGGTTCTGCTCGCTGAGCCTGGCGAGCATCGCCTTTGCCAATGGCTCGGCGTCGATCGCCGCCTGCAGGTCGTCGGGGATCTTCAGGTCCTTGCCGCTGGCATAGGCGCGGTCCCAGCGTCCATCCGCCTTGGCGGCGTCCACCTGTTTCAGGCCGTGCTCGGTCATGCGGCCTTCCTTGACCAGCCGCGCGACATTATCGACGTTGATCTTGCTCCAGACGCTTTTCCTGCCGCGCGGCGAATAGCGCTGCAGGAAGCTCTTGTCGTCCAGCCCCTTGCGCACGCCGTCGATCCAGCCCCAGCAAAGCACCACGTCGATCGCCTCCTTGGGGGTGATCGAGGGTAGGCCGGAGCTTACCTTGTGGATCTTGATCCAGACTTCGTTTTCGCTTTGATGATGGGCGCCGAGCCAGTCGTAGAAGCTGTCGAAGTCCTTGAACTCGTGGACCTTGGCGGGATTGATGTGGACGGGGGGCATCCGACGGCGTTGCTCCTGATGGTGGCGGTGGGGCGGCAACGGAGCCATGATCCTCCCGCCCGTGCGTGATTCGCAGATGCCGCAAACATTCATAGCTCAGCGGTGCGCGTGCAAGTCTTGCCACGTACAGCGGCCTGGTTGAGGCGCGGCGCCAAACGGCGTGAAACGACAAAACAAGCGCTGAGCGCAAGAGCATAACGGGACCAGCGCATGCCGACCTCACCATTCGTCATCCTCGGGCTTGACCCGAGGATCCATACCGAGTGGCGCTGGAGCATGGATGCTCGGGTCAAGCCCGAGCATGACGGAAGGAGGAGGCGTTGTCGGCCAACGCTGCCTATGCGCGGGCCGGAGCAAAAAGGGCGGAAAACCCCGCCCGTCCGTGTCTCTATCGGGCTGTTACCGCGCCATCTGCAGCGTCAGCTTGCGGTCGGCGCGCTCCTGTTGGGGCGAGCGGTTGTAGAGTTCGCGATAACACTTGGAGAAGTGCGAGGCGGAGACGAAGCCGCAGGCGACGGCCACTTCGACCACCGGCATCGACGACTGGATGAGCAAGTGCCGGGCACGGTCGAGGCGGATCTCCAGGTAGTAGCGGGCGGGCGACCGGCCCATCTCCTGGCGGAAAAGCCGCTCGATCTGGCGGCGCGAAAGATCTGCGCCCTCGGCGATTTCCAGAAGCGACAGCGGCTCGGCGAGGTTTGCTTCCATCAGCTCGATGATCGACAGAACCTTGGCGTTCTGGACGCCGAGGCGGGCGCGCAGCGGCAGGCGCTGGCGGTCATGCGGGCCGCGCACGCGGTCGGTCAGCGCCTGCTCGCAGACGCGGTTGACGAGGTTCTCGCCGAAGTCCTGGTCGATCAGGTTCAGCATCATGTCGAGCGAGGCGGTGCCGCCGGCACAGGTGTAGATGTTGCTGTCGATCTCGTAGAGGTCGGCATAGACCTCCGCCTGCGGGAAGCTCTCGGAAAAGCCCGGCAGGTTTTCCCAGTGGATGGCGCAGCGCTTGCCGGTCAACAGGCCGGCGGAGGCCAGCACATGGGCGCCGGTACAGAGGCTGCCGACGGCAACGCCGCGGTTATAGACCTCGCGCAGCCAGGCGTTCACCGACTTGTTGTTGAAGTCCTCGACATAGATGCCGGAACAGACCAGCACCATCGACGGGCGATTTTCGCCGCCCAGGAACTTGCGTTCATCGGCGAGCGACGAATTGACCTCGAGCGCGATGCCGCTCGAGGAGAAGACCTTTTCGCCGTCGGTCGAAGCGAGGCGCCAGGTATAGGCCTCGTAGCCGAGCATGCGGTTGGCGATGCGGAGCGTTTCGATCGCCGCCGAAAAGGGCAGCATGGAAAAGTTCGGCACCAGGAAGAAGACGAGAGAACGCTTTTTGGTCAGTGGCTTGTTCATGAGGCTTCCCATGCTTGGCGATGCGGGTATATTCGTCGCTTGGAAGATACTCTTCGGCTTGTCTATTTGCGACATTGACATGGAAAGCCGCGACCGCAAAGTGATTTCGCATTGCGACATCGGGCGGCAAAGGGCGGTTCAGTGGATCTTTCAGGCTTCTGTAAGGAAAGCGACAGTTTCTCCAGCGTCGCTGACGTTATCTGACAAGAACTGCCACAGATACGCAATAATCACAAAGTGAGCGCAAAAGTTGTGTTTGCCGATTGCGACGTTTTCGATGCGAGAACGAGGTGTCGGTATGAGGCAAGTCGCGCGCCGCTGCTCATGCTTTGGACTTGCTGCAATGACAACCCGGACCCGCGCCAGCGGATCAGCCAAAAACGCTCTCAGCCTGTCCTTGGGGCTCCGGCGGGCGGATCGAAAGCAAATCGCCGACTTGGGATTCTCAGCTCTTCAATCAAACCGGGTCCTGCGTGGGCGAGACAGGCACTGCTTGTATTAGCAAATGTTGAATGGTAGTGATTGCTGTCGCATGCAATCAACGGTCGGTGGCGCTGCCTTAGAGCACTTCACGGCGCGGTGCCGCACCTCGTCCGGAGGGTTGCTCCTGACGTCTCTGAAACATTCGGGCGGGGGCATTGCCGGTATGGCGCAATCGAAAAACGCCCGGGTCTGGGCCAGCCGCGCTTTCATGGACTCAACACGGATCAAGGGGTTTACCGCCGATCCGCTGCCGACGGGGATGAGCCTCGGCCAGATGGCCAAATTGAACGAAACGGGCGAACGGATGTCCGCCGAGCATTTTCCGAAAGAGATCTTCGCCAAATATCCGGACAAGAAGGAAAAGAAGTAGGCGGATCTCGTGCTTGCCGCAGGCGCGGTGGTGGTTTCGGCGGCCTGCGCCGATATCCTGCGACAATTCGATCTCGGCCATTCCTCGCTCTATCCGATCAAGCTTTTCCAGCATGACCGCGGAACGCCGGTGGAGGGCGAGTATTTCTGCCTCAATATCGGCGAGCGTAAGGATGCGTTCCTTCCTGAATTGTCGCGGGGGGTCACGACCCTCGGCTCCGGGAAACTGCTCGTCCGATCCTATCTGCCTGATGATGACGTTGCCGTCAGTCCTGCCGCACTCGAGGGCCCCGACCTGTGGGTGAGTCCGCCCTTGATCGAAATTTTTTTTCTGAGCGACCGCCTGACGCAGGCCCTGCGGGCAGCAAAAATGGGCAGGGTCTTTGGTTTCCGCGCCTGCCGCATTGTCGAAGTGGACTAAACCACCCGAGGGGCAACTCTCGCTGGGGTGAAAGGTGGGAGCACAAAGAAGAAGGGCACCGCCTTCTTGGCGATGCCCTTCATGGGTATCAAGGATTTCGTCTCGCCCTTCGAGGGCAGCTGACGCCATCCTTCATTGTTCCGTCTTATGCACCGCATCATCAACCGACGGGAAGCCGATGTCCTTCAGCGTGTCATAGGACAGGTTTTCGAGCGCCCGTTCCTGGCGGTGACGCTTCCACGCCGCCCAGGCGCGGACGCGTAGGTTGAAGAGACCCGGAAGGGACGAGTGGGAGGATGCCCGTTCCGAGGCCGATGAAAAATGAGTGTTGGACATTTCATGGCTCCTTCTGAGTTTCTCAGCAGGTCGCGACCATGACGCTATCTATGGCGCAACCTGATCTATCATTCCAACGAATATGTTTGATGCTTTTCATCAAACATGGTGATTGATCGAAGGGTCTGCAAACATCACGTCGTCGCGTACTCTCCTCGGCAGTTTGGCCAGTTCGCGCTCGGTTTCCACCCGATTCCTGGCAATTTGCTTCCGGCGCCGGCGGCTCGCGATACCTTCGAGCATGGCGATCACGTGATTGAGGGCGGCAAGCACCATGTCCGTGCTACGTCGCTCTTGATATTCTGCCACCATCCGCGAGCCGGCGGTGTTACGCAGGGAACGGTTGGGCGTGACGATAACAAGCTGGGCGGCGGACATGGGTTTCTCCTTCCTTCGTCGTCCTTGAGCTTGACTATCGGCCATTGGTGATGTTCAATCAAACGAAATGAAGTGAACTAATCTTTCAGTTTTTCTGATCGAGGATGCCGCCATGAACATGATGATGCGCCACGCGCTTCCGCTTCTTGAAATGGACGTGCTGAAGACCTTCGTCGCCATTGCCGAGACCGGCAATTTCACCACCGCCGCCGAGACCGTCTACCGCACGCCGTCTGCTGTCTCGATGCAGATCAAGAAGCTCGAGGAGATGCTGAGCTGCACGCTCTTCCTGCGTGACGCCCGCTCGGTGACGCTGACGCCGAAGGGGGAAACGCTGCTCGGCTATGCCCGTCGGCTGCTGTCGCTCAACAATGAAACGGTGTCGCGCTTCCTGCTGCCGGACATGAACGGCGTCGTGCGCGTTGGTGCGCCCGAAGATGTCGGCGAGCGCATCCTGCCGGAAGTGCTGAAGCGTTTCGCAGAGTCCTATCCCAACGTGACGATCGATGTGTCGATCGGCATGAGCAACGCCATGCGCAAGAAGGTCGACGAGCATCGGCTCGACATCGCGATCTTCAACAGCCTGACCGAGGGAACGCCGAAAAACGGTGAAATCCTGATGCAGGAGAAGCTGGTCTGGGCCGGCGCCAAGTGCGGCAACGCCCATCTCAAGGATCCGCTGCCGGTCTCGATGTGGGAGGATGGCTGCGTCTGGCGCGCCGATGCGGTGGAGAAACTGTCGCGCGCGGGCCGCAAGTTCCGCATAGCCTTTCTCAGTGCCTACACGACCGGCCAGCGCGCCGCCGTCCTCGCCGGCCTCGCCATCGCGCCGCTGCCGCGTTACCTCGTCCAGGGCGAAATGGTGCAGCTCGGCGAGCGCGACGGCCTGCCGGATCTCGGCCACTACAATATCGGCCTGCAGGTGATCAATGATGCGCCGGCGCCGGTGCTGGCGGTGGCAGACCATGTGCGTGACGCTTTCGCCGAACTGCAGATGCAATAGCGAGGCCGCATGCGGATTGTGGTCTCCCGAGCGCTGCCGGCAGCCCTTCCGCCTCCTGGGAGACGTTGATCCTTGAGCGACCAGCCGCGCCCCGTTCTCGATCCGATCGATCGCCTCTCGGAGATCATCTTCGGGCTGCTGATGGCGCTTTCCTTCACGGGAACGATGAGCACGGTCACGGGCGGCGAGGGCGGGGTCAATGCGGTGCTCGCCGCCGCTCTCGGCTGCAACATCGCCTACAGCGCCGCGCGTCTTATCGGACGCGCAAAGGTCGCTGTAGTGCTTTGAAGTGCTGCATGTTTTTGTCCTTTAATCGGCTACGATTAAAGGAAACATGCAGTAGGGCATCGTCGATGGCGTCATGTATGTGCTGACGACGGCGGTCGAGCGTGTGCGGCGCCGTGGCTTTCTCGATGCTCTCCGGCGCGAGCCGGTTGACCGTGCCCGCGAGATGTTCCTGGAAAGCCTGCCCGACGACGTGCGCCGCGTCGCCTCGCCGAAGGAGACCGAGGCACTGCTTATCCGGGTGAGGGCGCTTTCTTCCGACCCCAGGCACCGGGCGGTCACCGGGCATGACGTCAAGGCGGCTTTCGCTATCTTCCTGCTCGTCGTCACCTCGACGCTGCCGCCCAGCATCCCATTCCTTTTGATCGACGATGTCGCCTTGGCGATGCGCATCTCCAACGGGGTCGCGCTCGTCATGCTGTTCGCCGTCGGCGCGCGGCTCGGGCAATATATGGGCCGCAGCCCCTGGCCGATGGCCTTTGCGATGACGGCGATCGGCGCCGTTCTGGTGGCGGTGACCATCCTGTTTGGCGGTTAGCTTTCGCGGCAGGGCCGCGCGCGAGGCGATCGCAAGAGGCGTTCCAATTCATGGAGTCCTCGCCGCCGGTCCATGGCGAAAGGGGCTTGTTCCCGATCTGCTTCCGGAGCCCGCATATCGAAAGCGGGCGCGATGCTCCAATCCATCGTCACCCATTGACGTTGGCATTTTTCTTCACAATAGGGTCAAGCCGACGAATTTGGCGAGCGCCAGCCACACAGCAACAGGAGTGTAATCGTGAGCGAACCGACCGTAGCCGATGCAACAAACCGCATTTATGAATCGCTGCAGGCGGACAATGCCGACATCGACTTGCATATTGCGACTCTCAAGGCAGCGTTGATGCGGGCGGGTTTGAAGGAAGCCGTATTCGACCCGGCCAGGCTCGTGCAGAACAACCGTTCTGGCAGGAAGCTGATGCAGGCATATTTTCGCCAGCGCGGCGTGACGGTGAAATTCGCGGCTTCGTGAAATCTTCCCATGACGCCAAAGGCGGCCCAGTATGACGGCTGACCTGATTGCCCTCGTTGAGGCCTGACAGCGAGCTTGGCTTCGCACTCGAACTGAAGTGCCGCATCCGCCGTCGCCTGCGACGGACTAGATGTGGTTGGGCTAGCCCGCCGGTGCGCCTGACCGGCGAAGCGCCGAAAAGCTAGAGGCTCAGGCTTTGATCGGCGCCTGGCGGATGTGGATTTCGATCAGCCGCTTCAGTTCGGGGAGGTCCCTCGCTTCCAGCGCGTCGACCATCAGATGGTGCTCGCGCGCCGATTGCTCGATGCGTGCCCGTGTGCGCCATTGCGAGACCGGGGCTGACACCGTTCGCTGGCGGATTTCGGCGACGACCTCGACGAGTTCGGAATTGCCGGCAAGCATGAGAAGGGCGCGGTGGAAGGCGAGGTTGGCGTCGTAGTGCTCCATGATGGAGCCGCGGAACGACATTTCGTCGAAATGACGCGCGAGCCCGCGCAGTTCGCTGATGGCTGCCGGCGTGACATTGGCGATCATCCGGTCCGCAACGCCCGTCTCCAGGATCACGCGGATATCGCTGATCTCCCGCGTGCGCTGGTCGTCGAGCTCATAGACCTGATAGCCGCGGTTCGGATTGTGCTGCACCAGTCGGCGCTGCGACAGGCGGTCGAGCGCCCGGCGCACCTCCGGCCGCGTGCAATCGTAGCGGCGCTCCAGGTCGATCTGCTTGAGCCAGGTGCCGGCCGGCAAGGTCCCGGTCAGGATGTCGTGCAGCAACAGGTCGGTGACGTCCTTCTTCTCCTCGGGTTTCTCCTCGGGCGCCAGCATTTCCGTCAGATCGTCGCTCATTTCTGCCTTGCACTCTCTTTCCGTCTGTCGCCGCCGCCCGTTGCCGAAGCGTCTCGCACCGCGCGTTGCCGCGGCGGAATTGGCTCCATTTTTGGAGAAACTATGATGCTGTCCTGAACAATTCAATGCGGGAGAACGGTGTTCCACGCCAGCCTTTCGCCCTTGTGCACATCGGTCGAATTGTTTCAGGAGCCTCTTGTGTATCCAAAAATGTTATCGTAAATTGGCGCCAATTCTGGTTACTATTGTTGCGGAAGTCAAGAAACGATGAAAAATGCCGATGCCGTCTGGGACCTCCTCGAAGCCAAGCGCGAGCGGTTTTTCGCGCTCAGCGACCGGGTCTGGGATACGCCGGAAACCAACTACGAGGAATTTCGCTCGTCGGCGGAACATGCGGCGGTGCTGGAGGCCGAGGGTTTCCGCGTGTCGCGCGGCATCGCCGGCATGCCGACGGCGCTCATGGGCGAGGCAGGCGAGGGCGGACCGGTCATCGCCATCCTCGGCGAGTTCGATGCCCTGCCGGGCTTGAGCCAGGAGGCCGGCCTTGCCGAGGAGCGGCCGCTCTCCGACGGCGGCAACGGTCACGGCTGCGGACACAATCTGCTCGGCGCCGGCTCGATGATGGCGGCAACCGCGGTCAAGGACTATCTCGCCGCCCATGGCATCAAGGGGCGGGTGCGCTATTACGGCTGCCCGGCGGAAGAGGGCGGCTCGTCCAAGGGGTTCATGGTGCGCGCCGGCGTGTTCGACGACGTCGATATCGCCATTTCCTGGCATCCGGCACCCTTTGCCGGCGTCAATAACCCGATCTCGCTTGCCTGCAACGAGCTCGACTTCCGCTTCAGCGGCCGCGCGTCGCATGCTTCGGCTGCACCCCATCTTGGCCGCAGTGCGCTCGACGCGCTCGAGCTGATGAATGTCGGCGTCAACTATCTTCGCGAGCACATGCCGTCGTCGGCGCGGATCCATTATGCGGTTACGGATACGGGCGGCAGCGCGCCGAACGTGGTGCAGGCCCGGGCAAAGGCGCGTTATCTCGTCCGCGCCCGCAGCCTGCCGGAACTCTTGGATCTTGTCGAGCGGGTCCGCAGCGTCGCGAAGGGCGCTGCCCTGATGACCGGCACCACGGTCACGGACGCGATCGTCAGCGGCGACGCCAACCTGATCGGCAATACACCGCTGGAAGCGCTGATGCATCGTCAGCTCGAGCAGCTGGGGCCGCCGCAGTTCGACGAGGACGACCGCAGGATTGCGGCAAGATTTCAGGAGACCTTTACCAACGAGGATATCGCCTCCGCCTTCGAACGGTTCGGGCTGAAACTGCGCCGCGGCATTTCCCTCTGCGACACGATCTTTCCGCCCGGAAACGGCGCCGGCACCCTTGTCGGCTCCACCGATGTCGGAACGGTGAGCTGGGTGGTGCCGACGGTGCAGATGCGCGGAGCAACTTACGCGATCGGCACGCCCGGCCATTCCTGGCAGCTCGTCGCGCAAGGCAAGCTGCCGGCAGCCCACAAGGGCATGGAGCATGCGGCCAAGGTAATGGCGAGCACGGCGGTCGAGCTGATCCTCGACCCCTCGCTCATCGCCGCCGCCAAGGCCGACCATGCGGCGAGACTGGACGGCACGCCCTTCGTCAATCCCATTCCTGATGACGTCGATCCGCCGATTCCCGGGGTGAGCCATGGTTAGTCAGTCGACAAGCGAAGGGAGGCGCTGCGATGACTGAGCCCGGTTTCCTTGACATCATCAGCTTCGGGCGGGACGGCTGGGGGCCGGCGCTGGCCGCCGGCGCGTGGATGACGATCCTGATCGCGATCGCCGGTTTTGCGATCGGCGGCGTCATCGGCGTCTTCGGCGCCTGGGCGAAGATCTCCGGCGGTCCGGTCGTCCGCGGCTGCGCGGAGGCCTATACCACCGTCCTTCGCGGCATTCCCGACCTCTTGGTGATCTATCTCTTCTATTTCGGCGGCAGCGCCGTGGTGACGGCGGTCGGCCAGTTCTTCGGCCAGGAGGGCTTCGTCAGCTTTCCGGGCTTCCTTGCCGGCGCACTAGCCGTCGGCATCACCTCCGGTGCCCAGCAGACCGAGGTCTATCGCGGCGCCTTCCGCGCCGTGCATCCGGGCGAGCTGGAGGCGGCAACCGCCTGTGGCATGGGACGGCTCCTCAAATTCCGCCGCATCACCGCGCCGCTGACGCTGCGCCATGCGCTGCCGGGCCTCGGTAACGTCTGGCAGGTGGTGCTGAAGGAATCGGCGCTGGTCTCGGTCACCGGTGTCGTCGAACTCTTGCGCCAGGCGCAGATCGGTGCCGGGTCGACCAGCCGCCCGTTCGATTTCTTCTTCATCGCAGCAATGATCTATCTCGCCATTTCCACCGTCTCGGGCCTGGTTCTCCAGGTCACCGAACGACGGTTCTCGCGCGGCGTCAGGAGGGGCTGATGGACATCCAGTTCGCTCTCGAAACCTTCTGGAGCCTGCTTTCGGCCCTGCCGCTGACGCTGAAGCTCGCGGCGACGTCAATTGCGCTTGGCTCAGTGCTGGCCCTTGGACTGGCGCTTGCGCGTCTCTCCGGCAATCTCGCGCTCGATCTCTTTGCCCGAGCCTATGTGTTCCTGTTTCGCGGAACGCCACTGCTCGTGCAGATCTTCCTGATCTATTACGGCCTCAGCCAGTTTCCGGCGGTGCGTCACAGCATCTTCTGGCCGCTGCTGCGGGAACCCTACTGGTGCGCGGTGCTGGCGCTGATGCTGAACACGGCCGCCTATGCCAGCGAGATCATCCGCGGCGGGCTGCTTTCCGTGCCGCACGGCCAGGTCGAGGCGGCACGGGCCTGCGGCATGGGGCGTTTCATGATCTTCCGCCGCATCGTCATGCCGCAGGCGCTTCGCCAGGCACTGCCCGGCTACGGCAACGAGATGATCTCCATGGTCAAGGCGACCTCTCTCGCCTCGATCATCACGCTGATGGAGATCACGGGCGTTGCCGCCAAGATCATTTCGGAGAGCTACCGGGTGATCGAGGTCTTCGTCGTCGCAGGCGTCATCTATCTCGCCATAAACTTCGCGCTGACCCGGCTCGTCGCCTTCGCCGAACACCGGCTGAACCCGCAACTGCGCCCGCCGCTGCCGATCTCCGCCGAACTCAAGGGAGAAGCCCATTGAACATGTCCGCCGCCGTCACCGCACCGGTCGCCATCCGCGTGCACGACCTTCACAAGAGCTTCGGTCCCGTCGAGGTCCTGAAAGGCGTGTCGCTCGACGCGCGCGAGGGGGAAGTGATTTCCATCCTCGGATCCTCCGGCTCCGGCAAGTCGACGCTGCTTCGCTGCATCAACATGCTGGAAGTGCCGAATTCGGGCACGATCGAGGTCGCCGGCGAGGCGATCCGGCTGAAGACGCTGAGTGACGGTCGCAGTCGCCCGGCCGACCAGAAGCAGGTGGATCGCATCCGCTCCGAACTCGGCATGGTGTTCCAGAGCTTCAATCTCTGGTCCCACAAGACGGTGCTTGAAAACGTCATCGAGGCGCCGGTGCATGTGCTGAAGCGACCCCGGGCGGAAGCGATCGAGGAGGCGGAAGCGCTGCTTGCCAAGGTCGGCATCGCCGACAAGCGCAATCACTATCCCTCGCACCTCTCCGGCGGCCAGCAGCAGCGCGCCGCGATCGCCCGCGCGCTCGCCATGCGCCCGAAGGCGATGCTCTTCGACGAGCCGACTTCGGCGCTGGACCCGGAGCTGGTCGGCGAGGTGCTGCGTGTCATGCGCGGGCTCGCGGAGGAGGGGCGGACCATGCTGGTCGTCACCCACGAGATGGGCTTTGCCCGCGACGTCTCGAGCCGCGTCGTGTTCGTGCACAAGGGAACGATCGAGGAGGAGGGCCCGCCGGACGAGGTCTTCACCCGCTCCAGGTCCGAGCGGTTCCGCCAGTTCATCAAGAGTTGAAGTCTGCCGTCAACGGCAGGCGGGCTCCGACAATCAAAGCAATCAACATCCACAAAAGGGGAATGCTGTAATGAAGAAAACGACCGCAATCATCGCTTCGGCGCTTGCCGTGGCCGCGGGACTGATGTCCATGCCGGCGAAGGCCGAGGACAAGAAGTGGACGAAGGTGACGATCGCCACCGAAGGTGCTTTTCCGCCCTATAACCTCACCAAGGCCGATGGCACGCTCGACGGTTACGAGATAGAGCTCAGCAAGTATCTCTGCGATCACATGAAGGTCGAGTGCACCATCATCGCTCAGTCCTTCGACGGTCTGATCCCGGCGCTCAACGCCGGCAAGTTCGATGCGATCATGGCCGGCATGTCGGCGACGGAGAAGCGCAAGGAAGTCATCGACTTCTCGATGTCCTACGGCAGCACCGGCCAGGCATTCGCGACGCTGAAGGGCGGCGAGCTCGAAACCCTGCCGATGAAGGGCGAACTCTTCTCGCTCGCCTCCAACGAGGCGGGCGCCCGCAAGGCGGTCGACGAGTTGAAGCCGCTCGTCGAAGGCAAGACCATCGGCGTCCAGACAGCCTCGATCGCTGCCCGTTTCATCGACGAATATCTGAAGGACGTCGTCGAGGTGCGTGAATACAAGACGACCGAGCAGCACGACCTCGATCTCGTCGCCGGCCGCGTCGATTTCGTCATGGCATCGATGGGCTATCTGAAGACCGCGGTCGAAAAGCCGGCCAACAGCGACATGGTCATCGTCGGCCCTCGCTTCCAAGGCGGCTTCCTCGGCGCCGGCAGCTCCGTCGGGCTGCGCAAGAGCGATCCCGAGTTGAAGGCGCTGTTCGACGACGCCATCGCCGCGGCGAAGGCCGACGGCACCATCAAGCGCCTCTCCGAAAAGTGGTTCGGCTTCGACCTGACGCCGCAATAGGGCCTGCCCCCACCCTCGGATCCGGGCGCCGCGCATTCCGCCGAATGCGCGGCGCTTTCCCGTTGGGGGCATCGAGCTTGACTTTCATAAGTCTGCCCTTATGATAAGCCATGACTTATGAAGGAAAAGTACTGGCTGCGCTGGCGGATCCGACGCGAAGGGCGATCTTCGAGAAGCTTGCCAAAGGGCGCTCCTCCGTCGCCGACGTCGCCCGCTCCTTGCCGGTCTCGCAGCCGGCGATTTCTCAGCATCTGAAGGTGCTGAAGGAGGCGGGGCTGGTCAGCGACGAGCCGCTGGGCCAAAGGCGCATCTATTCGATCGATCCGGCGGGGCTCGGCCCGCTTCGGCAATGGCTGGATCGTTTCTGGGAAGATCAGCTTGCCGCCTTCAAGGTGCTGGCCGACAGCGACGAGGCTTCGGGAGCAGGGCCGAGGAAACCGGAACGATAGGGGCGGAAGCGATATGGTCGGCGCACATCCGCTGACATCGTGAGCAATGGGAGGAAAGCACATGCATAGGATCGAGCCGGCGCCGGTGGTGAAATCCGTAACCGTCGGCGCGCCGCCGGAGCGCGCCTTCGAGATCTTCACGGCGCGCATGGGCGACTGGTGGCTGAAGACCCATAGCCTGACGGCGAGCGGCCAGAAAACGGTCGTCGTCGAGCGTGCCGACGGCGGACGCTGGTACGAGATCGGCACCTCGGGCGAGGTGAAGGAATGGGGGCGGGTGCTCGCTTACGATCCGCCGAAACGCATCCTCTTCGCCTGGCAGCTCAATGCCGATTGGACCTTCGATCCGGATTTCGAGACGGAGGTGGAGGTGACCTTCGAACCGACGGCGGAGGGCGGCACGACCGTGCGGCTCGAACACCGCGACCTCGCCAACTACGGCGCGAAGGCGGAGGTGGCCCGTGCGTCGCTCGATTCCGAAGGCGGCTGGGCAGGGCTGCTCGGAGCCTTTGCGGCGAAGGCGGCTTGAGGCTCCGGCCGATTGGTTTTGGCGCCGCCCCGATGCGATTCGCGACTGAACTTGTTTCGGACACAATCGCTCCCTATATAGCCGCCATCGGCATTGCTGATGAGCGCTGAGTTTCTCGCCGCTCGCAATTGCCGCGTCGCTTTAGACTTTTGACCACGGATGTACTGGCACTGGTGTAAGAGCGATGATGAGGAAGGTCGGTGCGGTTTCGCCCCGGCCTTTTTTGTTGAGCCCACTACGCAATGACAGATCGTCATCTGGCCATGCGCTTCCGCCGCTTTAACGCTCGACGCTGTGCCAAGCCGCGCACGTTCATCTGAGGTTCATGGCGGATTTCGGAAAATGGCCCGACGAAAAACAGTTGGATGATATCATGAAAAGAATAGGTGCAGTCCTCGTAGCCGCCGCTACGGCACTGTCGGCGGTCTCGGCTGAGGCCGTGCCCATGTCTCCCGTTTCGGTGGGGCAGTCCGCTTCCAAGCCGGTCGAGCTGGTCCACCACAAGCCCGGTCATTACGGCGGCCCGCCGCACAAGCGCGGCTACAACGGCTATCGCTACGATGCAGGTCCTCGATACGGCTATTACAATGGCTACCAGGGTTACCGTTACCGTCGCGACGGATACCGTCGGCACAGTGACGGCTGGTGGTATCCCCTGGCCGCATTCGGGGCAGGCGTAGTCATCGGTGGCGCTATCGCGTCGCCACCCCGCAGGGTCTATTCCAACGCGCCGTCAGCGCATGTCGAATGGTGCTACGACCGCTATCGTTCATACAGAGCCTACGACAACACTTTCCAGCCGCATTATGGGCCACGCCAGGAATGCGTGTCGCCGTATTATTGAGCCGCACGCCCGATTGACGGCGGCCCACAGCGCCGCGCATCTTATGAGACGCGCAAAGGTCGCTGTAGAACTTTGATTTGCGGCATGTCTTTGTCCTTAAATCGAGGTCGAGGAGACATGCAGTACGTTCGAAGCCTTGACGGCCGTCGACGCGGCACTGGGACCGCCTTCATCCGCCGTCACCGCCCCCTTGGCAGTGACGGCGGTTCAAAAGTTTCGGGAAGGCATGGACATTGGTGGGCGCCGTCCGCTGACGCGGATCAATCCGACGGCATGCTCCCACGAGGAGCGGGGGCCGAAGAGCGTTGCGGCGAGCCGCTACTTCGTCGGCGTCGGCCGCACCAGCGTGACCACGCGCGGCTTCGAGGGCGCATCCAGCCATTCGATCCACTTGTCCCGTTCCTCGATAGTGTCGAAGAACCGCCAGAGCTTGTAATCTTCCTCGGTGGTCTGCAGCATCTCGCCGATCGAGACGAGTTCCATCGGCAGCTCCACCTCGTTGCCGTCGAAGCGGATGAAATAGATACCTTCGGCGGCGGGACGAATGACCTGCCCGGTGCCGTAGGTGCCATCGGGATCGTCGACGGTGAAGTACATGCCGGTCAGAGTGTCGAAAATTTTGTCGCTCATGGGTCTTGGGTGCCAGTTCAAAAGATGCGGTTCATCAGACCGTCGCTTGCTGCCGGAATTAAGGCAAGCTGAAATCTCCAGTATCCACGTCTGCTGAAGGGTATGCGGCCCATACGTCGGCCCCTCATCCCGCTGCCGCGACCTTCTCCCCGCAGGCGGGGAGAAGGGGCGTGCCGTGCCCGCCCGTATCTTTCTTATCCGTTTGTGATGACCGCCATCTCGATAGTTGCAGTCGTTATGGCAAGCGTGCTGCGGTCTCGTTCCCTCTCCCCGCCTGCGGGGACAGGGTTAGTCCTCGGGTTGAACCCGAGGAGAGGGGCAGATTCTCGATGTCATCCCATGAGGCAAAAAAGCGACTGCGTCCCGAACGGTGCCGGTCCTACTCCCGGCTCCGCCGCCGCCGTCTGCCGCCGCCGTCACCTTCATCGCTGCTCACCTTGCGCTCCGGCAAAGTTACCACCGTCGAAAGCTTCGGGAAGGCGTCGACCTTGTTCGGCAGTGCCATGGCGTTGACGAAATGCTCCTGAAATTTCGATTCAAGCGCCGTCTCTATCTTCTCGATTCTGCTGACAGTTTGCTCGATCTCGCGGCGGTGGCCGCGGTTGAGGAGCGCCATCAGCGCACCGGTGCCGGCGGCGTTGCCGACGGCCTTTACTTCGTCGAGGTCGCAGTCCGGGATGAGGCCCAGCACCATCGCGTATTTCGGGTCGATGAAGGAGCCGAAGGCGCCGGCGAAGCGGATGGTGTCGACATGGTCGACGCCCTGCTTTTCCATGAGCAGCTTGATGCCGGCGTAAAGCGCGGCCTTGGCGAGCTGGATCGCGCGGATGTCGTTCTGGGTCACGGTGATGCGTTGTTCGCCGTCATGCAGCAGGTAGGAGAAGGTGCGGCCGTTCGGGATGATGCGCGGGCTTCTTGCAGCCATGGCGCCATCGACGACGCCGTCCTGCGAGATGATGCCGGAGAGATACATCTCGGCGACGATCTCGATGATCGCCGAGCCGCAGATGCCGGTGACGCCGACACTGGCGGCAGCCTCGGCAAAGCCTTCCTCGTCCGACCACTTGTCGACGCCGATCACGCGGAAGCGCGGCTCCAGCGTTACGGGGTCGATGCGCACGCGCTCGATCGCGCCCGGCGCGGCGCGCTGGCCGGAGGAGATTTCCGCACCTTCGAAGGCGGGGCCCGTGGGCGAGGAGGCAGCGACGACGCGGTTCCTGTTGCCGAGCACGATTTCGGCATTGGTGCCGACATCGACGAGCAGCATCATCTTGTCCTGGCGGTAGGGGCCTTCCGAGAGCGTGGCGCCGGCTGCATCGGCGCCGACATGGCCGGCGATGCAGGGCAGCATATAGAGCCGGGCGCCGCGGTTGACGTCGATCTCGAGCTCATGCGCCCAGTATTGCAACGCGCCGGAGACGGCGAGCGCGAAGGGCGCCTGGCCGAGTTCCGTCGGATCGATGCCGAGGAACAGGTGGTGCATGATCGGGTTGGCGACGAAGACCATGTCGAGAATGTCGTGACGGTCGACCTCGCCTTCGGCGCAGACCTTGCCGATGAGGCCGTTGACCGCCTCGCGCACGGCCTTGGTCATCGCCTCGCGCCCATCCGGGTTCATCATCACATAGGAGACGCGGCTCATCAGGTCTTCGCCGAAGCGGATCTGCGGGTTGGAAGCGCCCGAGGAGGCGGCGATGCGGCCCGAAAGCAGCGACACAAGATGCATGGCGATCGTCGTCGAGCCGATGTCGCAGGCCACGCCATAGGCCTCGTTCTTCAGGCCCGGCCAGAGGCCGACGATGAAGGGGCGGGAGGAGTCCATGTCGCGGTGGATGGCGGCGGTGACGGCCCAGTTGCCCTTGCGCAGGATGGTCTGCACCTGCGGGATCAGGTGCGGCGCGATCAGGAGATCCTTCCAGCCCCAGTCCTTCTCCAGCATCACCTTCAGCCGGTCGAGGTCGCCGAGCGGCTTGTGCATGTCGGGCTCGTCCACCTCGACATAGCAGAGCTGGACGGCGGCATTGCGCTCGATCACCCGGTCGGTGGCGGCCTTGCGCACAACCTGGGCGTTGATGACGGTGTCCTGCGGCACGTCGACGACGAGATCGCCGAGGATCTGGGCGGAGCAGGAGAGGCGGCGGCCCTCCGGCAGGCCGCGGATCTTCTCGTAACGCTCTTCCTTGGCGCCCTTTTCCGAAATGTGTTCGAGAGAGGAGACGATCTTGTGCTTGGCGAAGTTGCCTTCCTGCACCTCGATCTGACAGCGGCCGCAGGTGGCGCGCCCACCACAGACGCTTTCGACATAGACGCCGAGCTTGCGCGCGGCATCGAGAACCGGCGTACCAACCGGGAAGCGGCCGCGCTTGCCCGAAGGCATGAACAGCACCAGAGGTTCCTTTTGCGCGGCTTCGGTCATGTTGGTCTCGATCTCGGAAGTGCCTTCGATGCGCATGCTTTAAGATCTTTCGTCAGGTCCGCTTCATTTGAGGAGCGAAGCACGGGTAAACGGTTTCAGACTGCACCGGAACGCAGCCCGATAGTTGTCCAATCCCGACATGGAAAGATCTGCAAGCATCATTTCGGCAGAGGTGCGTTTTGCGGGTACAGCGAAGGATCAGATATTTTTGCGCGACAGACGCCGAGCGTTGCTGCGCACCCGCTTGCCATAGGGCCTCAGCGCCGCGGATGCAATCGCCGTTCCGTGGCCGGAGGCCGTGCCGCCGGTCATCAGCCGCATCGTGTTGTCGAAGGCGGCTCTCCAGAGCGCGAGGTTGACGGCGACGACACTCTCGGCCGTGGCGGCGATCTTTTCGGAGACCATGCGGTGAAGCTCGGCCACGTCATGCGACTTGCCTGATAGCGCGGCGATATGCATCTCCTGCAGCCGAAGAGCGATCACGAAGGGGGCATCGAACCAGAGCGTGGCGGCATCGAGGCGAAGGCGGCGTGTCATGGTGATCTCCACTTTGCGTTGGCAGATGGATGGACCGACGCCCGTTGCTACGGCGCTCCGGCAAGTTTCGCGACTGCGATCGACCAGGCGAAAGCGGCCGCCATTGAGCTACAGGCTACCCAGGAGAAGGTCTTGTAGACCCGCCCCTGGGGGTCGAGTTTTCCTATGCCGCACGCCAGGGCCAGGATCGCAAAAACTGCGACGGAGACCGACATGACAGGTATGAAGGAAGTGTTGATGGCAACGGTAAACCTGTCGAACTCGGCCGCATCGTCAAGGATGAGATTTCTAGTGACAAAGATCACGAGCGCAAAGATGAGAAAATAGCGCAGAGCATAAGCATAACCATATCCCATACCCTTATCCTACTATCCCTTCAGATTGGCCCGACGGCGGCCTATTCGCGCGCGCCGCCGGCGCCTGCACGGGCCGCACGGCCGCCACGGCGGCCGCCGCCACCGCCAGCCGGAGCGGCTGCAGCAACGACGTGGCCGCCTTCGGCGGGCTTGTGGTCGCGGTAGGTCATGATCCAGTTGGTGCAGTTCGGGTCGGTGCCGTTCAAGACGTTTGCGGCGCGCACGGCTTCCATTTCCTGCGGGCGGCAGGGGTTCATGATCGCCGAGGTCATGCCGGCGCCGATGACCATCGGGATGAAGCCGGCATTGATGCCGTGGCGGTGCGGCAGGCCGAAGGAGATGTTGGAGAGGCCGCAGGTGGTGTTGACCTTCAGCTCTTCGCGCAGGCGCCGGAGCAGCGCGAAGACCTGCTGGCCGGCGGTGCCCATGGCGCCGATCGGCATGACCAGCGGGTCGACGACGATGTCATGCGGCTTGATGCCGTAGTCGGCGGCGCGCTCGACGATCTTCTTGGCGACGGCGAAACGCACGTCCGGGTCCTCGGAAATGCCGGTTTCGTCGTTGGAGATCGCGACGACCGGCACGTCGTACTTCTTGCAGAGCGGCAGGATCGCCTCGAGCTTCTCTTCCTCGCCGGTGACGGAGTTGACGAGCGGACGACCCTTGGCGACACGCAGGCCCGCTTCGATCGCGGCGGTGACGGAACTGTCGATCGACAGCGGCACGTCGACGAGACCCTGGACGATTTCCAGCGTCTTGACCAGCAGCGGCGGCTCGGTCTCGTTCGGGTTGACCGCGGTGACGCCGGCATTGACGTCGAGCATCGTGGCACCCGCGGCGACCTGCTCCAGCGCATCCTTGATGACGGTGTCGAAGTTGCCCTCGATCATCTCGGCGGCGAGCTTCTTGCGGCCGGTCGGGTTGATGCGTTCGCCGATGACGCAGAACGGCTGATCGAAGCCGATGATGATCTCGCGGGTGGCGGAAGCGACGATGGTGCGGGTCATGCAGGGTCCTTTGTCTTAAAAGCGTCGGGCTATGTAATCATGCCCTTGAAATCGATGATAGGCGCCGAATGGCCGGCGCCGGTTTTGTCTGCAATCTGGTCAGTGCGGATGATGGGCCGCGGCTTCGGCCATCTGCTGCTGGTTTTCTTCCTTGCCCTCGCGGATCTGTTCCAGGCGCTCGGCAACCAGCGCGTCGGCCGGCAGCGTCTCGCGCTTCCAGGGCTTGCGGCCCTTCAGCACGCCCGATTCATGCACGATCTCCGCGACATATTCTTCCTGGCGGTAGGCCATCACGTGGATGCCGGAGACGCCTTCGATCTCCTTCACCTCGTTGATGATGTCGATGCAGAGCTGCTTGCCTTCCTTCTTCTGGTCCTGCGCGCCTTCGAGGCGGGTGATCACGCTGTCCGGAATATGGATGCCCGGCACGTTGGAGCGGATCCAGCGGGCGGTCTTGGCCGACGCCATCGGCCCGACGCCAACGAGAATGAAGCATTTTTCGTGCAGGCCGAGGTCGCGTACCTTCTTCATGTATTCACGGAACATCGGCACGTCGAAGCAATACTGGCTCTGGACGAACTGGGCGCCGGCCTCGATCTTCTTGGCCAGGCGATAGGGGCGGAAGTCGTAGGGCGGGGCGAAGGGGTTGATCGCGGCCCCCAGGAACACGTGCGGCGGCGTCGTCAGCTTGCGGCCCGAGAGGAACTTCGAGTTGTCGCGCATGATGCGCACGGTTTCGAGCAGCGACATGCAGTCGAGGTCGAAGACGGGCTTGGCGCCCGGCTGGTCGCCCGCCTGTACGCCGTCGCCGGTGAGGCACATGATGTTCTGCACGCCCATGGCGGATGCGCCGAGCACGTCGCCCTGGATGGCGATGCGGTTCTTGTCGCGGCAGGCGATCTGCATGATCGGCGCGTAGCCCATGCGGGTCAAAAGCGCGCAGATGCCGACGGAGGACATGTGGCAGTTGGCGCCGGAGGCGTCGACCGCGTTGATGCCGTCGACCCAGCCGTCGAAGATCGCCGCGCGCTCGTAGACGTCCTGCGGGTTGGCGCTGTCGGGCGGGTTGAGCTCGGCGGTGACGGCGAATTCGCCGCGGCGCAGCACGCGCTCGAGACGGCCGCGCGAGGAATGGCCGGGCAAGGGATCCAGCGGCGCGCCGGGATCATGGGGATTGATGTCGGGGCTCATGCCTGGCCTTCCTTTGATGCCGCTTCACGGCGCGCTGCGGCTTCTGCCGTCACGCGCAGCCAGGACGAGGTTTCGCGCAGCGACTGGTTGACCGGCTTCTGCACATTCATGATCGCGTTGCCCTTCACCATGTTCTGCGAGCCCTTCCAGGCCTGCACCCAAACGCAGGGCATGTCCGGCTCGACCTCGCAATTGCCGTTGGCGCGAACGCCGCCGCAGGGGCCGTTGCGCAGCTGCTTCGGACAGTTCATCGGGCAGGACATGCCAGTCGAAGACAGCGCGCACTGGCCGCACATGCGACAGTCGAACAGGAAGCCCTTCACGTGGCGCTCGACGAAAGTCACGGGACGCTCGACCCGGCCGTAGCCGATGGCGTTCCACAGCGGGTGAAGCAGCAGGAACAGGTCGGCGAAGCGGTTGTAGAACCATTCGAGGAAACGGGAGTGCCGCACCGCCCAGAGGCGGACCGTATATTTGTGGCGCGAGCGGCGGCTCGGCGAGACGCCTTGGGGGGTGTAGGCGCCGGTCGCGGCCTTGGCGGCGGGCGCGGCATTGCCCTTCATGATCTTCGGCTCGCCCGTGGGCTTGGCGTCAGCCATTGTCCCGGCCTCCGGCTTTGACGAGCGCGACGAGGCGCTCGCGGTCATAGGCGGCTTCGAGCTCGGCAACGGCGCTGTCGGCCTCGGCGTCGAGATCGTCGGAGACCGGCACCGGATCGGCCTTGCGCCACTCGGCGAGATAGTCGTCGGTTTCGGCAGCGCCGGTGCGCATGGCACACATGTCGATCGCTTCGGTGAAGCGCAGCGAGAGCTCGCGCTTCGCCGTCGTGCGGCCCTTCTTGATGATGACCTGGGCCGGAATGTCGCGCCAGTAGACGATAATGCGATCTGCCATCGGGTGTCGTTCTCCTCCCCCTGCATGTTTCCTTTGATCGGAGCCGATTAAAGATCAAAACCATGCAGCACTCTAAAGCGCTACAGCGACCTTTGTGCGTCTGATGAGACGCGCGGCGCTGTAGGTGCGACAATGCGCATGTACAGGCTTCCGGGCTCATCTCGCCACGACGTCGGATATGTCCAAAAACGACGCTGACGCAGAAGCCATATCAGACGCCTTGGGAGCGATCCGCAAGTGCTGCTTGACGCTTGGCAAGGCGACCTCCGCGATCAGGGCGGATTGTCCGCAGTTTCAGGCTTTTAGGTCGCAGCCGGCCGACAGGATCGCAGGGATTCCGCCTACCAGATGCGACGCGTCAGGCCATTCCACACCCAGGTCCAGATCGGCGGGTGAAACCATTGCCGTGACGGACCTGCGACATCGACGGTTCTCAGGTTTCCGGCAAGCGCATCCTCGATGGCGGCAATCGCGATACCGGTGGAGGCGGCGGTCTGCAGCAGCGGATAGGTGTGCATCGTATCTTCAGGCGCCGGTTTCTGGCGCGACTGATAGAGCACGCCGCCGGTATCGACGCCCGCATCGACCAGATGCACGGTGGCGCCGAAATTCCCCGCGTCGCCGTTGACCAGCGCCCAGTAGCCGCCCATCAACCCGCGATAGGCGGGGTTGATGCCGGCGTGGAAATTGATCACCGGGCAGGGGATCGCCGCAAGCGTTGCGGCCTTCAGCATGCGGCAACTGATGAGGAAGACGACATCCGGTTCGAGCGCGCGAAGCTGCCGGACGGCTTCGGCGTCGTTGATCGAGGCGACGGGTTTGACCGGGATCGACGGATCGGGCGTGCCCGAGACCTTATAGGTGGCGATGATCTCTTCCGCCCGTTTGCGGGTGAAACGCTTGCCGAAGCGCGAGGCGATCATGGTGGCAAGCTGCCCGAGCGCGGTCATCCAGCCGAGCTTGCGGGCGCGTCGGCGCAGGAACAGGCCCTTCGATTCCGGCTGTTCCCCGATGACGGTGACATCGGCAAAGCGCGCAGCCAGCGCATTGATCATGATCCACGGATTTTCGCCACCCGCCGTCACCACGACGATGCGGCCCGCACGTTTGCCCGCGGCTTGATCCTGGCTGGCGATTTCGGTCATGGCGGCCCCGCGGATGACTACAGCGCCGCGCGTTCTGTCAGACGCGCAAAAGGTCGCTGTAGCACTTTGAAGTGCTGCATGTTTTTGTCCTTTAATCGGCTACGATTAAAGGAACATGCAGTAGAGCCACAGATATGAAGGCTTGCCCGTTACCGCCGGCTTAACTGGTTCCAGTACCACTCGGCCACACCGCCGCCGAGCACGACCAGAGCCACGGACTCGACCATCTTTATGTCGTCGGTCAGCTTACAGACCTCGCCGATCAGTAGCGCCAGGATGAGGCCGCCGGCGCATCCAAGCGCGTAAGGCAGGTATTCGAGGAATTTCACCGGTTTCCTCCACGTGGATGCAAAGAGGGGCAGCTTCGGTCTCAAAACCGGCCCCGCGGTTGCGCGCGAGCAATGTACAAGTTAGCGCAGAATCGCAATCGAGGAAGAGCTGATTTTTCCGCCTGTGCCGCGTGATCGGTGAGGGCCTGTTGGTCGGGCCTTTGCGCATTTCAACGACGGCGAGGAGATTGCCCCTCTCCTCGGGTTTAACCCGAGGACTAACCCTCTCCCCGCAGGCGCGGAGAGGGGACGTGGGCAGATCTAAGCGTTGTCAGGTGGAGTTGCTGGGATTGGGGAGGCGAGGGCGAAGCGCCTGGAAATCGAGGACGGCTGTTGTCGAGACAAGCGGACGCAACCAGTCTCCTCCTCCCCGTCATGCCGGGGAGAAGGTCGCGGCAGCGGGATGAGGGGGCTTGTTCCGCTGCACCATAGCCTCACGACGCCGCGGTAATTCGCCGGTGAATACCCCCGAGACTTTCCGCGAACCGCTCGAACGTCCCGTGCTCCGTCAGTTCGCGCAACACCTGCTCGTTGATGCCGCCGCGGGTCGCATAGTCGGCGGCCAAGTGTGCGAAGCTGGCATCCGGCGTCGCCGCCGGCGCCTGGCCCAGAGCCCCAAACAGGGAGGCGACATAGTCGCGGCCCTTCGCGTCTTCGACGCCGTGGTCCTTCAGCCAGCTATGGATCGTTTCGAGATATTTGAAGTAGCTGGCATAGGTGGCGGTCGCGACGCTCAGCGCATCGAATTCGCTCTCGCTCGCAACCTCGATCGCCTTGCCGAGCCTGCCGAAGAACGCGGCGATTTCCGGGTCCGGCGGAAAGATGATCGTCGGCCCCTGGCGGATCGCGATCATCGGCATCGGCAGGGCCTTGGTCACCCGCTTCACCGGACCGACCATCGCGGCGATCTCGTCGCAGGAAAAGGTGGCAATCAGGCTGAGGACGTGATGATCCGGCCGAAAGCGCAAGCCAGGCAGCACGTCGCGGGCGATCTGCGGCCGGACGCCGAGCATCACCATGTCTGAGGCGTCGAGCACGGCCTGATTGTTGGCGGCAACGGTCACGCCAGGAAAGCGGGCAGCCAGGCCGGCTGCGATCTCTTCGTTGCGCGGTGAGAGGATGACGGTGGTGGTGTCGCGGGGAAGCGTCTTGAGGCCGGTGACGATCGCCGAGGAGAGTGCGCCGGTGCCGATGAATCCGAGTTTCATGAAAATTCTGTCGCCTGGTGATTTCAGCCGATCCGTGAAACTGCCGGGGTTGGCATGCACGGGTACGGGTTTGTGGTTCGGGGAATAATAATACCAAAGGCGCCGGCGACAAGCGATCGCGACAGCGTCGCCCATGGGATAAGGAGGCATTTCAACAGTGCCGTTGAGGTCGCCACGCCCTGTCGTCTGCTGCGGGGAGAAGGGACGTGGACGGGGTGATATTGCAGAGCAGGGCGGCGATCCTGCGAGACCAAGGGGGGCGAGCGCGTGCGGCGCGTTTTGGCCGAGATCTAGCGAAAATCAGCGGCCGTGAGGACATAGATCGTCCGGTGCCCCTTGGCATAGGCTGCCGTCGCGACCTCGTGGATTGTGTTGCGCGCGGCGTCGAATGCCAGCAGGCAGGCTGCCTCGGTCGTCCGGGTGCCAGCGGAGAGGGCCGCCGCCTCGACATAGAAGGGCACTTCGAACATGCCGTCGTGGCCAAGGAAACGGACGGCGTTCCTCGCTCCATCGAAGCTTCGGCATGGGTTTGGGAAGGTCAGTGGCATGGTCGTGATCCTTTTGGCCGCAAGCCAGGCCGGCCAGCGGCGGGCCGTCACAAGATCCGCCCGAAGAGGATCGTCGTCACGACGACAGCGACCGCCAGCGAAAGGGCGATCCAGGCAAGCAGGCCGCGGTAGTCGAAGAGATAGATCTGAGCCGGTATGTGGTACTTCATGATCGCCTCCTGCGGCTAACCTGTTGGAAGGATGGTTTGGATCTAAAGGGCGTGTCTGGTCTTGAAGGCCCGTTCGGCCAGCGCCATTCCGTGATCGTCGGCACGGATCAGTTCGAGATCGCCTTCATCGGTCACGCGCTCATGGCATTCGCCGCTGCTGCGAATGCGGTACTGGAGTGCATTGTCGCGGATCGGCAGCGTTGCGGTAATGCGGTAGGCTTCTCCGCTGATCGACTCTCTTGTCAGCGCCCTCTTGGAGCGAACAAGCTGGCCGACGTGGAAGCGGTGCACCGGCGACTGGTCGCGGGGGCCGCGGATGATGCGTTTCGTAAAAGAGAGAGTGTTCATGGCGGTCTCGGTCCTTCTGGGCTGCGGGCAGACACGGTCGGTCGGGCAGGCGCGATGGGCCGGTTATCGACCGATCAATCAAGGTTCGGGGACCAATAGGCGTCTCGAGGCGAGACGTGCTTCGAGGAGAAGCATGGATCAAGCACTGGATCCGAAGCTTGCCTGTCGTTCGAAAATTTAGGAGATAGGTGCGGTTCGAATTTCTGATACCGCGAAAGCCACATCGGCCAAATTTACTTGGATATACTATTGCGCGCCGATTGAGTTTCAATTGAGGCGCGTGTGGCTTCCGGCGCAGATTTAAAGTGTTTTTGGCGTGCCGCTGGTGTTTCTCCCGAGTTTCTCGTTGCCCGCGCGATAAAACTCAGGTGCCAATTGCGGATGTGTTAAGCTCGTCGTTTCGAACTGGAGACTGTCATGTCCGAGCCGAACAAACTTTACCAGAGCGACATCATCACCCTGCACAAGGCGCCGCTGATCGGCACGCTCTGCCTGGAATGCGACGATGGCCCGATCGAGGTCGCCCTGAACCGAACGGCTGCCGAGGCCCTGCAGAAGGCGATTGTGCGCTTCCTTTCCGAGGCCGCGTGACTCTCCCGGCCACGATGGCCCCATTCGACGAAGGAGAGGCGCGATGTCCTCCCGTTTGGTCTTCTCACTGTTTCTGGTCGCCCTGTCGGTTGTTCTCGTCTGGGCCTTCAGGCCACCTCAGGGCAATGCGGGTGGTCGCCCCGCCATGCCGCATGTGGTTGAGCAAGGGCAGGTGGTGAACCCCGATTGTGGGCTGGGCTGAACCATGGCCACTCTCAGATATGGCCTCAAGGTCGAAGCCAACAATGTCTGGGCGGTGATCGATGTCTTCACCGGGCAAACGGTTGTTCTTGGCGGTTGCCTGATGTCGAACCTGCCGCGCGATGAAGCGGACGATCTTCTTGATCTTCTCAATCTCAAGGACGGCATCCGCAGGGGCACGATCAAGGTTCCGCGCCGGCCGCCGGAAGATGAAGACAAGGGCTAGATTGTTCGGACTGGACATCCGCGATGGTTGGCTCAACCGGACAGGGTAGCCCTCTCGCCATGCCGCCTGGTTCCTGGCGGCGAGGGTGGCCTCGACAAAGTGCGCGGCAGGCGACGCTATTTCATGTAGGCGCGCACCACGTCGACCAGCTCTGCCGCCGCTTCGTCGCGATCCTTCTGCGACAGGTCGGCCGCGGCCAGATGCATGTGGATGTGGTCTTCGACGACTTCCGCCATCAGCCCGTTGACCGCACCGCGGATGCCGGCAATCACCTGCATGACCTCGGTGCAGCCCTTTTCCTCTTCCAGCATCCGTTCGACCGCCTCCATCTGGCCCCGCAGCCGCCGGACCCGGTTGATGAGCTTCTGCTTTTCACGGATGGTATGGGTCATCGGATACTCCGGTTTCGGGCGCCGTCACTACGCGGCCCGTGGTTCCACCTCCACCGTCACATGCGACAAATCGTGAATGGCGGCAAGCTTCTCGCGATAATAGGAGGGCGCGCGCGGGTTATCGGCGACAATCGAGACGATGGCGCCGTGGTGGCCCGGCCCGAGCTGCCAGACGTGCAGATCGACGATCTCGGCATCCTCCTTCGCGACGATCTCTCCGATTTCCTCCGGCAGGTCTTCGCCTTCGGGGATGTAGTCCAGCAAGGTTGCGCCGGTGTCGCGGATGAGACCGAAGGACCAGCGGGCAATGATGATGGCGCCGACGATGCCCATCGCGGGATCGAGCCACAGCCAGCCGTAGATCGCGCCCAGGCCGAGAGCGGCAATCGCGAGAACCGAGGTCAGGGCGTCGGCAAGCACGTGCAGATAGGCGGCGCGCAGGTTTCGATCCTGTCCGCCATGGTGTCCATGGTGATGCCCGTGGCGATCGTGGTGGTGATGGCTGTGATCGTCCTTCAGCAGCCAGGCGCAGATGAGGTTGACGATGAGGCCGGCGACGGCGACGAGAGTCGCTTCGCTGAAATCGATCGTGACCGGAGCGTTGAGGCGACGAAGGCTTTCCCAGCCGATCAGCAGCGCGATGAGCGCGAGGACGATGGCACTCGAAAAACCAGCGAGCTCGCCGAGCTTTCCGGTGCCGAAGGTGAAGCGGCGATTGTTCGAGTGCTTGCGGGCATAGAGATAGGCGAGGGCTGCGATCAGCATTGCCGCCGCATGGGTCGACATGTGCCAGCCGTCGGCAACGAGCGCCATCGACCCGAAGACCTGACCGGCCGCGATCTCGATCACCATCATCGTCGCGGTGACGGCGATGACGATCCAGGTCCGCCGCTCGTTGCGCTCGTGATTGCCACCGAGGAAGACATGGTCATGGCGCGCGGCGAGCACGCGCGCCTCGTCGTGCGAATGCGCGTGGTGACTGTGATGGTGGCGATGATGATCGTGCTGGTGGTTGCTCATGCCGATGTCTCCGATATGATATAGGGGGGTACCCTATTTTAAGCCTGGCGTAAAGCGCTCGTTTTCTCTACCGTTCCTCGGCGCTCGTCGTCGGCGAGGAGAGTGTGCCGGCACTTTTGGAGCCGTGGCCGGCTCTAGCGGGATGCGCTCACATGCATTCCGCAGCCGCTCTAACCCTTTGTTTTTGCCGCACTTGTGCGACGTCAGGTGTTTCCACCTGACTGCCAAATGCTCTAGCCGGCTCCGCCGAGAGCGATGGCCGAACCGGTAAACGGCAGGACCCGCTTGTAGCCCATGGGCGTCGGCTCGATCTGCGTGGCGGCGGACGTGCCGAATTGCGTGATGCCCGCGCCAAGATACGCCGCCAGATCGTGGCGACGCCGGCCGAAATCGAACGAAGCGCTTGCGATCAGGCGGGCCGAAAACACATTGGTGCCAAACAAGGCTGCCGACGTCCCGCCAATGGTGTCCGAGAGCGTGGTGCCGACCACAAGGCTGGTCCGCCGGAATGTCGCGATGCATTCGCCTTCTGCGAACGAGGCGGGGTCGTCGAAAGTTCCTCGCGGCTTGCGCTGCAGGTAGACGGAGAACTCGCCGACGGGGTCGAGCCCGAGAGACAGCGCGCCGTTTGCCATCCCCTGCGCCTTGAAGGGCTTGGCCGCGAAGGTGAAATGCGCCGTCGTTTCGCCCGGTTCACCGTCGAAGATCTCGGCATCAGGAAAAGGCAGGTGCAGGAAATAACCATAGTCGGCCAGCGTACCGTCGTTCGCCTCGTAGAAGCGACCCGTGGCATACCAGGCGAGTTCGGCAGGAAGCAGTGCACTCATGGCGGGCAGTCCTGTGGTCAGCGGTAAGTTGCAGCCAGTACGTTGTGCAGCTTTCTCACCGGGGCGGGAAGGGTCCGCCGCGGCCCGCGTGCCGCTGGAAGGCGCTATTCAGCCGATAGCGTAAACACGCGCCGGCATGGTCGGTGAATATTGGTTCTCTTTGCTACACGGTGCGCCATGGAATGACACGGCGCAGGTGATCGCGCACCTTCGCCTCACGCCCTCAGAAGTGACGTCGCGAGATCCCCATAGCCGGTGAAGCGGTACTCGTATTCGAGCCCCAGATAATCGGCGGCCTTCTTCGCCTTTTCCTGCAGGGCCGGATCCTCCTGCTGCGAGAGATAGACCAGCTTGCGGTAATGGCCGAAATACATGTCCCTCAGCTCCGGATGGCGGTTGAGGCCGAGTGGTTCGATGACGAAGGCCTCGAATTGGCGGGCGAGGAAGTCGGTCAGGAAGAAGGCGGTGATGTCGTCATCCCAGCGGCGGGCGAAATCCTCGTTGCCGACGAAGAAGGAATAGCAGTGCGGGCCGGGGATGCGCTCGACCTTTTCCTCCTCGCATAACCGGTCGAGATGGCCGCCGGTGCCGCAATCGGCGTAGGCGATGAAAATGCGCTCGAAGCCTTCGGCGCGCGCCTTGGCGATCGCCTCACGAATGCCCGGCGTGATCTTTTCCGGCGTGTTGTGCCAGATGGCCGGCAGACAGTTGAGATCGATATGAGAAAGACCGTTCGCCTCGCAGATCGCCAGGATTTCGCGCGCGATGGCGCCACAACCGATCACGTGAACTTTTTTCGGTTGTGCGGGTTCTATCGGACGCGATATTTTTTCCATCTTGATTCCACTTGGCTATGCGGGAAGGAACCTGACCATGAAAGTAAAAAATCTCGCCATCGTCGGCGCCGTTCTCGTTGCCATGGCAACGCTGAGCGCTTGCGGCAACACCATCCGCGGCATCGGCAGGGACACCGCAAATGTGGTCAACGCGACGCAGGACGCCGGCCGCAGCGTGGCGAAGGCCGCCAACTAAAGGGTGCCCGTCACCTGACGGCGCGCCGTCGACGCGTCATTACATATAAGAAAGCCGGCCGCAGATTTCACTTCTGCGGCCGGCTTTTTCATTTCGGATCGCCCGAAGCTCAGCTGGCCGCCAGGCGGTTGTGCTTGCGCTTCATGAAGTCCTTGGCGGTTTCGACGGCGATCGCCGCGTCGCGGCAATAGGCGTCGGCGCCGACGGCCTTGCCGAATTCCTCGTTCAGCGGCGCGCCGCCGACGAGAACGACGTAGTCGTCGCGCATGCCCTTTTCCTTCATCGTGTCGATCACGACCTTCATATAGGGCATGGTGGTGGTCAGCAGCGCCGACATGCCGAGAATATCCGGCTGCTCGCGCTCGATCGCTTCGAGGTAGTTCTCGACCGGGTTGTTGATGCCGAGGTCGACGACATCGAAGCCGGCGCCTTCCATCATCATGCCGACGAGGTTCTTGCCAATGTCGTGAATGTCGCCCTTGACGGTGCCGATCACCATCTTGCCGAGCTTCGGCGCGCCGGTTTCGGCGAGAAGCGGCCGCAGGATCGTCATGCCGGCCTTCATCGCGTTGGCCGACAGCAGCACTTCGGGCACGAACAGGATGCCGTCGCGGAAGTCGATACCGACGATGCGCATGCCTTCGACCAGTGCCTGGGTCAGGACGTCATAAGGCGTCCAGCCGCGTTCGAGCAGGATGCGGGTCCCGTCCTCGATTTCCTCCTTCAGACCGTCATAGAGGTCGTCATGCATCTGCTGCACGAGTTCTTCGTCGGAAAGGTCCTCGAGAATGATTTCATCGTCTGCCATATTGGGGTTCCTCGGTTCCTGGCACGGCCGCGCGAAAATTTCGGGCGCGTCCACCAATCCATAGCGTTCGATTTCTAAAAATCTGTTTTCGAAAGCGACGTCGCATATGACAAAAAGCGACGGGAGAGCAGCTTCTTTTGACGCCTGCATATTCTTAACAAAAACAATATATTCGCGCCACGCGGTTTTTGGCGTCGTGGGATCGCTTCTCGGTAGTGTTCGAGTTGCGCCACTCCTTGGCGCATTGAGACCCGCAAGGACCCCGATGCTTGGTAGCATTAGGGCCAATCCATGCTTGAAGGCGCAAGAAGTGATGCGCGGGAGAGGAAAAGCGAATGAGCGACGTAACAGATCAGGGCGCGGGTGAAGGCGGCGGCCGCCGCGCGCGTGGCGAGGGACGGGGAGCGGCAGCGCGGCGTGCGTCGCGCACCGGCGGCGGTCCGGGGCCGTCTCTGCCCTATATCCAGCGCAAGATTCGCGAATACGAGGTCCTCGACGAGGAAGGCCTGCAGCTCATCGAGCGCAATGCCGACACGATCCTGGAGGAAATCGGTATCGAGTTCCGCGACGACGCCGAGGCGCTCGAACTGTGGAAAGAAGCCGGCGCCGATGTGCGCGGCCAGCGCGTTCATTTCCCCAAGGGGCTCTGCCGCGAACTGTTGAAGACCGCGCCCTCGGAATTCACCTGGCACGCCCGCAACCCTGAACGCAGCGCCCAGGTCGGCGGCAAGGCGACGATCTTCGCGCCGGTCTACGGCCCACCCTTCGTGCGCGACCTCGATGGTGTCAGGCGCTATGCGACGATCGAGGATTTCCGCAATTTCGTGAAGCTCGCCTATATGGCGCCGTCGGTGCATTCGTCCGGCGGCACGGTCTGCGAGCCGGTCGATATCCCGGTGAACAAGCGCCACCTCGATATGGTCTACAGCCATATCAAATATTCCGACAAACCCTTCATGGGCTCGGTGACGGCGCCGGAGCGGGCGGAAGACACGATCGCCATGGCAAAGATCGTCTTCGGCGACGACTTCGTTGAAAACAACTGCGTCACGCTGAACCTCATCAACGCCAACTCGCCGATGGTCTTCGACGAGACCATGGTGGGGGCGCTGAAGGTCTATGCCCGCCACAACCAGGCCTGCGTGCTTTCGCCCTTCATCCTCTCCGGCGCCATGAGCCCGGTGACGGTTGCCGGCACGCTGACGCAGATCCTCGCCGAAGTTCTCGCCGGCGCCTCGTTCACCCAGCTCATCCGCAAGGGTGCGCCGGTGCTCTTCGGCACTTTTGCCGCCTCGATCTCGATGCAGTCGGGTGCGCCGACCTTCGGCACGCCGGAGCCGTCGCTCGTCTCCTACGGCGCGGCCCAGCTCGCCCGTCGCCTGAAGCTTCCCTTCCGTACCGGCGGCTCGCTCTGCGGCTCCAAGGTTCCGGATGCGCAGGCAGCGCACGAATCGGCCAATACGCTGAACATGACGCTGCTTGCCGGCACCAATTTCGTGCTGCATGCGGCCGGCTGGCTCGAAGGCGGTCTCGTCTCGTCCTACGAGAAGTTCATGATCGACCAGGACCAGCTCGGCATGATGCAGAAGATGGCCGAAGGCGTGGATCTCTCGGAAAACGCCCAGGCGCTCGACGCGATCCGCGAAGTGGGCCCGGGCAGCCACTATCTCGGCTGCGCCCATACCCAGGCAAACTTCCAGACCGCCTTCTACCGTTCGCCGCTTGCCGACAACAACTCCTTCGAACAGTGGGAAGTGGAAGGCGAAAAGCGCATCGAGCAGCGCGCCAATGCGCTCGCCCGCACCTGGCTAGAACATTACGAGGCGCCTTACCTCGATCCGGAGATCGACGAAAAGCTCAAGGCCTATATCGCGAGCCGCAAGGACTCGATGCCGGACGCCTTCACCTGAAAGGCTCCCGAGCGCGCCAGGGAGCAAGGCGGAGCGGCGCAGGTGGCTGACATGATCCAGAAGGAGGTCTGGCGCCCGCACTACGAACACCAGGGGCCGAAACCGAAATGACGGCGCCTTCCGCGACAGCGGACAAGCTTATCGAGATGGTCCGTGCGGCGCTGGCGCCGCACGGACTTTTTGTGCGTGGAGCGGTGAACTTCTCTTCCGCAGAGGCAGCGCCGCTGCTTTCCGATGGGCGGCGGGCGGCAAGTGTAGTGCTCATTGGCAATATCGGCGGCTCGCTCTGGCCCGCCTTCAGCGCCTGGCGGGACAGCCTGCCGGATCGCGGCGGTGCCGATCCGCTCGATACCTGGTCGAAGGCGGTGATCGGGCCGATTGCCGAAGCGTGCGGGGCGAGCGCCTATTTCCCGTCGGATCCGCCCTGGCAGCCGTTCCAGCAATGGGCGATGCGGGCCGAGGGCCTGAAGGCGTCGCCGCTCGGCATCCTCATCCATCCGCGCTACGGGCTCTGGCACGGCTATCGCGGCGCGCTCGGGCTCGAAATGGCACTGAGCGACACGGGCGAGCGCATGGAGGCGCACCCTTGCGATCGCTGCCTCGAGAAGCCCTGCATCTCGGCCTGTCCGGCAAACGCGCTTGCCGATGAGCGCTTCGATGTCGGCCTCTGTCGCGGCCATCTGCGCAACGAAGCGGGCAGGGCGGGCTGCCTCGCGACAGGCTGTCTCTCGCGTGATGCCTGTCCTGTTGGGGACGCCTATCGCTATCCCTTGGAGCAGCTCCGTTTCCATATGGCGGCGCTCGAGCTTTGAGCGGAAACCATGTGCGGTTTTCAGAGCAATTCCAGGAAAAGTGTGAAACGGTTTTCCGTCCGGAATTGCGTAATTTCAAAAGGCTAGATCCTTTCACTGTTTCCATGAAACAGTGAAAGGACCTAGCCTGCGTCTCGATTTCACGCATGAGACGCGACCGCATTGCCGTCTTTGCCCGCAAAGATGGTGGAAATCTCCAAAATGACTAAAATTGGAGATGTCCTGGAAAGATAATATTATCGAATTTACACCGATCTGGACGGCGTGGCGTTGGAGTCCATCGTATGAGAGGCAGCCCAGTCGTATCCGTGAGCAACTATCCTCCGCACCTCTCGCGCGAGGAAGTGGAAGCGCAGATCTCCCGTCTCGACAGTATCCACGCCGCAAACAGCCAGATCCTGGAGGAAGCGTTCAAGCGCCTGCTGGCGATCGGCGCCGGCCACGCGGCCGTCATCGCCGCCTGCATCGCGGGCTTCGACGCGCTGGTGGACCGTTCGGTGCTGGCAAGCGATCTCCTTCCCGATGCGATCAATTTGCTCCGGAAGTTCGCGTTGACCGTCAGCGCCCTTGGCCTGTTCTTCACCTTCCTGGCGATTGGCAACAATTTCAGCGAGGTGCAGAAGGAGGCGAAGCGTCATGCGTTCAAGCTTGCGACGACGCTCAGGGAAAAGCGGCTCTTGCTCTCTCTGTCGCAGGACGTGCTCAACCGCGATCCCGGCTCCTACGTGCTGATGGGCGTCGGCGGGCTTGCCTGCCTGTGCGTCATCTTCGGGATTGCCGCCGCCGCCGGATGCTTCGGCCTCGTCATGGCCATGGGGCTGCTCGCGGGCGGCTGACGGCGGACGGTGATTACCTTAGTCAACTCGCATCAATCGTTTCTGATCTGAGCGCTGACGGTAGTTTCTATAGGAAAGCGAAAGGACCGAAGTTTGCAAGTAAACCGGAGGACAGCGGTTACTGTTGTTGTGTGTATAGCATTCGCGACCTTCCTTCTTTGGCTTGAGCGCACGAGTCAGTTCGCAATAGACAATTGTGACATGCAAATGAGCGAGGAGGAGATCAAGGGAGGTGCCGCTCAAGAACTACTTTCCTTTCCCTCATTTGCTGCGCGGGCGAAGGTGAATTCAGTCGAAGATTTTGTCGAACGGGCGGCGTGGGTGATCATCGAACGCAATCCGAAGGCACGTCTGGAAGCTGATTCAGAATATGATATGGTCAAGTATGAGGCTATCGCCAATTTAAACGAAAGAAAATTCAGCGTTCTTTATGGCGCATGCCGGAATGTTATTAATGTGGGTCAAGATAATCTTTGACTTGTCTGTGGCCCTTTTGTGAATATCTCTTCTGAAGGCAGCGATGGTGGCGGTCGCCGTATATCGTTTCCGGTCCTGCGCCAGAACCGCCGCAATCTCGGGCATGCTTGACGGCTGATTCGATTGGACCTTTTGCCATGCCGCTTTTTCCCAAACCTTTTCTCGTCGGCGCCGTTCTCTCCGCCGGTCTTGCCGGGCCCGCGCTCGGCGCCTGCCGCGACGTCAGCCATCTCGGCCAGGACTATGTCGCCTGCAGCTTCGATCCGGCGGCAAGCGATATCCGCCTTTACAACAAGGACCAGGCCGGCGTTCCCTTCCGCTCCTTCCGGGCGCTATCGCTCGAATTGCGCCACCGTGACGAATACATGGCCTTTGCGATGAATGGCGGCATGTTTCACGAGGATCTGTCGCCGGTCGGCCTGCACATCGAGGAGGGGCGCGAGCAGGCGCCGCTCAACACCAATACCGGCTGGGGCAATTTCCACCTGCTGCCGAACGGGGTCTTCTATGTCGGTGACGGCAAGGCGGGGGTGATGGCGGCGGATGCCTATCGCGACGCCGGGATTGCCCCACGCTTCGCCACCCAATCCGGGCCGATGCTGGTGATCGACGGCAAGCTGCATCCGCGTTTCCTGCCCGATAGCACCAGCTTCAAGACCCGCAACGGCGTCGGCGTGACGGCCAAGGGAGAGGTGGTCTTCGTTGTGTCGAAACGCCCGGTGCGGTTCCACGATTTCGCGACGCTCTTTCGTGACACATTGGATTGCCCCAATGCGCTGTTTCTCGACGGCACGATTTCCAGCGTCTATGCGCCCGAGATCAACCGCCATGATCGGCTCTTTCCGCTGGGGCCGATGATCGCCGTCGTCGGGAAATTTCCACGCTGATTTTCCTTGGACGCGGGATGCGGCCGGAAAACCGCAGGCACTTTCCTGATCCCGATAAAAAAATCTTCGTTCCACCCAAGGAATGGTTTGCCTGCAACGTCTAAGGTTCAAATGAGGTGAGGGCGGGCACGGATTTGGACGCTGAACTCGTCGAGAAGGCGGTGAATGGAGATCGGCAGGCCTTTGGCCAGCTCGTCGAGCGGCACTATGATTTTGTCCATGCGGTCGCCTGGCGCTGGTCCGGCAATGTCTCGGATGCGGAGGATATCGCCCAGGAGGTGTGCCTGCGTCTCGGCAGCGCGATCCGCGGCTTTCGCGGCAGCAGCCGGTTTCGTACCTGGCTCTATACGCTGACGCTGAATGCCGCGCGCGACCACAGGCGACGGCAGGCGCGCGACGACCGGCGGCTGCAAGCCTATGCCAGCGAGCAGGCGGCGATCGCGCAGCCCCAGGATCCCGACGAGGAGCAGCGCGAGGCGCTCTGGGCGGCAGTGCGCGAACTGCCGGAAAAGCAGTGCGACGCGGTGCTGCTCGTCTATGCTGAGGGGCTGAGCCATGCGGCTGCTGCCGACGTGCTCGGCTGTTCGGAGGCAACCATATCCTGGCATGTGCACGAGGCGCGCAAGCGCCTCAAGACAGTGCTTGGCAAGGAGGCAGTGTGACCATGAGCGACGATTTCGAAAAGCTTGGCGGGCTCAACCCGCCGAAGGCTTCTCGCCAGGCGCGCGCCCGCGCGCTCGCCGCCGCCATGCAGGCCTTCGACGAGCAGCAAGAAAATGCAACCGCAACCCAAGGATCGGCCCCGCCGGTTCGTCAAAGCTCCATCTTCAACCGGATATGGAGCCCCATCATGAACCGGAAACTGCTTGCCGGATCGGCACTGGCAACCCTCTTGGTCGTGCCCGCCGCCGCCTTTCTGACGCTCGAACTGACGCGCAACGGTGCACCCCTCGGCGAGAGCGTGCAGGAGATTGCGCTGAAGGAAAAGCCGAAGCAGGAGGCGGAACCGCAGGCGGCTGCGAAGAAAGCGGCCGCCGAACTCGCGCGCCAACAGGAAGTGAAAACCGTGGAGGCGCCGGCCGCCGTACAAGCCGAGAGCCAGGCAGCAGCGTCCGCGGAAGCCGACGCGCTCGCCAACCGTATGGCGAGCGACAGCGCCGCCCCGCTCTCTGCCGTCGGTGCCGTGCAGCCGCAGATGACCTTTCTGTCGGCGCCGGTCGCTCGGGACGAAATGCTCGCCGCACCTGAGGAAAACCGCGAGCGCTTCGGCAAGGCCGAGAGCAATCCGGTGAAAAGCGTTGCCACCGATCCGGTCTCGACCTTCTCGATCGACGTCGACACGGCATCCTATGCCTTCGTGCGCCGCTCGCTGATGGAAGGACAGATGCCGGAGCCCGACGCCGTGCGCGTCGAGGAGATGGTCAACTACTTCCCCTATGACTGGCCGCGGTCGGCAACCGCTGCCAAACCCTTCAAGGCGACGGTGACAGTAACGCCGACGCCGTGGAACGGCGGCACGCGGCTGATGCACGTGGCGATCAAGGGTTATGACGTCGTGCCGGCGGAGGCGCCGAAGGCAAACCTCGTCTTCCTGATCGACGTTTCCGGCTCCATGGACGAGCCGGACAAGCTGCTGCTGTTAAAGGGCGCCTTCCGGCTGTTGGTCGAGAAGCTGAGGCCCGAGGATACGGTCTCGATCGTCACCTATGCCGGTAATGCCGGAACGGTGCTGGAGCCGACCACGGTCAAGGACAAGGCGAAGATCCTTGCGGCCATCGATACCTTGCAGCCCGGCGGCTCGACCGCCGGTGCCGAGGGCATCGATGCCGCCTACGCGCTCGCCGAGAAGGCTTTCGTCAAGGGCGGGGTCAACCGCGTCATGCTGGCGACCGATGGCGACTTCAACGTCGGCCCGTCGAGCGACGAGGACCTGAAGCGGCTGATCGAGGAGAAGCGCAGGAGCGGCATCTTCCTTTCGGTGCTCGGCTTCGGCCGTGGCAATTACAACGACGCGCTGATGCAGACGATCGCCCAGAACGGCAATGGCACCGCCGCCTATATCGATACGCTTGCCGAGGCGCAGAAGACGCTGGTGGAGGAGGCGGGCTCGTCGCTCTTTGCGATCGCCAAGGATGTCAAGCTGCAGGTGGAGTTCAACCCGGCGGCGATCGCCGAATACCGCCTGATCGGCTACGAGACCCGCGCCTTGAAGCGTGAAGACTTCAACAACGACAAGGTGGATGCCGGCGACATCGGCTCCGGCCACAGCGTGACGGCGATCTACGAGGTGACGCCGAAGGGCAGCCCGGCGGTGCTGAACGACGACCTGCGCTATGCGACGGCCGAGAAGCCGGGGGCAGAAGCAAGCCCGAACAGCGGCGAGCTCGCCTTCCTGAAGATCCGCTACAAGAAGCCGGACGGCGACAGGAGCGAGTTGATCACCACGCCGGTGACCGAGGCCAATGCGGTGCCGTCGCTCGCCGAGGCGCCCACCGACGTCCGCTTCTCCGTCGCGGTTGCGGCCTTTGGGCAGAAGCTCTCGGGCGTGACGGCCCTGGCCGACTATTCCTACGACTCGATCATCGACCTTGCCGCTGCTTCAAAGGGCGCCGATCCGTTCGGCTATCGCGGCGAGTTCGTCAATCTTGTGCGGCTGGCGAAGGGGTTCGGCGGTTCCAGGAATTGAGGGCGCCGGATCTGCCCCTCATCCACGCGGTGAGGGAAGCCCCTCATCCATGCGGTGAGGGAAGCCCCTCATCCGCCTGCCGGCACCTTCTCCCCGTCATGACGGGGAGAAGGAACCAAGCGGTGACGGTCTCGCCCAGACTGTGATCGGGCAATGGAACGCCGAGGTCGGGCGCGGAGGGTGCGCCCAGCGGTTCTCTCCCCGCATGCGGGGAGAGATGTCCGGCAGGACAGTGAGGGGCATTTGTCAGGTTGCGCGAGGTGAGGGGCAACCACCCTTTCCGTCATCAAGTCAATTTGATTCGGCAACGAGCGTGCGCCTTATATCAAGCCTTCGGAAAGGCGCGCTCCAATCCGCCGGACTTAGAAAGACCCGCCTTGAAGGCCTGGTAGGCGGCGTGCTGGCTGGAGCGGCCGGCTTCCGTCAGGCGCATTTGCAGGCGCGCCGGCGCTTCGCTGCCCAGCCACTGGCCGAGCCTTTCCAGCTTCAGCGAGTTGAGGAACCTAGCCTCGGAGGCGAGGTCGAGGTGACGGTAGAGGCCGTCCATCAACCGCTCGTCCTGCTCCGGGTTTTCCATCAGCAGGCGCAGGAAGGACTGGTCCGCTTCACCGAATGCATGGAGCTTTTCGGCAACGGTGTCGCGGTCGGGAAAGGAAGCTGGGCCGGCGTTCATGTCAGTGTCACCCCGTCTGCGTTTCCGACCGCGCGGCGCGTTCTGTGGGGCGCACACGGTCGCTGAACGAATCTCTTTGCCATCGGGGATAGGCCAGCGGCCATCGGTGCGCAAGCTGTGGCGCAAGGGCTGCAATTGAACAATTTGTCCAATGTTGACAATAAAGCCAAATCCGGCAATAAGCGGCCCATGACCGTTGCACCCGCCTTCGCCTCCATCCTCGCCACGCATGCGCCGACGGCGGCTGCGATCAGCGCCTTGCTCTATCCGCATGGAGAGGTCGTGCTGCATGACCTGAAGACCGGTACGATCGCGGGGATCTGGAACTGCTTTTCCGGGCGCACGGTCGGCGAAGATTCGCTGATCGAGGAAGAGTTCGCCGCGGTCGGCAGTGCTGACGCCGTGCTCGGCCCCTATGAAAAGACCGGCGCCGATGGCCGGCGCTTCAAGTCGATCTCCGCCGTGCTGCGCGATGGGACGGGCGAAGCGGTCGGCCTGCTTTGCATCAATCTGGATATGTCGATGATCGATACGGCGGTGAAGCTGCTTTCGGCTTTCGCCGGCGCCGAGCAGCCAAGGCCGCAGGCGCTCTTTGCGCGGGATTGGCGCGAGGAGATCAATGCGACGCTGCATGGCTGGCTGAAGGAGAGGGGGCTGGCGCTCTCAGCCTTGAAGCGCGGCGATCGCGTCGCGCTGGTGGCGGCGCTCGACGCGCGCGGACTGTTCCAGACACGCAACGCCGTCGACCATCTTGCAAGCCTCATCGGCGCCTCGCGCGCCTCGATCTACAATTACCTCGCTGCGGCGCGCGGCGAGGCACCCTGAATGAAACGCGCGCATTCCGGACGGAGACGCGCTCCGCGTCCCGCCGTAATTGCATGATCCGCAAACCGTTTCGCGCGCCGTCGGCGCCCGAGGAGGAGACTTCCATGACGACCTTGCCCGATTTCCGGCTCGAAACCCATTTTTCGCGCTGGGAGTTCAATGCGCGCCACCACATGACCGCGAGCGACAGCCAGACGATCAGCATGCGCGAACTGCTGGCGCTTGCCGACGACGAGGATCGCGCCGCCTGGGAAAACATCGCGCTCGGCTATACCGAGACCTATGGCGCGCCGGCGCTCCGGGCGGCGATCGCCGCCACCTATGAGGGGCTTTCGGCCGCCGACATCCTTTGCTTCGCCGGCGCCGAGGAGGGGCTCTATTGCGCCATGCTGGCGCTGCTCGGGCCGGATGACCACGCGATCGTGACGGTACCCAACTACCAGTCGATGGAAACTTTGCCGGTAACGATCGCCGGCGCCGTCACCGGTGTGCCGCTCCGGCCGGAAAACAATTGGCGGCTCGATATCGCCGATGTGCGCGCCGCGCTGAAGCCCAACACCCGGCTGATCTGCGTCAACTTCCCCAACAACCCGACCGGCGCCATTGCCGACCAGGAAACGTTCCGGGCGCTGGCGAGCCTCTGCGCCGAGCGCGGCATCCATCTCTTCAGCGACGAGGTCTATCGTGGGCTGGAGCGCGACCCGTCGCTGCGCCTGCCGCAGGCGGCAGAACTCTTCGAGCGCGGCATTTCGCTGAATGTCATGTCCAAGGCCTATGGGCTTCCGGGCCTCAGGATCGGCTGGATCGCCTGCCGCGATCACGCATTGCTGGAGCGCATGGAAAAGATGAAGCACTACCTGTCGATCTGCAATTCGCGCCCATCGGAAGTGCTGGCGACCATCGCGCTCAAGGCCCGCGCGACGATCCTCGACCGCAACCGGGCGCTGGTTGCCACCAATCTGGACAAGCTCTCGGCTTTCTTCGCCGAATATCCCGATCTCTATGAATGGCGGGCACCGGACGGCGGCTGCGTCGGTTTTGCCCGCTATCGCGGCGCCGACGGCGTCGAGACCCATTGCCGGCGGCTGGTGGAGGAATCGGGCGTTCTGCTCCTGCCGTCCAGCCTCTTCGTTTCGGATCTCCTGCCGGTCGCGACCGATCGCTTCCGTGTCGGCTTCGGCCGCAAGGATATCGAGATCGGGCTCGATGCCTGGCGCCGGCATCTCCTCGATGAACACCGCGCGCCCGCGTAGGAGCGCAAGGCTGCCGATCGGCGGCGGACGGCACGCCCGCGGGCTCCGTCGGCCGTCCGTGCCCTAGAAAGCGCACAAATGTGGATATACACGGCGCTGCTGTGGCTCTGATGGTGGGGCCCGTGTTAACGAGCGGCACATGCCGCCGAGTATTTCCTATTGATGCACTACAGACCCGAAATCGATGGACTGCGCGCGCTTGCCGTCGTGCCGGTGCTCCTGTTCCACGCCGGTTTCGGCCTTGTGGCCGGCGGTTTTGCCGGCGTCGATGTCTTCTTCGTCATCAGCGGCTTTCTGATCACCTCGATCATTCACCGAGAAATCCGCGACGGCAGCTTCAGCGTCGTCCGCTTCTACGAGCGGCGAGCCCGCCGGATCGCGCCCGCGTTGCTGCTGGTTTGCGCGGTCTCTATTCCCTTCGCGCTGATGTGGATGCTGCCGGAGGAGCTCAACAATTTCGGCAAGAGCCTCTATGCGGTGAATTTCTTCGCCTCGAATTTCCTGTTTTGGGGTCAGACGGGCTATTTCGCGCCGAGCACCGAGCTGATGCCGCTGCTGCACACCTGGTCTCTGGCGGTCGAGGAGCAGTTCTATGTCGTCTTTCCGCTGCTCCTGCTTGGCCTGCGCCGCGCGTCTGCGGCAACGGCCCTGAAGGTCGTGCTGGCTCTCGTGGTCTTGAGTTTCGCCATGACGCAGCTTCTGGCACGCGCCGATCCGGCCGCGAATTTCTATCTCCTGCCCAGCCGCTTCTGGGAGCTCGGCGTGGGTGCGGGTCTGGCGCTTGTCAGCGCCGAGAGGCTCGATCTGGCAAGGGGGCGCCGCGAAATGCTTTCGGCGCTTGGCCTGGCGGCGATCGTCGCGAGCTATCTCTTCGTTCCGGAATCCGCCTTCTTTCCCGGCTGGACGACGGTGCCCGTGGTGCTCGGTACGGCGCTCGTCCTTGCCTTTGCCCGCGGCGATACCGCCGTCGGCCGGTTGCTGTCGCTGAAGCCGCTGGTGGCGATCGGCCTCGTCAGCTACAGCCTTTATCTGTGGCACCAGCCGGTCTTCGCCTTCGCGCGGCTGAGGGCGATCGATGGCATCCCGGCCGGAGGCTATGCGCTGCTGATCGTGTTGTGCTTCGCGCTGGCCTATCTCAGCTGGCGCTTCGTCGAGCAGCCCTTCCGCAAACCCAAGCGTTTCGGGCGCGCCGCCGTCTTCGGCGCGACGCTGGCCGCCGGGTCGGCGGCGATCGCACTCGGCTTCGGCTTCGATGGCTCGGACGGACTGGTTGCCCGCAACCGCGAGTTGGCGGCCTTGACGCGGCCGAGCGTCGGCCTTGGCAAGAAATGCGATGCCGTCGCCGATCTCAGATGTGCCACCAGCCCGAAGCCCGAGGTCGCAGTCTGGGGGGATTCCTTTGCCCGCCACCTCGTCGACGGCGTCATCGCCTCGAAGCCGGACGTGCGGCTGGTGCAGCTTGCCAAGAACAATTGCGGCCCCTTCCTCAATCTGGCGCCCGTCGTTCCCCGGCTCGGCCGCGACTGGCCGCAGGATTGCGTGCGTTACAACGACGACGTTCGCCGCTTCCTGCTCGCCAACCGCTCGATCCGCTACGTCGTTCTCTCCTCGCAGCTCAGCCAGTATCTGCAGGAGGAAACCGTGCTCGTCGACGGTCACAAGGAGGTGCCGTCGGGAACGAGCGTCCTCAGCGAGGGCCTGCGAGAGACGCTTGCCTGGCTGAAAGCCAACGGCTTCGAAGCCGTCTTCGTGGCACCGACACCGCATGACGGGCGCGATACGGGCCTCTGCATTGCCAGGGCACGGCTGCTCGGCCAACCGGATCGGCGCTGCGAACCGGCGCTGAAGGACGTGCGCAAATACGACCGCGACGTGCTGAAGGTCGTCGCCGATATCGCCGACGAGTATCCGGTCGTCAGTTTCATGAACTATCTCTGCGATGCGGATAGCTGCAAGGTCGAGGACAAGGGCGTGCCGCTCTTCGAGGACTTCGGACATTTCTCCGAGCAAGGGTCTCGCCAGATGGGGCGTGCCTTCGACTTCTACCGTTCCTTCGTCGCCGCCGCGGAGAGCGATGTCTTTTCGTGGCGCCGGCCGGTCGGCCCGCCGGCTTTCGAGGGCGCCCGCCTCTGACGACGCGCCGTCGCCGGGCGCTCTCCACCGACCCCCAAAAGCAAACGCCCCGGATCATGCGATGCCGGGGCGTTTGCTTGTTGATCTGCCTTGCTACTGCATGTGTCCTTTAATCGTAGCCGATTAAAGGACAAAAACATGCAGCAATTCTAGATCCTTTCACTGTTTCATGGAAACAGTGAAAGAATCTAACCTTTTGAAATTACGCAATTCCGGACGGAAAACCGTTTCACACTTTTCCTGGAATTGCTCTAAGTGCTACAGCGACCTTCGCGCGTCCGATAAGACGCGCGGCGCTGTAGGTCAGGCGCGGCGGCTGCGGCGCTCGCGGCTCGGGGCAGCGGCGGCTTCATTGGCCGTCTTGTTGCGCAAGGGGCCGATCTTTTCGATGATCAGATCCAGCGTCGGGCGTTCGCGGCGCACATGCTCGTCGAGTGCGACGCGCATGGCGGCGAGGTGACCGCAGGTGGTGCCGCAGCAGCCGCCGATGATCCTGGCGCCGGCATCGGCCGCCAGGCGCACATATTCGGCCATCAGCGGCGGCGTGCCGGAATAGTGGATCTCGGAACCGCGGAATTCCGGAATGCCGCAATTGCCCTTGACGATGACGGTCGCCTCGGGGGCGGCTTCGGTCATGTCGAGCAGCGAGGAAAGGATGTCGGAAGCGCCGACGCCGCAATTGGCGCCAACGGCGACCGGGCCGTTGCCGAGATCGCTGGCGACACCGTGGATATCCTTGGGATGCAGGCCCATCATCGTCTTGCCGGCGGTATCGAAGGAGCCGGTGTAGACGTAGGGGAGGCCGACCTTGGCGGCTGCTTCCGCGGCGGCGCGGATTTCGTCCGGCGAGGACATGGTCTCGATCCAGGCGACTTCGGCACCGCCGGCCTTCAGGCCCTCGATCTGCTCGACGAAGGCGGCAACGGCATCCTCATAGGAAAGCGCGCCAAGCGGGATCAGCAGTTCGCCGGTCGGGCCGACGGAGCCGGCGGTGATGACCTTGCGCGGTGCCTTGTCGGCAACGGCGCGGGCGATCTCGGCGGCGCGCTTGTTCAGCGCATGCACGCGGTCGTCCGCCTGGTGCAGTTTCAGGCGATGGCGGGTGCCGCCGAAGGTGTTGGTAAGGATGATGTCGGCGCCGGCGTCGACGAAGTCCTGGTGCAGCTTGGTGATGTTCTCCGGCTTCGTCTCGTTCCAGAGTTCCGGCGCTTCGCCGGCTTCGAGCCCCATGGCGAAGAGCGAGGTGCCGGTGGCGCCATCGGCGAGAAGAATGCCTTTTTCGGCAAGCAGGGCGGAGAGGACATTGGATGCTGCGGTCATCGGTTTTTCCCGGCTAGAATGAACAGTAGTAAGATATAAAGATATGTTTATGTCTTGGCAAGCGGTCAGCGTTGGGCGGTTGCCGCTTCGGCGCGCATGCTCATGCGCCCGGCAAGGCCAAGCCCGAAGACGGCGAGCGCCGTCAAAAGCCACATCGGGTCGGCGCGGTTGAGGAAGAAGCTTTCGAGCATGGCGTTATAGGTCATGAAGATGACCACCATGACGCAGAAATCGGCGAAGATCCGCGCCTGCGGGCGGCGATAGGCGCGCATGTAATCGAAAAGCGGCTTGATGAAGAGGAGCGCCGTCATGAGGATGCCGCCCGGCACGCCGAACATCAGCACCGCGTCGAGATAGCTGTTGTGTCCGGTGACGATGCCGCGCACGTCCCAGCTCGCCTCGAAATTCGCTTCCATGCCCATGATGACCGGCGACAGCCAGAAGCTTGCATAGCCCTGGCCGAGCCAGGGGCGCTCGGCGATGCTGGTGCTGGCGAATTTCCAGATGTCGTCGCGGCCGGTGAAGGTCGCATCGTCGATCAGCGCCTTGGTGATCGAAAGCAGCGTGTCGGAATAGATGGTGCCGAGGGTCAGGCCGAAGACCAGAGCCGACATGGCGAGGTGGGCGAGGATCATCAGGCCGGGGCTGCGCACCGCGCGGCCGGCAAAGACCAGGCCGATCGCGATCGGCAGGAAGCCGATCGTCGTCTTCGACCCGGTGTGCAGCACGAAATTGGCCGCGAGCAGGGTGATTGCCCAACCGCGCAGCGGCGCGCCCGCGCGCAGGCAATAGATACCGAACATGCAGAGGACGGAGAAAACCGGCGCCGAGACGTTCTTGTGCAACAGATGCCCGCGCCAGAAGCCCGCATGCCAGGGTTCGTCGCCGAAGGCCGAATGAACGGCGCGATCCGGCGCCACGAAGAGTGCGGCATAGTCGATCAGGATCAAAAGCAGAATGGCGTTGGCGCCGGCATTGACGAAATCCCGTTCGCTGCGCGGCAACACCAGCACGCCCGCCACCATGATCATCGCGATGAGGCTCAGCGTCAGGCCGCGGGCAGATGCGGCGGGATCATAGGATTGCAGGCAGGAAAGATAGGCGACCGCGAAGATCGCGATCCAGCTTGGCGAGACCAGACGGGCCAATATCCGCCTGTCGACCGTAAGCAGCATGGCGAAAAGATAGACCGCGCCAAGCACCAGGTAGCCGACCTGGTTGACGATGTTGCCTTCGTTGGCCGCGTTCGGATCGGTCTCGACCGCGCCCTGGAACGGGATCAGCGTGAAGACGATGAGGAACAGGCCAAGGCCCGAGAGCAGCGCGGCAAGACCCTGGACGAGCTCCGCCAATCCGGCGTCGAAGGCCGCCGGCACCCGCTGGCGCGTGGTGGAATGGTCTGCCGTGGCTGAGTTCGAGTGCATGGCGGCGCCGAAACGGGTGAAGCTCAGATGCCGCAACGCGGGCGGCATCGTCGAATGCGGCTCCCTGTTCGACGCCGCCGGTCGGGGTTGGTCGGGCAGGGGGGCGCCGTCACCTTGGCGCAATCAGGTTAAACCTCGGTGAAACGCCTGTGTGCGTCTCGGTCTCCGGAGCTTGAGGATCCGATATTTGCGCGCCGATTGCCGCAGGTGCTTGCCGCCTGGGTCTCATACCCGTAGAAGGGTGGGGCCCGTAAAGAGGTCGGGAATGTCTCGGCCGTGGAAAACGCGGCCGTTGCCGTGTTCTGCGGCATGCCTTCCATAATTCGATCACGATTTTCGTCCCGAGGTCGTTCGATAGCGTCGAAACGAGAAAACACGATATGCAGTCCCTTATCCGTATGGTCGCGTCTGCCGCGGTCTCCGTGAGCCTGCTGCTTGGCAGCGTTTCCTTTGCTGCCGCCGGACAGGCGCATTTTGTCGTCAATGCCGAGACCGGCTCGATCCTCGAGGCCGACAATGCGGACGAACTGAACTTTCCGGCGTCGCTGACGAAGATGATGACGATCTATCTCGCCTTCGAGGCGCTGAAGAACGGCACGCTCAAGTGGGACCAGAAACTGACGGTATCGGAACATGCCAACGGCCTGGAGCCGTTCAAGCTGGCGGTCGGCGCCGGGCGCCAGATCACCGTGCGCGAAGCGGTCATGGGCATGGTCGTGCTTTCGGCCAATGATGCCGCGGTCGTCATCGGCGAGACGCTTGCCGGGAACGAGCCCGCCTTCGGCGAGATGATGACCCGCAAGGCCAAGGCGCTCGGCATGAGCCGCACGGTCTTCAAGAATGCCAACGGCCTGCCGGACCCGGCCCAGGTGACGACGGCGCGCGACATGGCGACGCTGGGTCTGGCGCTGATGCGCGACTTTCCCGAGGAGTTCCAGCTCTTCGCCAACAAGACGATCGAATTTCGCGGCATGAAGCTGCGCGGCCATAACAACGTGATGAAGCGTTACGAGGGCGTCGACGGTATCAAGACCGGCTATACGGACGCGTCCGGCTACAATCTCGTCACCTCGGCCAAGCGCGGTGGCACCCGCCTCGTCGCCGTCGTCATGGGCGGCAAGACGGCGCAATCGCGCGACGACGACATGATCGCGCTGCTCGACAAGTTTCTGCCGCCGAAGGAGGCCGCAAAAGCCGCAAGCGCTGTCGAACCGGTTGCGGCGGCCACCATGACGACGAATTGACGAAAGCTTCGTCTGAGGGTGTTGCGGGCTCTGACAGCTTCCAATCGGCTGAAAGCTTGCCCCTCTCCTCGGGTTTAACCCGAGGACTAACCCTCTCCCCGCAGGCGGGGCGAGGGGACGAGGGCGACGGGAACCGCCAGTGACAAGAGGCCAGTGATAGAGCGAACGCAGGAAACGGCCGCGCTCATTGCCTTTGTAGCGATTAGAAGCGGCTGTCCCGTCATGGGTGGGCGTGTTGAGTTGAAACGCGGCGTCACCGCGAGTCCCTTCTCCCCGTCGGGACGGGGAGAAGGTGCCGGCAGGCGGATGAGGGGCAGTTTGCTGCTCCAAGCCGCGCTATCGCATCACGCCGCTGCGCGATCCTCGTGGCTCACCGGCGTGACCATGGCGGCGATGACCGTGGAAAGGTCGAGCGCACCGATCGGGCGGCCATTGCTATCGACGACATGGGCGCTCGCGACGCGGGCGGCGGTCATCGTCCGCGCCGCCGCTTCCAGCACCGTGCCGGCCGCAAGCGGCACGCCGTCGGCATTGCCGGAAAGCGGACGCATGATCGTCTCGACATTGATCACCCGGCCGCGGTTCACTTCCTTGACGAAAGCGGTGATGTAGTCGTCGGCCGGCGAAAGCACGATCTCCTGGCCGGTGCCCTGCTGCACCACCCGGCCATCGCGCAGGATGGCAATCTTGTCGCCGAGGCGCAGCGCCTCGTCGAGGTCGTGGGTGATGAAGACCACGGTCTTCTTCAGCTCCTTCTGCAGGTCGAGAAGCACGGTCTGCATGTCGACGCGAATCAGCGGATCGAGCGCCGAATAGGCTTCGTCCATCAGCAGGATGTCGGCATCGTTGGTGAGTGCGCGGGCGAGGCCGACGCGCTGCTGCATGCCGCCTGAAAGCTGGTTCGGATAGTGGTTCTCGAAGCCCTTGAGACCGACGCGCTCGATCCAGCGTCGGGCGCGCTTTTCGCTCTCCTTGCGCTCGATGCCCTGGATTTCCAGGCCATAGACCGTGTTGTCGAGCACGGTGCGGTGCGGCAGCAGCGCGAACTTCTGGAATACCATCGCCGTCTTGTGGCGGCGAAATTGCCGGAGGTCGGCGTCGTTCATCTTGCAGACGTCGACGCCGTCATAGAGCACTTCGCCTGCGGTCGGGTCGATCAGCCGGTTGATGTGGCGAATCAGCGTCGACTTGCCGGAGCCCGAGAGACCCATGACCACCATGACGCCGCCGGCGGGCATGTAGATGTTGATGTCCTGCAGGCCGAGCACGTGGCCGTGCTTCTCGTTGAGCTCGGCCTTGCCCATGCCTTTCTTGACGGCGTCGACGAAGTCGCCGCCGCGGGGGCCGAAGATCTTGTAGAGGTTCTTCACCTCGATTGCATGACTAGCCATGGATAACCTCCGAGTGCTTCTGCAGCCGCTTGCCGAAGGCCTGGCTGGTACGGTCGAAAATGATGGCGATACCGACGAGGGCAAAACCGTTGAGGAAGCCGACGGTGAAGAACTGGTTGGCGATTGCCTGCAGCACGTTCTTGCCGAGGCCGCCGACGCCGATCATCGAAGCGACGACAACCATCGCCAGAGACATCATGATGGTCTGGTTGATGCCGGCCATGATGGTCGGCAGAGCCAGCGGCATCTGCACGTTCTTCAGTTTCTGCCAGCCGGACGAGCCGAAGGCGTCGGCCGCTTCCAGCACTTCCTTGTCGACGAGGCGAATGCCGAGATTGGTCAGCCGGATCATCGGCGGCACGGCGTAGATGACGACGGCGATCAGGCCCGGCACCTTGCCGATGCCGAAAACCATGACGACGGGGATCAGATAGACGAAGCTCGGCATCGTCTGCATGACGTCGAGGATGGGATTGACGAAGGCCTGCACCCGGTCCGACCGCGCCATGAGGATGCCGATCGGAATGCCGATCAGGATCGAAATCAGCGTGCAGACCGTGACCATCGCCAGCGTGATCATCGTGTCGTTCCAAAGCCCGACAAGGCCGATGACGATCATCGACAGCGCCGTTCCGATGGTGACGGCCATGTTGCGGCTGCCGAAATAGACGATCGCGACCATGGCGGCCAGGATCACGATCCAGGGCGAACCGACGAACAGGCTTTCGAGATAATTCAGGAACCATTGAAGCGGTTGCACCACCGTATCGATGGCGTTTCCGTAGGATCGAACGAAGCTCTTGAAACCGTCGTCGACGGTCTTGCGTGCCAGGCGGATCGTGCTGTCGTCAATGGCAGGGAACTTGCAGAGCAAAGCTGGCAAGACACTGCAGATGGATGCCATATGTTTCCCCTTCTTGGCCGGAAGTCTTTTATCGAGCCGGCTGCGTCCCGACATCGACTGGCGTCGAGTCCTGCGCACACTGCGAGTGGCCTCTTTGGGCCCGGCCTTTAGACTGTGTCAGCGAAATGTGGCGCCCGCTTTACTGTTTGCGACGCGGACGGCCATGCTTCGCCGCCTCTGGAACGATGCGCCCCCGAAGGGAACCCGCAAGGGCGCTGCATTGTTCCGTTCCGCAGGATCATGCCGGAACGGAAAGGCGGCCGTCATCGACGGCGCGCCTGCCATCATGACGTATCAGAGCGCCGCCTTGACCTTCTCGGCCACTTCCGGGCTCACCCACTGCGTCCACATGTCAGGGAATTCTTCGAGGAAGTGCTTGGCCGCATCCTCGTTGGTGCCCTGGTTCTGATCCATCCAGGCAAGAACCTTGTTGACCGTGCCGTTGTCCCACTTGCGCGCCTTGACGTAATCCATGGCGACGCTGGCCTTTTCGGCGAAGGACTTGGTCACGACCGTGAAGACATCCGAGACCGGGTAAGAGTTGACCTTCGGGGCCGGGCAGTCCGGAACGGCCGTGCAGGAGTCCCATTCGGCCTTGTCGTGGTCGACGCCGAAGGAGAGGCGGGTCATGTCGTATTTGCCGAGGATCGCGGTCGGCGCCCAGTAGTAGCCGAGCCAGCCGGTCTTCTTTTCGAAGGCGTTGGCAATCGAGCCGTCGAGGCCGGCGGCCGAACCGGTGTCGACCAGGACGAATCCGGCCTTTTCCGCATCCAGCGCCTTATAGAGATTGGCGGTCGAAACCTGGCAGTTCCAGCCGGACGGGCAATTGTGCACCGCGGCCTTCGTCGGGTCTTCCGGCGCCGGGAAGAGCTCGGGATGTTTCAACGCGTCCTGTACGGTCTTGATGTCCGGGTGCGCGTCGGAGAGGAACTTCGGGATCCACCAGCCTTCGACGCCGCCTTCGCTGAGGATCTTTGCGGCCTCGATCAGCCGGCCTTCCTTGATCGCCGCGTCGAGCGGCGTGCGCACGGCGTTGACCCAGAGCTCCGGCGCCATGTCGGGCTGCGCCTTTTCATTCATCGAGGCGAAGGTCGGCATGGTGTCGCCGGTGACCAGCGTCACGGTGCAGCCGTAACCGTTTTCGAGAATGAACTTGTCCACCTGGGCGGCAACGCCGGCAGAAGCCCAGTTCATTTCGGCAATGCTGACTTCACCGCATTCCGCGGCCTGCGCGGAACCCGCCAGGGCATAGAGGCCCGCCGCGAGAATGGTGGAAGCGAGGAGTTTCTTCATGTTGCAAGACCTCCCAGTCTTTTTTGCAGCCAATATCCAAACGGGAATCCACGGCGGATGCAGGACATCCTCCGCCACCCGGAGCAACTGTGCAGCCTGAGGGTTCGGCATCAAACAAGCCAAGGTTCACCCTTGCTGCGGACGGTGTGGGAGTTCGTTTTCAGCCCTGGCCGCGGAACCCTGTCGCCAGCCAATCTCCTCTTATACCGCCAGCCAAGCCTAAGTATTCTCGCTGGGAAATCAACCTCTTCAATCGGAAGGTCGGGTCGCGATCATTTCTCGCGCGTTCTGTCTGCGACATGGTCGAAGGGCGTTTTATGAGCGTGGGAAGGGTCGAATTTAAGCAATAGCGACAATTCCTGCCGCAAAAGACGGCGCTATGCGCCGCGCGATCGGGAAGCCTGTCGAGATCCTGACTTTTCCTATCGTGATTGCGCCACGGAGATTGGCGCGCATGTCGCGAAAAAAAATCGAAAAATGCCGGAATTCATCTTTGATTAAATCCTCAATAACCATCCGGTAACGATGTCCAGCTAATTGTTCTCTCGCGGCGGGGGAACTGCCGCGGGTCCGGATCAGGTAGAGCGTCCCGGGCTTCGAGCGAACCTTCGGTGCGTTACTCCGAAGTGACCAGGTGTTTTTTGGCGGCCGCATCCCTCTGTCGAGGTTGATGCGGCCTTCGCATTTCTGGGCCATCGTCGGCATAAAAAAACCGCCCCTGATGGGGCGGTGGGAGGAAGCTCTGGGAGGGGAGCCCGAGGGGCGAAGAATGCCCCGGTCGCGGGGTCAGCCGACGTTCGACGTGCGGATGACGCCGAGCGGGCCGAAGGGTGCGTCGGCCACGAGGTTGCGCACGCGCGACTGGCTGTTCGGAACCTTGGAGTTCCAGGCGATCTGAACGAAATTGGGTTTGCTGAAAATGTACAGCATGGACGTGAACCTTGAGAGGCCGGAGGCCTATCCTCCGGGGCTTGTTGTGCTGGCGGTGATATAGGTGTGCGCCGCAAAAAAATGAATGCCAAACTCGCCATGCCATGTCGCATTTTGGCCATCCGCCGCGGCGTTTTCGACAAGCCCTGCGACGGCGCGAAACATTGCGTGAGCGCCCTAGCTCGATTGCGGCGAAATCGTGTCGAAACAGACCTTTGCCACTGAGCGTTTCAGTGTTACCGATCGCCCCATGACACGCAGGATCATGTTGCAGGGAACCGGCTCGGATGTCGGAAAATCGGTACTGGTGGCGGGGCTCTGCCGGCTCGCTGCCAACCAGGGCTTGAAGGTCCGTCCGTTCAAGCCGCAGAACATGTCGAACAACGCCGCCGTTTCCGACGATGGTGGCGAGATCGGCCGGGCGCAATGGCTGCAGGCGCTGGCTGCGCGCGTGCCGTCGTCCGTGCACATGAATCCGGTGCTCCTGAAGCCGCAGTCCGACGTCGGCAGCCAGATCGTCGTCCAGGGCAAGGTGGCCGGCCAGGCGAAAGGTCGGGAATACCAGGCGCTCAAGCCCAGGCTGCTTGGCGCGGTGATGGAGAGCTTCGAGCAGATTTCGGCCGGCGCCGATCTCGTGGTGGTGGAAGGCGCGGGCTCGCCGGCGGAAATCAACCTCAGGGCCGGCGACATCGCCAATATGGGCTTTGCGACCCGCGCCGGCGTGCCGGTCGTGCTCGTCGGCGATATCGACCGCGGCGGGGTGATCGCCTCGCTCGTCGGCACGCATGCGATCCTGCCGGAGGAAGACCGGCGCATGGTCGCCGGCTATCTCATCAACAAGTTCCGCGGCGACGTGACGCTGTTCGACGACGGGATTGCCGCCGTGAACCGCTTCACCGGCTGGCCCTGCTTCGGCGTCGTACCCTGGCTCAAGGCAGCGGCACGGCTACCGGCGGAAGATTCGGTCGTGCTGGAGAAACTGACGCGGGGCGAGGGACGGGCATTGAAGGTTGCGGTGCCGGTGCTGTCGCGCATCGCCAATTTCGACGATCTCGATCCGCTTTCGGCCGAACCCGAGATCGATCTCGTCTTCGTTCGGTCGGGCCATCCGATCCCTGACGACGCCGGCCTCGTCGTCATTCCCGGGTCGAAATCGACGATCGGCGATCTCATCGATTTCCGGGCGCAGGGCTGGGACCGCGATCTTCAACGCCATGTGCGCCGCGGCGGCCGGGTCATCGGCATCTGCGGCGGCTACCAGATGCTCGGCCGGCGCGTGACCGATCCGCTCGGCATCGAAGGCGGCGAGCGGGAGGTCGAGGGCCTGGGACTGCTCGACGTCGAAACCGAGATGGCGCCGGAAAAGACCGTGCGCAACAGCCGTGCCTGGTCGCTGGAGCACGACGTGGCGCTCGAGGGCTACGAGATCCATCTGGGTAAGACGCAAGGCGCGGATTGCGACCGGCCTTCCGTGCGCATCGACGACCGCGCCGACGGGGCGCTTTCGACCGATGGCCGGGTGATGGGCACCTATCTGCACGGCCTGTTTTCGAGCGACGCCTATCGCGCAGCACTCCTGAAAAGCTTCGGCATCGAAGGCGGCGCCAGCAACTACCGCCAGTCGGTGGATGCCGCGCTGGACGATGTGGCGGGCGAACTGGAGGCGGTGCTTGACCGGCGCTGGCTCGCCGGGTTGCTCGGACGCTAACCGAATGCCTTGCCTCAGTCGTGCCGAGCGGTCGACTGGGTGAGCGGCGCATCGGCGGAAAGCCATACAGCTTTCGCTTTTCCGCTCTAGAATCGTCGAGAAGGGTCGAGAAGGAAGAGAGTTCGGCAGCCGCCGTGCAGGGAGGCAGGTGTTTCAATGCAGGACGAAAACACGCGGGCGCACTGGGATAATGCCTACCAGACGAAGGGCGAGGCGGGGGTTAGTTGGTTCGAGGATACGCCGGCGATTTCCCTCGATCTCATCCGCAGGCATACGGCAATTGCTTCTGCTTCGTCGTCGCTGATCGATATCGGTGGCGGCGCCTCGCGGCTGGTGGACGCATTGCTTGACGAGGGCATGAAGACGATCACCGTGCTCGACCTGTCACCAGCGGCCCTGGAGACGGCCAAGGCAAGGCTTGGGTTGCGGGCTGATGACGTGCAATGGGTTGCCGCCGATGTGACCGAGTGGGAACCGGATCGAAGCTACGACATCTGGCACGATCGCGCCGCTTTTCACTTCCTGACCGAACCGGAAGACAGGGCCGCCTATATCGAGCGGCTGACGGCGGCCGTGGCGCCCGGCGGGCACGCGATCATCGCCACCTTCGCCCCCGACGGGCCGGAGCGCTGCAGCGGCCTGCCGGTGGTGCGCTACGACCCGGCGGCACTGGCAGAGGTCATCGGGCCGTCGTTCCGTCTGGTCGAGCATGTGATGCACCAGCACAGGACACCGTGGAACTCGACCCAGGCCTTCCAGTTCAGCGTGCTCCAGCGGGTGGGCGGCTAGTTCATCGCTGCGCCGACAAATCGTCACGCGGCGCAACTCGGTGGCCAAGGTGTCGCAAGCGTCGATTGACTTTGCGCTGCCCGCTTCCTAATCATCTGACGTTGGATGGTTTCCCCGTGTCGTGGCGACATGGGGGAATAATTGGGAATGTGACGGATGGACCCAAATCGGGCATCCTTATCGCAGCCGACCCCGCGACTGTAGAACGGTCAGGGTTCGCCATCGGGCTCGAAGCTTAGATGTGCCGGCGATTGCATGGGGCAATCGCGGCAAATCGGAAACGAGCCGGAAAAGCCACTGGCGTGGCATCGTGATCAGCCGGGTTGGACGCCTCTTCTTCTACGAATCGTCCGCCCTTCACGATACCGCCCACAGCGCCGCGCGTCGGAGACGACGCGCAAAGGTTCGCTGTGGCACTGGAAAACGCCGGGAAGGTGAGGCGGGCCGCTCGGGTCCTGACATCGGAACCTCGCCCTCACGGGCGAGGCGATGCGGGAAGCCGTGACGCCGTGAGCCAGGAGACCTGCCATCCGGCATGGGCATTCCGCCCGAGGAGACCCGTGGTCTCCAACGCCATCACGGAGGTTGTTTTGGCTCTCAGATATTTTCCCGACCGCGCCGCCGGCGCGCCGAACGATCGTTGCCATCTGCCGCTGACCTTGGCGTGTTGAGGCGGCGGCGATGAGCAATTCCAGCGCCGGACCCGTTCTTGTCCTCGGCGGCGCCCGTTCCGGCAAATCCAGCTTTTCCGAGAGGCTCGTCGAAGCGTCCGGGCTCACCATGCATTATGTCGCGACCGGTCGCGCCTGGGACGACGAAATGCGCGAGCGGATCGACCATCACAAGGCACGCCGCGGCGAAGGCTGGACGACGCACGAAGAGCCGCTCGATCTCGTCGGCACCCTCAGGCGCATCGATGACCCCAATCATGTCGTGCTGATCGACTGCCTGACGCTCTGGGTCACCAATCTCATGCTCGAAGAGCGCGACATGGCGGCGGAGTTCGCTGCCCTTGCCGCATATCTCCCCGAGGCGCGGGCGCGCCTCGTTTTCGTTTCCAACGAGGTCGGCCTCGGCATCGTGCCCGAGAACCGCATGGCGCGCGATTTTCGCGACCATGCCGGCCGGCTTCACCAGATCGTTGCGGAGAAATCCGCTGAAGTTTACTTTGTCGCGGCCGGTTTGCCGCTGAAAATGAAGGGTTAATCCATGACCACTGCGAGAGCCAGCCACGGCAAGATTCCGGCGACCGTCATCACCGGCTTCCTCGGCGCCGGCAAGACGACGATGATCCGCAACCTGCTGCAGAACGCCGACGGCAAGCGCATCGCGCTGATCATCAACGAGTTCGGCGATCTCGGTGTCGACGGCGACGTCTTGAAGGGCTGCGGTGCCGAGGCCTGCTCCGAGGACGACATCATCGAGCTCACCAATGGCTGCATCTGCTGCACCGTCGCCGACGATTTCATCCCGACCATGACGAAGCTGCTCGAGCGCGAGAAGCGCCCGGACCACATCATCATCGAAACCTCGGGCCTCGCTTTGCCGCAGCCGCTGGTCGCCGCCTTCAACTGGCCGGATATCCGCAGCGAAGTGACCGTCGATGGCGTCGTGACGGTGGTCGACAGCGCCGCCGTTGCCGCCGGCCGCTTTGCCGACGATCACGACAAGGTCGATGCGCTGCGCGTCGAGGATGACAATCTCGACCACGAAAGCCCGATCGAGGAGCTCTTCGAGGACCAGCTTACCGCCGCCGACCTCATCGTTCTCAACAAGACCGACCTGATCGACGCCTCGGGCCTGAACTCGGTGCGCGAGGAAGTGGCCTCCCGCATCAGCCGCAAGCCGACGATGATCGAGGCGAAGAACGGCGAAGTTGCCGCCGCCATCCTGCTCGGCCTCGGCGTCGGCACGGAAGGCGAAATCGCCAACCGCAAGTCGCACCACGAGATGGAACATGAGGCGGGCGAGGAGCACGACCATGACGAATTCGACAGCTTCGTCGTCGAGCTTGCTTCGGTCGCGGATCCGGCTGCCTTCATCGACCGCCTGAAGGGCGTGATCGCCGAACACGACGTTCTGCGCCTCAAGGGCTTTGCCGACGTGCCCGGCAAGCCGATGCGCCTTCTGATCCAGGCGGTGGGCGCCCGCATCGATCAATATTACGACCGCGCCTGGGCGGCCGGCGAAAAGCGCGGCACGCGCCTCGTCGTCATCGGCCTGCACGACATGGATGAGGCGGCGGTGCGCGCTGCGATCACCGCGCTCGTCTAGATCATTGCTTGAGTGAAATGATCTAACGTATTGAAATGATGCAGTTCCGGACGGAAGTCGCTATCGGCGTTTTCGTTCGGGATTGCCCGAACGGACAAAACGAATGCATCTGCTTCTCGCCCAGAAAGGAACGATTGCCGACGGCAACGAGGCTATCGACCTGGGGCAAACGCCGGCCGACATCCTGTTTCTCTCGGCCGCCGACACCGAGCTTTCCTCGATCGCCGCCGCCCACGGCCGCCGCGACGGCGGCCTTAGCCTGCGCATCGCCAGCCTCATGAGCCTGATGCACCCGATGTCGGTCGACACCTATGTCGAGCGCACGGCGCGCCACGCGAAGCTCATCGTCGTTAGGCCGCTCGGTGGGGCCAGCTATTTCCGCTATCTGCTCGAAGCGTTGCATGCCGCTGCGGTCACGCACCGTTTTCAGATCGCCGTGCTGCCCGGCGACGACAAGCCGGATCCGGGACTCGAACCTTTCTCGACGGTTGCGGCCGACGATCGCCAGCGGCTCTGGGCCTATTTCACCGAGGGCGGCGCCGACAATGCGGGCCTGTTCCTCGATTATGCCGAGGCGCTGGTCATAGGTGCGGAGAAGCCGCAGCCGGCGAAGCCGCTCTTGAAGGCTGGCATCTGGTGGCCGGGCAGGGGTGTGATCGGGGTTTCGGAGTGGTTGCAGGCCGTTGGTGGGGATCTACCCCCCTCTGTCCTGCCGGACATCTCCCCCACAAGGGGGGAGATCGGGGATGCGAGCGCTCGCTCCGAGGTGGGCGCGAATCCTGAGGCTCGCACTGGGCAGACCGATTTGCCCGTTGCCGCCAAGTTGAGCGGTGCGACTGCTGCTGTTACATTAACCGCCGAGCTCAGTCTTGGGTCGAGCGCTCACCCCCAGCCAATCTCCCCCCCTGTGGGGGAGATGTCCGGCAGGACAGAGGGGGGTAGTTCCACCACAAACGCGACGCCCACCGCTAAAATCTCTGCCGATCTGAATTCTGCACCGAGCGCTCACCCCCAGCCAATCTCCCCCCTTGTGGGGGAGATGCCCGGCAGGGCTGAGGGGGGTGACGCCTCCACAAACGCGACGCCCAAGAATACGCTTCCCACCATCGCCATCTGCTTCTACCGCGCCCTCGTCCAGAGCGGCGAGACGCGGCCGGTGGAGGCGCTGATCGATGCGTTGGCGCAAGAAGGTGTGCGCGCGCTGCCGGTCTTCGTGTCGAGCCTCAAGGATGCCGTCTCTGTCGGCACGCTGCAGGCGATCTTCGCCGAGGCAGCACCCGACGTGGTGATGAACGCCACCGGTTTCGCCGTCTCGTCGCCCGGCGCTGACCGGCAGCCGACGGTACTGGAATCGACGGGCGCGCCGGTGTTGCAGGTGATCTTCTCCGGTTCGTCGCGGGCGCAATGGGAAGCCTCGCCGCAAGGGCTGATGGCGCGCGATCTCGCGATGAATGTCGCGCTGCCGGAAGTGGACGGCCGCATTCTTGCGCGGGCCGTCTCCTTCAAGGCGACGTCGATCTATGACGCCAAAGTCGAGGCCAACATCGTCGGGCATGAGCCGCTCGAAGACCGTGTGCGCTTTGCCGCCGGCCTTGCCGTCAATTGGGCGAAGCTTCGCCGCGCTAGGCCTGCCGAACGCCGCATCGCCATCGTTATGGCCAACTATCCGAACCGCGACGGCCGCCTCGGCAATGGCGTCGGGCTCGACACCCCCGCCGGTACCGTCGAGGTGCTTCGCGCCATGGCGCGCGAGGGATATGCGGTCGGGGAGATTCCTGCCGATGGCGACGCGCTGATGCGCTACCTGATGGCCGGGCCGACCAATGCGGCGAGCCATGATCGCGAAATCCGCGAGCGAATTTCGTCAAGCGATTACAAGGTTTTCTTCGATTCGCTTCCGAAACGGATTCAGGATGAAGTGACCGATCGCTGGGGTGCGCCCGAGGCCGATCCCTTCTTCCTCGACGGCGGCTTCGCGCTGCCGCTCGCCCGCTGCGGCGCGGTTGTCGTCGGCATCCAGCCGGCGCGCGGCTACAACATCGATCCGAAGGAAAGCTACCACTCGCCGGACCTCGTGCCGCCGCACGGCTATCTCGCCTTTTATGCCTTCCTGCGCCAGCAGTTCGGTGCGCAGGCGATCGTGCACATGGGCAAGCACGGCAATCTCGAATGGTTGCCGGGCAAGGCCTTAGCGTTGTCGGAGACCTGCTATCCCGAGGCGATCTTCGGGCCGCTGCCGCATATCTATCCCTTCATCGTCAATGATCCGGGCGAAGGCACCCAGGCGAAACGCCGCACCAGCGCCGTCATCATCGACCACCTGACGCCGCCGCTGACGCGGGCCGAATCCTACGGGCCGCTCAAGGATCTCGAGGCCCTGGTCGACGAATATTACGACGCCGCCGGCGGCGACCCGCGGCGGTTGCGGCTCTTGAGCCGCCAGATCCTCGATCTCGTGCGCGACATCGGTCTCGACAGCGACGCCGGCATCGACAAGGGCGACAGCGACGACAAGGCCTTGGAAAAGCTCGACGCCTATCTCTGCGACCTCAAGGAGATGCAGATCCGCGATGGCCTGCACGTCTTCGGCGTGGCGCCGGAGGGGCGGTTGCTGACCGACCTGACAGTCGCTTTGGCCCGCGTGCCGCGCGGCCTCGGCGAGGGCGGTGACCGGAGCCTGCAGCGGGCGATTGCGGCGGATGCGGGGCTGAGTGGGGTGGCCGCGTCCGTTCGGGCATCCTCGGCGGGTGGTGCACCCCCCTCTGTCCTGCCGGACATCTCCCCCATAAGGGGGGAGATCACGGATGCGGGCGCTCGTTCCGCAGCAAACGGTGTTGAAGGAGGCCCTGAGGACGGCCAAAGTAGAACTGCTGTTTCTCAGGGCACAACAGGCGTTGACGTTGGCTTGGGAACGAGCGGCAGCCCCACGCCGATCTCCCCCCTTGTGGGGGAGATGCCCGGCAGGGCAGAGGGGGGTAGCCTCACGGAAATAGAGGGGGACAACGCCACAGGAGCAGACGGAGGTATCCCGCCCCACGCTCACCCCTTCGATCCGCTCGATTGCGTCATGTCGGACCCCTGGACCGGTCCGAAGCCAACAATCCTCGCCAACCTCTCCGACGCTCCCTGGCGCACCGCAGGCGATACGGTCGAACGCATCGAGCTGCTCGCCGCAAAACTCGTCTCGGGCGAACAGATCTGCCCGCAGGACTGGGCCAACACCCGCGCGGTGCTCGACGAAATCGACACACGCCTGAAACCCTCGATCTCCGGTTCCGGCGCGGCCGAAATGACCGGGTTCCTCACCGGTCTCGACGGCCGCTTCGTCGCTCCCGGTCCTTCCGGCGCGCCGACTCGCGGCCGGCCGGACGTGCTGCCGACGGGGCGCAATTTCTATTCCGTCGACAGCCGCGCCGTACCGACGCCGGCGGCCTATGAGCTCGGCAAGAAATCGGCCGAACTCCTGATCCGCCGCTATCTGCAGGATCATGGCGAATGGCCGTCGTCCTTTGGGCTGACCGCCTGGGGCACGGCGAACATGCGCACCGGCGGCGACGATATCGCCCAGGCGCTTGCGCTGATCGGCGCGAAACCCACCTGGGACATGGTCTCGCGCCGGGTGATGGGCTATGAGATCGTGCCGCTCGCCGTGCTCGGGCGGCCGCGCGTCGACGTCACGCTGCGTATCTCCGGTTTCTTCCGCGATGCCTTCCCGGACCAGATCGCGCTCTTCGACAAGGCGATCCGCGCCGTCGGCGCACTGGAAGAGGACGATGCCGACAACATGATCGCCGCGCGCATGCGGGTAGAAGCCCGGCGGCTGGAGGCGGAAGGTGTGGAAACCGCAGAGGCTGCCCGTCGCGCCTCCTACCGCGTCTTCGGCGCCAAGCCCGGTGCCTATGGCGCCGGGCTGCAGGCGCTGATCGAGGAGAAGGGCTGGGACAGCCGCGCCGATCTCGCCGAAGCCTATCTCACCTGGGGTGCCTATGCCTATGGCGCCGGCGAGGAGGGCAAGGCGGAGCGCGACCTCTTCGAGGAACGCCTGCGCACCATCGAGGCGGTGGTGCAGAACCAGGACAATCGCGAGCACGACTTGCTCGACAGTGACGACTACTACCAGTTCGAGGGCGGCATGAGTGCCGCTGCCGAACACTTGGGCGGCTCTCGGCCGGCGATCTACCACAACGACCATTCGCGGCCGGAAAAGCCCGTCATCCGCTCGCTGGAGGAGGAGATCGGCCGCGTGGTCCGGGCCCGCGTCGTCAATCCCAAGTGGATCGATGGCGTCATGCGCCACGGCTACAAGGGCGCGTTCGAGATCGCCGCAACGGTCGATTACATGTTCGCCTTTGCCGCGACCACGGGGGCCGTGCGCGATCATCATTTCGAGGCCGCCTATCAGGCCTTCATCGTCGACGAACGGGTGGCCGACTTCCTGCGCGACAAGAACCCGGCCGCCTTTGCCGAGCTTGCCGAACGCTTCCTCGAAGCAATCGACCGCAATCTTTGGACCCCGCGCTCGAACTCGGCGCGATTTGAACTTGCCGATATCGGCAACGCCGCGATCCGGCTTCGGGCCGGCAACGAATAGAGCGGTTCCGGGCAGCGGTTTTCCGTCCGGAATTGCTTGGAAGCAAAGACCTGGTTCCGTTTCGCTGTTCAGTGCAACGCGGAACTGAACGAAGGCGGGATGAGGAAAAGCGCGTGCGGTTTTCCGCCCGCATCCCGTTGATTTGGTAAGGGAGTTATCATGAGCGACGAGACGACGAACAGCGGCGAAGCCCCGGCCGAGAAGGATGATGCCCGCCACGCCATGAAGATGGCGAAGAAGAAGGCGGCGCGCGAAAAGATCATGGCGACGAAGACGGATGAGAAGGGCCTGATCATCGTCAACACCGGCAAGGGCAAGGGCAAGTCGACCGCCGGCTTCGGCATGATCTTCCGCCATATCGCCCACGGCATGCCCTGCGCCGTCGTGCAGTTCATCAAGGGTGCAATGGTGACCGGCGAACGCGAGCTGATCGAGAAGCATTTCGGCGACATCTGCCAGTTCTATACGCTCGGCGAGGGCTTCACCTGGGAAACGCAGGACCGCGCCCGCGACGTGGCGATGGCCGAAAAGGCCTGGGAGAAGGCGAAGGAGCTGATCCGCGACGAGCGCAATTCGATGGTGCTGCTCGACGAGATCAACATCGCGCTGCGTTACGACTATATCGACGTCGCCGAGGTCGTTCGCTTCCTCAAGGAAGAAAAGCCGCACATGACCCATGTGGTGCTCACCGGCCGCAACGCCAAGGAAGACCTGATCGAGATCGCCGACCTCGTCACCGAAATGGAGCTGGTCAAGCATCCGTTCCGCTCCGGCATCAAGGCGCAGCAGGGCGTGGAGTTCTGATGAGCCAGAGCTGGCAGCCCTACAGCGCCGCGCGTCCGCAGGACGCGCAAAGGTCGCTGTAGCACTTTGAGTGCTGCATGATTTCGCCCTTAAATCGGCTTGCCGATTTAAGGAACCATGCAGGGGCATTGCTATCGGCCGTGTTCGCTGCCCTGACGGCGATTTTCGCCAAGGTCGGCGTCGCGCAGATCAATTCCGATTTCGCGACGCTGATCCGCACCGTCGTCATTCTTTTCGTGCTCGCCGGCATCGTGGTGGCCACCGGTCAGTGGCAAAAGCCCTCGGAGATCCCGGGCCGCACGTGGCTGTTCCTGGCCCTGTCAGGCCTTGCCACCGGCGCCTCCTGGCTTGCCTATTTCCGCGCGCTGAAGCTCGGCGACGCCGCACGCGTGGCGCCGATCGACAAGCTCTCGATCGTCATGGTCGCGATCTTCGGCGTGCTCTTCCTCGGCGAGAAGCTCAACCTGATGAACTGGCTGGGCGTCGTGTTCATTGCTGCGGGAGCGTTGCTGCTGGCGGTGTTTTGAACTTGAACGCGCCTGCCGTCCGCGAATTTGTTCACCGAATGCCCGCCTCAATGCAACCGGCCCTTGAAGGGGCTCTTGGAAGCACGCATATAGTTGCTCCACATAGTTTAGATTGCGGGTGAAGCTTGAAAACCGTTGCTAGAGTTGCGTTTGCTGTCGCATCGCTGTTCCTGATCGCATCATGCAGTGAAACCGGCTCATCCCAAACGACCAGGAGCAGCGCATCCGCAGTCGAGAAGGTAGAAAAAGCAAAGGCGGCTCCCACGCCAAAGATGAGCCGAAAGCAACGAGCCGAGGCCGAAGCCGAGGCAAAGGCGCGCGCCGAAGCGCGCAGCCCTCGGCAATGCAAGACCCCCAAACAGATTTGTGGCTACGGCGCGGGGCCAGCAGGCGAAGAATGCTCATGCTGGTCAACCACAGGCGCGCCCGACGTTGGCCTGACGGTCAAGTGACGTTCGCATAAGTCGCGGCCCCGTTCTAATCTCGGCGAGCCGGGAACGCGCGCCTGGCCTCAAAGCCCCAGCCAGATCCTCAGGGGATGCGACGGATCGGCCAGCAGCCGGGTCGCAAGCGCAATCGAGACGACGATGAGCAGCGGCTTGATGATCTTGGCGCCCTTGGCCATGGCGTAGCGTGAGCCCACCTGGGCGCCGAGGAATTGGCCGACGCCCATCAGCAGACCCACTTTCCAGAGGATGGCGCCGAAGGACAGGAAGACGGCGAAGGCGCCGATATTGGAGCCGAAGTTCAGGAACTTCGTGTGCGCCGTGGCCTTGAGCACGCCGAAGCCGGCGAGCGTCACGAAGCCGAGCATGAAGAAGGAGCCGGTGCCGGGGCCAAAGACGCCGTCGTAGAAGCCGATCAGCGGCACGAGGGTGAGCGTGAACACGAAGGGCGTGATGCGGCGATGCTGGTCGACATCGCCCATGTTCGGCTTCAGGCCGAAATAGAGCGCAATGGCGATCAGCAGGAATGGCAGCACAGCCTTCAGGACGTCGCCGGGAACGACGGTTGCGAGCAGCGCGCCGAACACCGAGCCCAGCGCCGACATCAGCGCCATCGGCAATTGCTCCCTGAGGTTGACGTGACCGCGCCGCGCATAGGAGAGGCTTGCCGAGCCGGAGCCGAATAGCGACTGCAGCTTGTTGGTGCCAAGCGTCTGCAGCGGCGGGATGCCGGCGATCAGCATGGCGGGAATGGTGATCATGCCGCCGCCGCCGGCAATCGAATCGATGAAACCGGCAATGAAGGCGGCAGCGAACAGGAAGACGAGCAGGTGGAAGGCGAGATCTTGCACGGGAGGGACTCGGGGAGGAGCTGTCAGGAGGGCTTTTCCGCCTTGTGTCAGAGCCGGGCGCGATTTGCAAAGCCTTCTGTTGTGGCGGCGCCGTGGCTGCAGCTTGCAAAAGAGCAAAACGCCCAAGGATTCAAAACCTTGTTCTGAGTCGCTGCGTTTTCGGATGGGGTGCCGGCGATAGAGCGGCGGCCGGAAGAGGCTGTCATCGCGATAGGTGTGCGGGTAGCCGTCTCCTCCAATCGCGACATGACGATGGCGCAATCCGGTTTGACCGGTCTCACGCGCTCCGGTAAAAATGACGGATATGCGACGGCGTCCGCTTTGGCGGACTGAAAGAGCATCCGGTGCGGCCGACCCAAGCAGGGGGCCTTCAGCCGGTGCTGTCCAGATCGGTTCGGAACAGTCTGTTCCAGCCGGCGCTTCGTTAAGGAGAACCGACGAAGGGAGCCGGCCACCGATGCCATCGGCTAGGGGATCAAAGCAATTCCAGCAAAAGTGTGCAGCGGTTTTGCGTCCGGAATTGCGTGAAAATAACGCGCTGGTCGAGACGACGAAAGCAGGGGCCGGGCTGGTGCTCGGGCTCGGCTGCGAGCGGCGAACGCCAGCCGACGAAGTGATCGCGCTTGCTGAGCGCGCCTTGGCTGCCGCCGGTGCGGCGCCTGCGGATCTCCGGCTTGTCGCCTCGCTCGATGCCCGCGCCGAGGAGCCGGCGATCCTGGCGGCGGCGAAACATTTCTCCGTTCCGGCGGCTTTTTACGACGCGGCCACCCTCGAAGCCGAGCTTCATCGGCTCGCCAACCCCTCCGAGATCGTTTTTGCCCATACGGGCTGTCATGGCGTTGCCGAAGGTGCCGCGCTCGTCGGCGCCGGGGAAGAGGCCGTGCTGATCGTGCCGAAGATCGTCTCCGCGCATGCGACGGCGGCGCTTGCCGGCCCATCGAGAGATGCGGCAGCGCGCGTGCCGGCGGCGGCCGAGGTCGCCTGATGCGCGCTTATGTTGTTGAATTGAATCAATCTTTTGTCCGGGTTTGTTCTAAAATGGAATCCGGTTCTTCGCAGATCGAGTTAGGGGCACCGGCAAGCGGTGCCGGTATACAGGGTGGGCAGCACGAATGATCGACGACCTCTTTGCCGGATTGCCGGCGCTCGAGAAAGGTTCGGTCTGGCTCGTTGGTGCCGGTCCCGGTGATCCCGGTCTCCTGACCTTGCATGCGGCCAATGCGCTGCGCCAGGCGGATGTGATCGTGCATGATGCGCTGGTCAACGAGGATTGCCTCAAGCTCGCGCGGCCGGGCGCCGTGCTCGAGTTCGCGGGCAAACGCGGCGGCAAACCGTCGCCGAAACAGCGCGACATCTCGCTGCGGTTGGTCGAACTGGCGCGTGCCGGCAACCGGGTGTTGCGCCTCAAGGGCGGCGACCCCTTCGTCTTCGGCCGTGGCGGCGAAGAGGCGCTGACGCTTGTTGAACATCGGATCCCATTCCGCATCGTGCCGGGCATCACCGCGGGCATCGGCGGGCTTGCCTATGCCGGCATTCCCGTCACCCATCGCGAGGTCAATCACGCGGTCACCTTCCTCACCGGCCACGATTCTTCCGGCCTGGTGCCGGATCGCATCAACTGGCAGGGGATTGCCAGCGGCTCGCCCGTCATCGTCATGTACATGGCGATGAAACATATCGGCGCGATCACCGCCAACCTCATTGCCGGCGGGCGCTCGCCGGACGAGCCGGTCGCCTTCGTCTGCAATGCCGCAACGCCGGAACAGGCGGTGCTCGAAACGACGCTTTCGCGCGCCGAGGCCGATGTCGATGCGGCCGGGCTGGAGCCGCCGGCGATCGTCGTCGTCGGCGAGGTCGTGCGGCTTCGGGCGGCACTCGACTGGATCGGCGCGCTCGACGGGCGCCAGCTTGCCGCCGATCCCTTTGACAATCGCATGCGCAGGAACCCGGCATGAGCGGGCTGCTGATCGCAGCACCCTCGTCAGGCTCGGGCAAGACGACGGTAACGCTTGGGCTGATGCGCGCGCTGAAGAAGCGCGGTGTCGCGATCGCGCCGGGCAAGGCCGGTCCCGACTATATCGATCCCGCCTTCCATGCGGCGGCAACGGGCGAACCCTGTTTCAACTACGATCCCTGGGCGATGCGCCCGGAACTGCTGCTTGCCAATGCCTCACAGGCGGCCGCGGGCGGCCGCACGCTGATCGTCGAGGCGATGATGGGTCTGCATGACGGTGCCGCTGACGGCTCGGGAACGCCTGCGGATCTCGCGGCGACGCTCAATCTTGCCGTCATTCTCGTTGTCGATTGCGCCCGCATGTCGCATTCGGTCGCCGCACTCGTGCGCGGCTACGCGGATCACCGCAGCGATATCAGGGTGGTTGGCGTCATCCTCAACAAGGTCGGCAGCGATCGGCACGAGAAGATGCTCTGCGATGCCCTGGAGCGGGTGCGAATGCCCGTGTTCGGCGTGCTCAGGCAGGACAATGCGCTCAAGCTGCCGGAGCGTCATCTCGGCCTCGTGCAGGCGGGCGAGCATGGCGCGCTCGAAGGCTTCATCGAGGCCGCCGCAGCGCGGGTCGAGGCGGCATGCGACCTCGATGCCATCAGCCGCGCTGCAGCGATCTCTCCACGTGGATCGGCCGCGAATATCGAGCGGCTTCGCCCGCTCGGTCAGCGCATCGCCGTGGCGCGCGATATCGCCTTTGCCTTCTGCTACGAGCACCTGCTGTTCGACTGGCGGAGCGCCGGCGCCGAAATCTCGTTCTTCTCGCCTTTGGCCGACGAAGCGCCGGCTCCGGCCGCCGACGCCGTCTATCTGCCGGGCGGCTATCCGGAGCTGCATGCGGGGCAGTTAAGTGCAGCTTCAACCTTCCGTTCCGGCATGCATTCCGCTACCGGGCGAGGAGCCCGGATCTTCGGCGAATGCGGAGGCTATATGGTGCTCGGCGAAGGGCTTGTCGCCGCCGATGGCGTACGCTACGACATGCTCGCCCTGCTGCCGCTGGTAACCAGTTTTGCCGAGCGCAGGCGGCACCTCGGCTATCGCCGGGTCGTGCCTGTCGACAACGCCTTCTTCGATGGACCCATGACGGCGCACGAATTCCACTATGCGACCATCGTCGCCGAAGGTGCTGCCGACCGGCTGTTTTCGGTGAGCGACGCGGCCGGCGACGATCTCGGCCATGCCGGCCTGAAACGCGGCAACGTCGCCGGGTCCTTCATGCACCTCATCGATATCGCGGGTGCGCCATGAGCGCCGGAATGAGCGCACCGATCGTTCACGGCGGCGGCATCACCGAAGCCGCAGCGCGCTTCGGCGGCCGGCTCGAGGACTGGCTCGATCTTTCGACCGGCATCAATCCATGCCCCGTTGCCTTGCCCGAGGTACCCGAGCGCGCCTGGCATCGGCTGCCCGACCGGCAGACGGTCGATGCGGCGCGGCTGGCGGCCCAGGAATATTACCGCACCAATGGCGTGCTGCCGTTGCCCGTGCCCGGCACGCAGTCGGTGATCCAGCTTTTGCCGCGTCTCCTGCATGAAAACGGGAAGACGCCGGCAAACAGCCGCGTCGCGATCTTCGGGCCGACCTATGGCGAATATGCCCGCGTGCTGTCGGCGTCCGGCTTTGCCGTCGATCGCGTCGACAATGCCGATGCCCTCGGCGCCGAGCATGGCCTGGTCATCGTGGTGAACCCCAACAATCCGACCGGCCGTGCCTTCGTCCCAGCTGATCTCCTGGAACTGGCCGCGCGGCAGCGCGCGAGCGGCGGACTGCTGCTGGTCGACGAGGCCTTCGGCGATCTGGAGCCGGACCTGAGCGTCGCCGACCATGTGCGCGGTGAGGGCAACCTCATCGTCTTCCGCTCCTTTGGCAAGTTCTTCGGGCTTGCCGGTTTACGCCTTGGTTTCGTCATCGGCAGCGAGCCGGTCCTTGCTGCGTTTGGCGATTGGCTCGGCCCCTGGGCCGTGTCCGGTCCGGCGCTGATCATTTCCCGCGCGCTGATGCAGGGCGATACGACAGCGATTGCGGCCGGCATTCGCGAGCGGCGCGCCGGCCTCGATGCGGCCCTGGATGGGGCAGGGCTCAAGCGGATCGGCGGCACCGGGCTTTTCGTGCTGGTTGAGCACCCGAGGGCGGCTCTGCTGCACGAGCGGCTCTGCGGAGCACATATTCTGACCCGCAAGTTCGACTATGCGCCAACCTGGCTCAGGATCGGTCTTGCGCCGGATATGGCGGGTGACCGGCGGCTGGCGGATGCGCTTGCCCGGATGGAACTCTGAATGTCCAGCACCATCCTTCTCGTGCTCGCGCTGGCGCTGGTGATCGACCGGCTCGTCGGCGATCCGGACTGGCTGTGGGCGCGCCTGCCACATCCCGTCGTCTTCTTCGGCAAGGCGATCGCCTTCTTCGATGATAGGCTGAACCGCGAGGATCTGGCGGACGGCGCGCGCAAGTTTCGCGGCGTCGTCACGATCGTGCTGCTGCTCGCGGTCAGCGCCTGGCTCGGCCATCTGCTGCACCGCCTGTTCGCCGCCTTCGGCCCGTTCGGTTTCCTGCTGGAGGCGATGCTGGTCGCCGTCTTTCTGGCGCAGAAGAGCCTGGCCGATCATGTCCGCCGCGTCGCCGAGGGCTTGCGGCAAGGCGGGCTCGAAGGCGGGCGGAGTGCCGTTTCGATGATCGTCGGCCGCGATCCGAAGACACTGGACGAGCCGGCGGTCTGCCGCGCGGCGATCGAAAGCCTCGCCGAGAACTTCTCCGACGGTGTGGTGGCGCCCGCCTTCTGGTATGCGGTCGCCGGATTGCCCGGTCTCATCGCCTACAAGATGCTGAACACGGCCGATTCTATGATCGGCCACAAATCGCCGAGATATCTGCACTTCGGCTGGGCTTCGGCGCGGCTCGACGATCTCGCCAACCTGCCGGCAGCAAGGCTCTCGGTCCTGCTGATCGCCGCCGGCGCGCTGATCCACCGTGGCGCGCGCGCCGCCAAGGATGCGCTCGTTGTAGCCCTTCGCGACCACGGCCTGCACCGCTCGCCGAATTCCGGCTGGCCGGAAGCGGCGATGGCCGGCGCGCTCGATCTGCAGCTTGCCGGCCCGCGTATCTATGGCGGCGTCAAGGTCAGCGAGCCGATGATCAACGGTCCGGGTCGCGCTGTCGCGCGAAGCGAAGATATCGATGCCGGCATCGCCGTATTCGATGGCGCCTGCACGGTGATGACTGTTGTCGTCCTGGCCGTCGCGATGATTTGATCGTTTCGGCGGAACCCGTCCCGCGAAAACGAGTTCCGCGTTAGGATTGTTTGATACTCGGCCGGTTATTCTCTTCGGACGTCTGGTTCCGCCGGTTAGCGTTCGTCATCCCGGAGAGAGAAGCATGCGGAATGCATTATTGACCGTGCTCGTCGCCGTTCTGATGCAGTTTCCCGTTCAGCCCCTGAACGCCGCCAATCTCATTGCCGACATCAGCCTGTCCTCGCAGACCATGGTCGTCAGGCAATACGGCATCGTCATGTATCGCTGGAAGGTCTCGACCGCCCGCAAGGGCTATGTCACGCCGCGCGGCAGCTGGAAGGCAAAATGGCTCTCGCGTTACCATCGCTCGAGCAAATACGACGATGCGCCCATGCCCTATGCGGTGTTCTTCAAAGGGGGGTATGCGGTCCATGCCACCTACGACATCAAGCGGCTCGGCCGCCCGGCGTCGCATGGCTGCGTGCGGCTGCATCCGAACAATGCTGCCGAGTTTTTCGCCCTGACGCGCCAGCATGGGTTGGCGAATACGCGTATCGTCATCACGCGCTGACGGCACTGCCCATGCTGTCTCGTCCAGTTCGCTGACGGGATTTGCCCCTCATCCGGCTGCCGCCACCTTCTCCCCGCAGGCGGGGAGAAGGGACGCATGGCGCCGCCTTGCACCACGCTACTGTGGAGAAGGTGAGGCCAACAGCGAGCTCGTTCCCTCTCCCCGCCTGCGGGGAGAGGGTTAGGGTGAGGGGCAATCCCGCTCAAAAAGACATGAGGAGCAGCGTCGCAACGACGCCGAGCGCCGCATCAGTCGATGCCGGCTACATCCATCAGCCGGTCGAGGCTCGGCACGGTGACGTGGCGGCTGTTTTCGATGCGGATGACGTTGTCCTTGCGCAGCTTGGTGATCTGCCGGCTGACGGTTTCGATCGTCAGGCCCAGATAGTCGGCGATGTCGGAGCGGGAGAGCGGCAGGTCGAATTCCTTCGCGGCTCCCTGTTCCGGATCGATATGGGTGGCGATGATATAGAGGAAGCTCGCCACCTTCTCCTGGGCGGTCTTGCGCCCGAGCGTCAGCATCCAGTCGCGCGCCTCGTCGAGTTCCTTCAGCGCCTGCTCGTGCAGCCGGTGTTCGAGACCCGGCGCCTCGGAAACGAGCCGCTCGATGACGGTGCGCGGGAAGCAACAGATGTCGGTGTCGACGGCCGCTTCCGCCGTCAGGGCGCTTTCGCGGGTGAAGGGGCGGCCCATGAAGTCGGGCGCAAACTGCAGGCCGACGATCTGCTGCCGGCCATCGGCCAGAACCTTGCTGAGCTTGACGACGCCGCTGATGATGTTGGCATAGCTGTCGGTCGTTTCGCCCTGGCCGACGACTTCGCGGCCGGGCTCGATGCTGCGGCGGGTCGAGTGGCGGCTGAGGTCGAGCAACTGGTCCGGGGTGAGCGTTCCGCAAACGCCGCCGTGACGCGCCTCGCAGGCCACGCAGACGGTCGGAATGTCCGAGTTATGGATATCCTTGCGGCGATGTTCGTTCACGATCTGCAATTCTTTCTACCTGCATGTCGTTGCTCTCTGGAATGGACCAAAGAGGATGCAGGTCGTTAAATCAAGAGTTGACAGGTGCCAATTCCGAAAGCGCGAAACAATGTCTCATGCTGACTTGCGTATTGTCAATTTTAACGTGTTAATTCGGCGACTTGATCAAAATCAAAGGCGTCTTCGCGTATCCGCCCTATGCCATCGTCATGACAGCGGAGAGACCGATGGAAGACGCGCTTATCCTCAAATATGCGGGCCCGGTGCCGCGCTACACCAGTTACCCGACCGCCCCGCATTTTTCCGAGGCGGTGGGCCTTGCGGATTATGAAAGCTGGCTCGATCAGATCGGCCCGGGCGAGGCGATTTCGCTTTATGCCCATGTGCCCTATTGCGACCGGCTCTGTTGGTTCTGTGCCTGCCACACCAAGCAGACGCTGCGCTACGATCCCGTCGCAACCTATTTGCAGGGCCTGCATCGCGAGGTTGCATCGGTCGGCGGGCGGGTGAACCGCGAAGCCAGGGTAACGGCGCTGCATTTCGGCGGCGGTTCGCCGACGCTCGTCCGGCCGGAGGACATGATCGCGCTCAAGCGCAGCTTCACCGATCATTTCACTATCGCGCCGGATTGCGAGATCAGCGTCGAGATGGATCCCAACGACCTCGACGAGGCGCGTCACGATGCGCTGGCGGCGATCGGGATGACACGGGCGAGCTTCGGCATCCAGGATTTCGACCCGGTGGTGCAGAAGGCGATCAACCGCATCCAGACCTATGAGCAGACCCGCGATGCGATCGAGGCATCGCGGGCGCGGGGTGTCCGTTCGGTCAATTGCGACGTCCTTTACGGGCTTCCGTATCAGAGCCTTTCGTCACTGGAGCGGACGATGGCGGCGGTGCTGACGCTCGCGCCCGATCGCGTCGCGCTCTTCGGTTACGCGCATGTGCCCTGGATGAAAACGCACCAGAAGATGATCCCGGACGAGAGCCTGCCCGGCGTGGTCGAGCGCTTCGCCCAGATGAGCCGGGCGGCGGAAATGCTGCTGTCGGCCGGCTACGAGGCGATCGGCATCGACCATTTCGCAAAGCCCGAAGACAGCCTGGCGCGCGCCAATCGGGAAGGGCGCCTCCGCCGCAATTTCCAAGGCTATACGGACGATGAGGCGGAAACGCTCATTGGCCTCGGTGCCTCGGCGATCGGCCAGTTCCGTCAGGGCTATGTCCAGAACATGCCGGCAACCGGCGAATATCTGCGTCATGTGGAGCAGGCAGGCATGGCGGCAGTTCGCGGCTACCGCTTCACGCCGGACGACCGGTTGAGAGCAAAAGTGATCGCCGACATCATGTGCCGTTTCGCCTTCTCCTTTGACGGGGTCGAACGGGCATTTCCGGGGCTGGCCGCCGCGGTGGTCGAGGAGGCGCGGCTTTTCCGGGCGCGCGACGCCGACGGGCTGACGACGATCGAAAACGGTGTCTTCCGCCTGACCGAACGCGGACGGCCCTTTGCGCGATCGGTGGCGGCGAACTTCGACGCCTATCTCGGCAATGGTCGCGGTCGGCATTCGGTCGCCGTTTGAGGCGTAAGCCTGCAACACCGGTTTTCAATTCGCCAACGGTTGCAATCAAGGCCATTGGCTTTTGCGGCGCATTTACCTATAGGATCGCCGAGACTCGACTTAAGTTACTAGAGGTATGCGCGTGACAGCTACATTCGACAAGGTTGCCGACATCATTGCGGAGACGAGCGAGATCGATCGCGAGACGATCACGCCCGAAAGCCACACGATCGACGATCTCGGCATCGACAGCCTGGACTTCCTCGACATCGTCTTTGCGATCGACAAGGAATTCGGCATCAAGATCCCGCTCGAGCAGTGGACGCAGGAAGTCAACGAAGGCAAGGTCTCGACCGAAGAGTACTTCGTTCTGAAGAACCTCTGCGCCAAGATCGACGAACTGCGGGCTGCCAAGGGCTGATCGGGCTTTCGCCCAAGCCTTGCCGCACCAATTCCAATGCCGCCCGTCGCGCCTCGCGCTTGACAGGCGGCATTGGCGTTTTTACTTGAGCCCGAAACGAACGGCCCGAAAACGAACAGGGTGAGCCTCAATGCTCCTTGAATACTTCCAGATGATCGATCGTGTCGAAACGGTCGATCTTTCGGCTGGCCGGCTGACGGCGCGGTCCGTCGTTCCCGAGAAGAGCCCGGTGTTCGAAGGCCATTTTCCAGGCTACCCGCTGGTGCCGGGCGTGCTCCTGATCGAGACCATGGCGCAGGCCTCCGGTTTCCTGGTGCTGGCCGCCACCAATTTTGCGGCCATGCCCTTCCTGATGTCGGTCGACGGCGCCAAGATGCGTACCTTCGTCGAGCCCTCGGCCGAACTCGAGATCGAAGCCTTCCTCGAGCATGAAGGTTCGGGCTTTGCCGTTACCAAGGCGAAGATCACCTCGGCCGGCAAGAAGGTCTGTGACGCCCAGCTGAAACTGAGGACGATGCCGTTCGATCAGGTTCCGCTCGGCGATATCGTTCGCAAGCGGGCCGAGGAACTCGGCCTGATGGCGGCTCTTTCGGCGACAGCCGGTTCGGAGAAGTAAGATGACCAAATCCGCAAACGACGTTGTCATTACCGGCGTCGGCATCGTCACCAGCCAGGGCGTCGGCGTCGAGCCGCATCTGGCCCTCTTGAGCGCCGACGCTTCGCCGGCCGTGCGCGTCGAGACCGAGAAGTTCAGCCCCTATCCGGTGCATCCGCTGCCGGAAATCGACTGGTCGCAGCAGATCGCCAAGCGCGGCGACCAGCGCCAGATGGAAAACTGGCAGCGCCTCGGCGTCTTCGCTGCCGGCCTGGCGCTCGATGATGCCGGTCTCAAGGACAATCTCGAAGCCTGCGGCAGCATGGACATGATCGTCGCTGCCGGCGGCGGCGAGCGCGACATCAACGTCGACTCGCTGATCGTCGACGAAGCGCTGAAGCGCAACGATCGCGAACAGCTCCTCAACGAAAAGCTGACCACCGAACTGCGCCCGACGCTGTTCCTGGCGCAGCTTTCCAACCTGCTCGCCGGCAACATTTCGATCGTGCACAAGGTCACCGGCTCGTCGCGCACCTTCATGGGCGAGGAAGCGGCCGGCATCTCGGCGATCGAAACCGCCTTTGCCCGCATCAAGGCCGGCCAGTCGAGCCATACGCTCGTCGGCGGCGCCTTCTCGGCCGAACGTCTCGACATCATTCTCCTGATCGAAGCCATCCAGGGCCATGCGCTCGGCGACTGGCACCCGATCTGGTCGCGCAGCAAGGATAATGGCGGCGGCATGATCCTCGGTTCGGTCGGCGCCTTCCTAGTGCTGGAATCGCGTGAATATGCCGAAGCCCGCGGCGCCCGCATCTATGCCACGATCGAGGCGATCGGCGGCGACCGCGGCTCGCGTGAAAGCGGCAAGCTCGAAGCCCGGCTTGCCGATCTCGCCAAGCCGGCGGAGAAACTTGACCCGACATCGACCGTCGTGTTCTCCGGTACGTCCGGTTTCCATGACCTGGTGGCGCGCGAGAAGGCGTTCCTCGAGGCGAAGTTGGCCGGGGCGCCGGTGCGCGCCTATGGCGGCCTCGTCGGCCACAGCATCGAAGCGCAATTCCCGCTGGGCCTGGCGCTTGCGGCTTTGTCGCTGGGCGAGGGCGCCAGGGTGCCGGCCTTCGATGCCGGCGCCGAGAAGCCGATGACGGCGGCGGCGAAGAGCGCCGTGGTCACCACCATCGGCCATTCGCGCGGCGAAGGCGTCGCCGTCCTTTCGGCGGAATAACAGGAGCGGACCATGAGCAACGCTTACAAGGACCATCTCGGCCGCCCGATCATCGCCGTCACCGGCATGGGCGTCATCACCTCGCTCGGCCAGGGTGTCGAAGACAACTGGGCAGCGCTTTCGGGCGGTGTCTCGGGCATCCACAAGATCACCCGGTTCCCGACCGAAGGCCTGAACACCCGCATTTCCGGTACGGTCGATTTCATCGACATCCCCGCGGACAATGCCGTCGAGCGTTCCTATGCCATGGCGCGCGAGACGACGCTGGAAGCGCTGGCGCAGGCCGGCATTTCCGGCGATTTCAACGGCCCGCTGTTCCTGGCCGCCCCGCCGGTCGAGCCGGAATGGAGCGCGCGCTTCGAGCTTGCCGATCGTTCGCCGCCGTCGGAGCGGCCGGGCGACGCCTATAACCGTTTCCTCGCCGCCATGCGCCAGAAGGCCGATCCGGTGTTCCATGAGGCCGTGCTCTTCGGCTCGATCTCGGAACGCCTTGCCGATCGCTTCGGCACGCGCGGCCTGCCGGTGACGCTGTCGACCGCTTGTGCCTCGGGCGCCACGGCGATCCAGCTCGGCGTCGAGGCGATCCGCCAGGGCCGCACCGATCGCGCGCTGACGGTCGCGACCGATGGCTCGGTCAGCGCCGAGGCACTGATCCGCTTCGCGCTGCTTTCGGCGCTTTCCACCCAGAACGATCCGCCGGAAAAGGCGTCGAAGCCCTTCACCAAGGACCGTGACGGCTTCGTCATCGCCGAAGGTGCAGCGACCCTCGTGCTCGAATCTCTGGAAGCGGCGGTCGCCCGCGGCGCCCGCGTCTACGGCATCCTGAAGGGCTGCGGCGAGAAGGCCGACCTCTTCCACCGCACGCGCTCCTCGCCGGATGGTGGCCCGGCGATCGCGACGATCCGCGCGGCCCTTGCCGACGCCGGCATCGACGAAAACGGTATCGGCTACATCAACGCCCATGGCACCTCGACGCCCGAGAACGACAAGATGGAATACCTGTCGATGTCGAACGTCTTCGGCGATCGCCTGCCGTCGATCCCGGTCTCGTCCAACAAGTCGATGATCGGTCATACGCTGACGGCGGCCGGTGCGGTCGAGGCGGTATTCTCGATCCAGACGATGCTGACCGGCACGCTGCCGCCGACGATCAACTACCAGAACCCCGATCCGGCGATCGTGCTCGACGTTGTGCCGAACGTGAAGCGCAGCCAGCAGGTGACTGCGGTGCTGTCGAACTCCTTCGGCTTCGGCGGCCAGAACGCCAGCCTCGTCATGACTGCCGAGCCGGCTTGAGCCTTTACGAGGACAAGGCGCATTAGGCGTTACCCCCCTCTGCCCTGCCGGGCATCTCCCCCACAAGGGGGGAGATTGGATGTGGCACCGTCTTGCTCATCAAGGGACGCTGAGCGCGGATCCCTCTATTAATGCGATTGGCTTGCCGCGGGTCGATCTCCCCCTTGTGGGGGAGATGGCCGGCAGGCCAGAGGGGGGTGCAGCGCCGTTGCCCCAATGTGTATATATGCCAGTCAGCACGGCCCAGCCGCTCGACTATCTAAAGATCTAAAGGAAGAACCATGCGCGCCCTGCAACTGCTCGATGACCGCAAGCTCGAAATCACCGACATTCCGGAACCGGAAGCGCCCGGCCCGGGTGAGGTGACGCTGCGCGTCAAGGCGGTGGCACTCAACCATATCGACGTCTGGGGCTGGCGCGGCATGGCCTTTGCCAAGCGCAAGATGCCGCTCGTCATCGGGGCGGAAGCATCCGGCGTCGTCGACGCGATCGGTCCGGGCGTTTCGAGCGTGCTGCCGGGCCAGCTCGTGTCGATCTACGGCGCGCGCACCTGCGGTCTCTGCCGCCCGTGCAAGGAAGGCCGCGACAATCTCTGCGAACATGTCGGTGGCGTGCACGGCTTCCACCTCGACGGCTTCGCGCAGGAGAAGATCAACCTGCCGGCGCGCCTCTTGGTGCCGGCACCTCCGGGTGTCGACGCGGTCGGCGCAGCGCTTGCTCCGGTCACCTTCGGTACCGTCGAACACATGCTGTTCGACAACGCCAAGCTCGAGCCCGGCGAAACGATCCTCGTCCATGCCGGCGGCTCCGGCATCGGCTCGGCGGCGATCCAGCTCGCCAAGAAGATCGGCTGCACCGTCATCACGACGGTGGGCTCTGACGACAAGATCGAGAAGGCGAAGGCGCTCGGCGCCGATCACGTCATCAACTATCGCAAGGACCGCTTCGAAGGCGTGGTGCGCAAGCTCACCAAGAAGAAGGGTGTCGACGTCGTATTCGAACACGTCGGCAAGGACACCTGGGCGGGCTCGATGCTCTCGATGAAGCGCGGCGGCCGTCTGGTCACCTGCGGTTCCACCTCGGGCGTTTCCACCGACATGAACCTGATGATGCTGTTCCAGCAGCAGCTGAAGCTGCTCGGCTCCTTCGGCTGCCGCATGGAGAACATGGCGAACGCCATGCAGAAGATGGCCCGCGGCCTCGTGCATCCGGTCATCGATACCGAGGTCGGCCTCGACGAGATCGACCGGGCACTGGAGCGCATGGAATCGCGCCAGATCTTCGGCAAGATCATCCTGAAGATGGATTGATCGACGTGCGCATGCTGATCACACGGCTGGTGCTGGCGGCGGATCGTACGCGGCAGTGGCTGATTGCGCAGTTCGTCTTCCTGCTGCTGACGATCCTGAAGATGTTTCCCGCCGACGGCGCGATCAACTTCATGGATCGCGCGGTGCGCTTCATCGGCCCGAAGACCAGCCGGCACAAGCTGACGCTGACCAATCTGCGCAATGCCTTTCCGGAGAAAAGCGAAGCGGAGATCGAGGAGATCGCGCTTGAAAGCTGGGGCAACATGGGCCGCATGGCGGCCGAATACGTGTTCCTCGACCGTCTCTTCGATTTCGATCCGGAGCGCACGACGCCGGGTCGGGTCGAAGTGTCGGGCATTCCGCTATTCCTGGAGCTTCGCGACAATCCGCGCCCCTTCATCGTCTTCACCGCGCACAGCGGCAATTTCGAGATGCTGCCGGTTGCCGGCTCCGCCTTCGGTCTCGACGTGACCGTGCTCTTCCGCCCGCCGAACAACCCCTATGTGGCAGAGAAGGTGTTCAAGTTCCGCGAGGAGCGCATGGGCAACCTCGTGCCGTCGCATGCCGGTTCGTCCTTCGCGCTCGCCCGCCAGCTCGAACGGGGCCTGGGCGTCGGCGTTCTCGTCGACCAGAAGTTCCGCAAGGGGCTTAAGACCAAGTTCTTCGGCCAGGACGTGCAGACCAATCCGCTGCTTGCCAAGCTCGTCCGCCAGTTCAACTGCGAGGTCTATCCCGCCCGCTGCATCCGGTTGCCCGGCGGCCGTTTCCGGCTGGAACTGGAGCCGGCGATCGCGATCCCGCGCAAGGCAGACGGCAATGTCGACGTCACCGCCACGGCGCAGGTGCTGAACGACAAGGTGGAAAGCTGGGTAAGGGAATATCCCGGCCAGTGGCTCTGGTATCACGACCGCTGGCACATCAAGCGCTACCTCAAGGACTGATTCCCTTCCGCACGAACAAGCGCGCTTGAGGCTGCTTCAGCGCGGCATCTAAAATTTTGGCGCGCCCGGACATGAAGCTCGGCGGTCGGCACATTCGCCGGCTCGCCTGCGGCGGCGCGGGCCGGTTTTGCCCTGAAAATACTTCAAAAGGTTAAGTTTTTCTTTCTGCTGTTGAACGCTAACGCAATGAGTGTAAACTCGACGTTGTCTCGCGAGGGGAAGACTGCAAGCGCTTTGGATGGCCGGAGTGGTGCGGTTTTACGCGGAAGTGGTGGGGGAAGCATCAAAACTAGATCAGTGTCTGCAGCATCAACGCCTGTCTTGTAAGTGCATCGAAGCGGCTCTGCCGTGGGGGAATTGGGGTTTCGAATTGAACGCACTGATTGAGCTGTTCTGGTTCAAGTATTCGCAGATGCAGTATGCCGTACGTACGGCAGACGAGCATTTGATCGGCATCCTGGATCGCGAACTCGATCCGATCCTCAGATCCGTCTACGACGAGAAGGCGGTGAGCGTCGAAGACGCCCGACTTCAGTTCCAGTTCCTGATCGACATCCTGCGGGTCGAGGCCGACGACATCTCCTGCGTACTCCGGCATTCGCAACTGCTGCAATCGCTGATCAACCGCTATTTCGCGGCGACGGGCGCGGAGAAATTCGCCGACCTGCAGCTCGAGCGGCTGCCGGCCCAGCCGAGCAAAGGCAGGGCCGATGAAGGCCTGCTCAACGAGGCGATCCTCGACAGTTTCCCGGATCGCATCGCGGTGATTACGCCGGATTACCGCTACCTCTACACCAACCCGCGCAATGCCGAGCATCTGGAGAGCCGTCCGATGGACCTGATCGGCCGGCATATCGTCGAGTTCATCGGCATCCGGCGCTTCGAGCAGCGCGTGAAATCCTATCTCGATCGCTGTTTTGCGGGCGAGGTGGTCGACTATACCTTCGCCAAGACGGTCGATGCGCGCACCGTCGTCGTACGCTGCCGGCTGACGCCGTGCATGTCCAGCACCGGCAAGCTCATCGGCGCGATCCTGGTGATCCAGGAACATGCCGACCGTCGCCGCGCGATCGCGGCCTGACGCTACAGCGCCGCGCGTCTCATGAGACGCGCAAAGGTCGCTGTAGCACTTTGATTTGCTGCATGTCTTCGTCCTTAAATCGAGGTCGATTCAAGGAGACATGCAGTAGACCCTTAGGCAAGATCAAGCGAGACGATGTCCGGATTGAAGAAGCGCGACCGCAGCACGGCCGCGCTCAATTCTGCTCTCGAATATGAGCTTGTCCTTGGGCGTTCACTCGGCGGGCGCGGTGATGGCGCGCAGACATTCCCGCTCGAAGCCGACATGCCGCCTAAGGCTCGTAAAGAAGCCGCGCAGCATGTAGCCGGCGGTTTCGGCATTGACCGTTTCGTCTGCGGCGCCGAGACGCTCCAGCATTTCCGTCAGCTCCTCGGCGAAGCATTCGTCCTCGCAGTGCTCGTATTTCAGCCGCTCCAGCGTCGCGCCGATCGTCGAGTCGCTGCGGAAGGTGCGCTCGATCCACGGGAACACCAGGTTTTCCTCGCCGGAATGCATTTCGCGGATCATAGGTCCGAGCACCTTGGCGGCGTAGACGCATTTCTGCCGGTCGATTTCGGCGGGCAGGCTGTCGGCGATTTCCTCGAGGCTGTTGCAGAGCGCGAGTTGTTCTTCATGCGCACGGGCGAGCCACGCGAAGGGCTCGGCCATCGGGACGGGGCGGGGAGGCGACTCGGGGCGGCTCCGGATTCGTCCATCCTCAAACGTCTTTTTCATCGGCTTCAAACGCCAGCTCCCATGGCGCTCCCTATTGTCTGCCGAGGATGATGCATTCGAGGCGTTCCAACCTTGATCTGAATCAAGGTCGGATCGCCCCGATTCTGACACTTTCCGCCAAGCTGCAGTGACGTGCCTCGTTCAGGGCGTGTCTCCGCGTGCGATCGGACCAAGTTGGGGACCCAACCATGAAATACACATTCGAGATGATCCTGCTCGGGGTCGGTGCATTCCTGGCGCTCGTCGGCGCCGGCTTTGCGCAGGACCGGCACTTTGAAGCCCATATGTGGGTATTGTTCTTCGTGCTCCTCGCCGGCACCATCATGCTGATGCGACGCATCGAGTTCAGCCCGGTTTCCGCGGGCAGGGCGCCGCCACCGCCACCGCAGTCGGAATATTTCGACGAGGTGGTCAAGTATGGCGTGATCGCCACCGTCTTCTGGGGCGTCGTCGGCTTTCTCGTGGGCGTCGTGGTTGCGCTCCAGCTCGCCTTTCCGGACCTCAACATCGAGCCCTGGTTCAACTTCGGCCGCATGCGGCCGCTGCACACCTCGGCGGTGATCTTCGCCTTCGGCGGCAACGCGCTGATCGCGACGTCCTTCTACATCGTCCAGCGCACCAGCCGCGCGCGCCTCTTCGGCGGCAATCTCGGCTGGTTCGTGTTCTGGGGCTACCAGCTCTTCATCGTCATGGCCGCTACCGGCTACCTGCTGGGGATCACCCAGTCCAAGGAATATGCGGAGCCGGAATGGTACGTCGACCTCTGGCTGACGATCGTCTGGGTCGCCTATCTCGTCGCCTTCCTTGGCACGCTGCTGACGCGCAGGGAGCCGCATATCTATGTGGCCAACTGGTTCTACCTCGCCTTCATCGTCACGATCGCGATGCTGCACATCGTCAACAACCTGGCGGTGCCGGTCTCCTTCGTCGGCTCGAAGAGCTACTCGGCCTTCGCCGGCGTGCAGGATGCGCTGACGCAATGGTGGTACGGGCATAACGCCGTCGGCTTCTTCCTGACGGCCGGCTTCCTCGGCATGATGTACTACTTCATTCCGAAGCAGGCCAACCGCCCCGTCTATTCCTACCGCCTGTCGATCATCCACTTCTGGTCGCTGATCTTCATGTACATCTGGGCGGGTCCGCACCACCTGCACTATACGGCGCTGCCCGACTGGGCGCAGACGCTCGGCATGGTCTTCTCGGTCATGCTGTGGATGCCCTCCTGGGGCGGCATGATCAACGGCCTGATGACGCTCTCGGGCGCCTGGGACAAGATCCGCACCGATCCGATCATCCGCATGATGGTGATGGCCGTCGCCTTCTACGGCATGGCGACCTTCGAAGGTCCGATGATGTCGATCAAGACGGTCAACTCGCTCAGCCACTACACCGACTGGACCATCGGTCACGTGCATTCCGGCGCGCTCGGCTGGAATGGCCTCATCACCTTCGGCGCGATCTACTATCTCGTTCCGAAGCTGTGGAACCGCGAGCGCCTCTACAGCGTGCGCATGGTCAACTGGCACTTCTGGCTCGCCACCCTCGGCATCGTCGTCTACGCGGCGGTCATGTGGGTCGCCGGCATCCAGCAGGGCCTGATGTGGCGCGAGTACGACGACCAGGGCTTCCTCGTCTATTCCTTCGCGGAATCGGTCGCGGCCATGGTTCCCTACTATGTGCTGCGTGCCCTTGGCGGCGCACTGTTCCTCTCCGGGGCTCTGCTCATGGCCTTCAACGTAACAATGACCATCCTCGGCCGCCAGCGCGACGAAGCTCCGATCTTCGGTGCGACGCCCGCGCTGAAAGCTGCGGAATAGGAGGGCATAGACCATGTCCATTCTCGACAAACACGCTTCGCTGGAGCGTAACGCCACCCTGCTGCTCGTCGGCTCGCTGCTCGTCGTCTCCGTCGGCGGCATCGTGGAAATCGCGCCGCTCTTCTATCTCGAAAACACCATCGAGAAGGTGGAAGGCATGCGGCCCTATTCGCCGCTGGAGCTTGCCGGCCGCGACATCTATATCCGCGAAGGCTGCTATGTCTGTCACAGCCAGATGATCCGCCCGTTCCGCGACGAAGTGGAGCGCTACGGCCATTACTCGCTGGCGGCGGAATCGATGTATGACCATCCGTTCCAGTGGGGCTCCAAGCGCACCGGGCCGGATCTCGCCCGCGTCGGCGACCGCTACTCCAACGAGTGGCACGTGCAGCACATGACCGAGCCGCGCTCGGTGGTGCCGGAATCGGTGATGCCGGGCTACGCCTTCCTCAAGGAGACGACGCTCGAGGTGGAGAACGTCGCCATGAACCTGAAGGCCAACAAGGCGGTCGGCGTTCCCTATACGGACGAGATGATCGACAACGCGCTGGCCGACATGAAGGCCCAGGCTGATCCGAATGCCGACACCTCGGGCGTCGAGGCGCGCTATCCAAAGGCCAAGCTCGGCGACTTCGACGGCAACCCGCAGAAGCTGACGGAGATGGATGCGCTCATCGCCTATCTGCAGATGCTCGGCACGCTGGTCGACTTCTCCACCTACGACGACACCACCGGCTATCGCTAAGGAGAACGCAGATGGAAACCTACACGGCCATGCGCCAGTTCGCCGATAGCTGGGCGCTGCTTGCCATGACGCTCTTCTTCCTCGGCGTCGTCGCCTTCATCTTCCGGCCCGGCGCCAAGAAGGCCGCCGACCAGGCCGCAGCCATCCCTCTGAAGGAGGATTGATCCATGGCGGAAAAACACGTCGACGAAATCAGCGGCGTCGAGACCACCGGCCACGAATGGGACGGTATCCGCGAACTCAACAACCCGATGCCGCGCTGGTGGGTCTATACCTTCTACGCAACCATCGTCTGGGCGGTCGGCTACATGATCGTCTATCCGGCGGTACCGCTCCTGACGGATGCCACCAAGGGCGTGCTCGGCTATTCGAGCCGCGCCGAGGTGAGCGCAGAACTCGCCAGCGCCAAGGCTGCCCAGGCCGGCAACCTCGAAAAGATCGCCTCGAGCTCGATCACCGATATCATGGCCGATCCGCAGCTCCAGCAGTTCGCCGTTTCCGGCGGCGCCTCGGCCTTCAAGGTCAACTGCGCCCAGTGCCACGGCTCGGGTGCGGCCGGTTCCGCCGGCTTCCCGAACCTGAACGACGACGACTGGCTCTGGGGCGGCAAGCCCGAAGAGATCTACCAGACGATCGCCCACGGCATCCGCTATGATGGCGACGGCGAGACCCGCGTTTCGGAAATGCCGTCGTTTACCGAAATCCTTCAGCCGGAAGAGATCAAGCAGACGGCAGCCTACGTCGTCAGCCTCACCGGCACGCCGTCGGACGTCTCGATGGTCGAGCCGGGCAAGGCATTGTTCGAAGCCAACTGTGCGTCGTGCCATGGCGCCGACGCCAAGGGCAACCGCGAGTTAGGCGCCCCGAACCTGGCTGACGCACTGTGGCTGAAGGGCGAGGGCGAGCAGGCGATCATCGCGCAGATGAAGGTGCCGAAGCACGGCGTCATGCCCGCCTGGCTGCCGCGCCTCGGCGACACCACCGTCAAGCAGCTTGCCGTCTTCGTGCATTCGTTGGGTGGCGGCGAGTAGGGCTCGCCGGCACTCAGTGCCAGGGGGCCCCTCACTGTCCTGCCGGACATCTCTCCCCGCTTGCGGGGAGAGAGTCGCTGGGGGTGACGTTCTCGCAAACATCAGATCCTGTGAATGGCGAACGGTCAGGCTTGCTGCCTTCTCCCCGCTTGCGGGGAGAAGGTGCCGGCAGGCGGATGAGGGGCAGCGCTGATCGTTAACCAAGAAGCGGCCGCGTCGAAAGACGCGGCCCTTCTCATTCCAGCGCGGCGGGGCGTTGTCAGCTTTACTGCTGCGACCACACCGCCAGTTCATAACCATCTGGGTCGGCGAAGTGGAAGCGGCGGCCGCCGGGGAACGAAAAGATCGGCTTGGCGATCTTGCCGCCTGCCTTTTCGATACGGGCCTGTGTTTGCTCGAGATCGTCGGCATAGATGATGACCAGCGGCCCGCCGCTGCCGACAGGGCCCGTGGTCGTGAAGCCGCCGGTTAGCCGGCCGTCCTGGAACTCGCAATATTCGGGGCCATAGTCGGTGAAGGTCCAGCCGAAGGCGTCGCCGTAGAATGCCTTGCTCGCAGCGATGTCGGCGACGTTGAACTCGACATAGTCGATGCGGCCGTCGTTGCCCTTGTTACCCATTTTTCACCTGTCTTTTCCGGATTCCATGAGAGCTTTCAAAGCGGCGAGATCCTTCGCCACCCAACCGGTGTCGCCGGCAAATTGTTCCGCGCTCATGCCCGGCTGGCGCAGAAGCGTGAACATCACCTCCGCCCCGTCGCCGTTCGGCACGACGCGCAGCGCATTGTGAACCTTGGTGCCATCGGCAAGCGTGACGAGATGATCGACGACGCCGAAGTCGTTGTCGGGGGCAAAGCGCACGCGCGCATCGCCGAGCGGTCCCGGCGCCAGCCAGTCCTCGCCGTTACGCGTCAGGCCTGACGACAGGCCGGAGGCCCAGCGGTGCATGTTCTCGTGCTTCGCCATGAAGGCGTAGACCTCGCGCCAATCGCGGTTGATGGTGGTGTGAACGATCTTCGCTTCAAGTGTTGCCATGCCTGGTTCTCCTGGACGCGGAATTAGCACGGGCGACCGCGCCGGTCTTGAACGAAACGGCCAGTCAGGCGGCCTGCCGATGGCCGCCAAGCTGGCGGCGGATCTCCGCAGGCGAGAGCGATGCCAGCTCCTTTGTCTCGCGCGAAAGATGCGCCTGGTCGGCGTAACCGGCATCGAGGGCAAGGATGCCGAGGCTCGCGGACGGTTCGCGGCGGCAGGCTGCGAGGAAGCGTTGCAGGCGGAGAATGCGGTCGAGCGTCTTGGCGCCATAGCCGAAATGCTGGTGGCAGCGGCGGCGCAGCGTCCGTTCGCTGGTGCCGGTGGCTGCGGCCAGCGACCGGATAGGATTGTCCGAGAAATCATGCTTCTGCTGCAGGTAGGCGAGGCAGGCGGCGGCGTCGCTTGATGGCGGCGCAACCGCTGGCAGACGCTGCAGCACGGCCTCTGCCAGGATTTCGGCGCGGCGTGCGCAATCCGGCGCGTCCTGAAGCTTTGCGTCGAGTTCGCGCCCGGCCTTGCCCCAGAAGGCGTCTAGCGGGACGATTTCGCCGGTGATGTCGGAGAGCGATGTGCGCAGGAAGGACGCGGCGACGCCTGGCCGGAAGCGCAGGCCGACGACCTTGGCGCCGGCGGCGATCACCGGAAAGGCGGCAACCCGGTCGGGGCCGGCGACCACGAGGCCGCGATCCGACCAGAGGATATCGACGCAGCCGTCAGGCACGACCGCGATTGGCGCGGGCGGTCCCGACGGCATCTGGTGCCTCCAGAGGCATTCGACATGGCCGGCAAGCGCGTCAGGCGCGGCGCGCTCGCGATAGATGCCGTGCTGCTTTGCAAGCGTCAGCGGCCCGTGGGAGCCGTCCATGCCGTGTCCTCCACGCGTCGGCCCGCGCCGATCGCCTCTTCGCGCGACCAGATCTCGTCATCGATCTGGCCCTGCAGCTCCGGATAGTCGGCGGCGTGGAACACCGGATCGAGACCCTGCCGCCGCTGGGCGAAATAGTCCTTGGTCAGTTTGGCGATGGTACCGGAGAGGGGCAGGATGGCAATGAGGTTGATCGTCGCCATCAGGCCCATCGAGGCATCCGCCGCGTCGAATACGGTGGTGATGCTCTCCGACGCGCCCCATACGACCATGGCAAGCACGGCTGAGCGCATGATCGTGACGCCGAGGCGATTGGCGCCGCCGAGATAGGTCAGCGCGTTCTCGGCGTAGGAATAGTTGCCGATGATCGAGGTGAAAGCGAAAAAGAAGATCGCGATCGCGATGAAGTAGCTGCCGGTCCAGCCGATATGCACGTTCATCGCGGCTTGGGTGAGTTGCGTGCCGGTGACGCCGGAGCCCGGTTCCAGCGTGCCCGAGAGCAGAATCATGACCGATGTCGCGGTGCAGATCAGAATGGTATCGATGAAGACGCCGAGCGACTGCACGAAACCTTGTGACGCCGGGTGATGCGGCACGGGCGTGGCGACGGCTGCGATGTTCGGGGCCGAACCCATGCCGGCCTCGTTGGAAAAGAGACCGCGCTTGACACCGTTCATCATCGCGGCTGCGACACCGCCGGCAACGCCGCCTGCCGCCTCCTGCAGGCCGAAGGCGCTGGAGATGATGGTCCACAGCACGTTCGGCACGATCGCCGCATTGGCGACCAGTACATAGATCGCCGTCAGCAGATAGGCGATCGCCATGAAGGGCACCACGATTTCGGCGACGCGGGCGATCTGGCGGATGCCGCCGAAGATGACAATGCCGGAGATTGCTGCGACCGCGAGGCCGACAACGAATTTCGGAACGCCGAAGGCGCCTTGAACGGCATCCGCGATGGAATTGGCCTGGACCGCATTGAAGACGAGGCCGAAAGAGAGAATGAGGCAAACGGAGAAGATCGTCGCCGCCCAGGGCGCGTTGAGGCCGCGGGCGATGTAGAAGGCCGGGCCGCCGCGATATTGTCCGTTCTCGTTGCGTACCTTGTAGAGCTGCGCCAGCGCGCTTTCCGCATAGGCCGTCGCCATGCCGACCAGCGCCACCATCCACATCCAGAATGTCGCACCCGGTCCACCGAGATAGAGCGCGACGGCGACACCGGCGAGATTGCCGGTGCCGACGCGTGAGGCGAGGCTGACCGTCAGCGCCTGGAACGGGCTGATGCCAGCTGCGTCCTTCGAACCGCCGCTGCTCAACACGCGGAACATCTCGCCGAAATGCACGATCTGCGGGAAGCCGAGGCGGAGCGTGAAGTAGATGCCGACGGCGAGCAGGCCGTAGATCAGCACGTAACCCCAAAAGATCGTGTTCAGAAAGCCGATGATCGTGTCCATGCGGTTCCTCGTTGATATTGCAAGACAGTGATGTGGCGAACCGCGGTGCGGGTCGGATGGGAAAGGCCGGGCATCTTTTCCGGGAGCCTGGGCATTTTGCGAAAGCCTGGGCATTTCCTACGGAGGCCCGGACCTTTCGCCGCATGCTCGCGCTTTAGCCCGCAAACTTGACACAGATCAACGTTTTCGGAGGCCAAATCGGGCAAAAGGTGGTGCAATACACGACATATCCGGGGATTTCCCACAAATGAGCCTTCACTCAGCCGCAAATCCTGCCTCTGTCGAACGTCACGAGGCCGAGCCGGTCAATGCGGCGCATGTGCGCAAGCCGCTTTATGAAAAACGCAGGAAGATCTTCCCGAAGCGCGCCGAGGGCAGTTTCCGCCGCTTCAAGTGGGTGGTGATGCTGGTGACGCTCGGCATCTATTATCTGACGCCGTGGATCCGCTGGGATCGCGGCGCGCATGCGCCCGACCAGGCGGTGCTCGTCGATCTCGCCGCCCGCCGCTTCTATTTCTTCTTCATCGAGATCTGGCCGCAGGAGTTCTTCTTCGTTGCCGGTCTGCTCGTCATGGCCGGCTTCGGCCTGTTCCTGGTGACGTCGGCCGTCGGGCGCGCCTGGTGCGGCTATACCTGTCCGCAGACCGTCTGGGTCGATCTCTTCCTGGTGGTCGAGCGCTACATCGAAGGCGACCGCAACGCCCGCATGAAGCTCGATGCCGGCTCTTGGACGTTCGACAAGATCGTCAAGCGGGTGTCGAAGCATTCGATCTGGATCCTGATCGGCATCGCCACCGGCGGCGCCTGGATCTTCTATTTCGCCGATGCGCCGACGCTGTTGAAGAGCTTCGTTTCGCTCGAAGCGCCTGCTGTCGCTTACATGACCGTCGGCATCCTGACGGCGACGACCTATGTCTTCGGCGGCCTGATGCGCGAGCAGGTTTGCACCTATATGTGCCCGTGGCCGCGCATCCAGGCGGCCATGCTCGACGAGAATTCGCTGGTCGTCACCTATAACGACTGGCGCGGCGAGCCGCGCTCGCGCCACCAGAAGAAGGCGGTGGCGGCAGGCGAGGCCGTCGGCGACTGCGTCGACTGTAATGCCTGTGTCGTCGTCTGTCCGATGGGCATCGACATCCGCGAAGGCCAGCAGCTCGAATGCATCACCTGCGCGCTCTGCATCGACGCCTGCGACGGTGTCATGGACAAGCTCGGCCGCGAGCGTGGACTGATCTCCTATGCGACGCTCAACGATTATGCCGCCAATATGGCGCTCGCCACCAATGGCGGCACGACGACGATCGACCCGAGCCGTGTTCGCAACGCGGACGGCGGCTTCTCCGACAAGGTTCGCCATTTCAACTGGAAGATCGTCTTCCGCCCGCGCGTGCTGCTCTATCTCGGCGTCTGGACACTCGTCGGCATCGGTCTGCTCTATGCGCTCTTGTCTCGCGACCGGCTGGAACTCAACGTGCTGCACGACCGCAATCCGCAATTCGTCGTCGAATCCGATGGCTCGGTGCGCAACGGCTACATGGTCAAGCTCTTGAACATGATCCCGGAACAACGCACCATCACGCTCGCGATCGAGGGCATGCCTTCGGCGACGATGCGCCTTGCCGGCCATGCTCCGGGCGACGGCCGCACCTTTGCCGTCGGGGTCGATCCGGACAAGGTGACGGCGGTGAAGGTGTTCGTGACGCTGCCGGAGGACAAGCTTGGCGAGGCGGCCGATGGTTTCAGCCTGATCGTCGAGGATCCGTCGAGCCACGAGCGCGACGCCTACGAGGCCAACTTCAACAGCCCGGGAGCCGCGAAATGACGACCAGACAGGCAAAGGCGCCGCGCCCCTTCACCGGCTGGCACATGCTGGGCGTCATGGTGCTGTTCTTCGGCACGATCATCACCGTCAACGTGATCATGGCCTGGAACGCCAGCCATAGCTGGAGCGGGCTGGTGGTGCAGAATACCTATGTCGCGAGCCAGCAGTTCAACGGCAAGGTGAAGGAGGCGAAGGCCTTCGCCGCCAGCGGTCTCGACGGCAAGCTCAGCGTTGAGAAAGAGGCGTTGCGCTATACGCTGACGCGCCAGGGCAAGCCAGAACTGACCGCCGACAAGGTGGTCGCCATGCTGAAACGCCCGGTCGAGGAGCATGAGGATGTGACCGTCGAGATGGTGCATCAGGGCGAGGGCGTCTTCGTCGCCCCCGCGGCTCTCAAGCGCGGCCAGTGGATCGCCGACATCACCGCGACCAAGGGCGATGTCGTCGTCTATCGCCAGGCGATCCGCTTCATGGTGCCGGGAGAGACCCCATGAGCTGCTGTGCACCCGGGACCGAGATGGCTCTGGAGATCGACAGGGCCGGGCAGGGGCTGCCAAGCTCGGAAGAGCTGTGGCTGACGAGCCGGTCGCTTGGCGGCGGGCTCCGCCAGACGGATCTCAGCGTGCCCGGCGTGCATTGCGGCGCCTGCATCACCACACTTGAGGGCGCCTTGAAAGCGCGGCCCGAGGTCGAGCGGGCGCGTGTGAACCTTTCGTCGCGGCGCGTGTCCATTGTCTGGAAGGAAGAGCTCGACGGAGCCCGTACCGATCCTCGGGAATTGGCGCGGACCATCCGCGCGCGCGGCTACGAGACCCATCTGTTTGCGCCGGGCGAGGAGGACGGCGACCAGACGCTGAAGAAACTGGTGCGCGCCGTTGCCGTCTCGGGTTTCGCTTCCGCCAACATCATGCTGCTTTCGGTCTCCGTGTGGTCGGGCGCGGAGGCTGCCACGCGCGATCTGTTCCACTGGATCTCGGCACTGATTGCCGCGCCGACGCTGATCTATGCCGGGCGCTTCTTCTATGCCTCCGCCTGGAACGCGCTGAAGCACGGCCGCACCAACATGGACGTGCCGATCGCGCTGGCGATCACGCTCTCCTTCTCCATCTCGCTCTACGAGACAATCACCCACGGCACCCATGCCTGGTTCGACGGCACGGTGATGCTTCTGTTCTTCCTGCTGATCGGCCGCACGCTCGACCACATGATGCGCGGCCGCGCCCGCTCGGCGATCAGCAGTCTGGCCCGGCTGTCGCCGCGCGGCGCCATGGTGCTGGATGCGCAAGGGGGACGGGAATACCGCCCGGTCGACGAGATCAAGCCGGGCGAAAGGCTGGCGATTGCCGCCGGCGAGCGCATCCCGGTCGATGGCCGCATTCTCATGGGCGCCAGCGATCTCGATCGCTCGATCGTCAATGGCGAGAGCGCACCCGCACCGGTCAAGACCGGCGACACCGTCGAGGCGGGCACGCTGAACCTCACCGGACCGCTGACCATCGAGGCGACGGCTGCGGCGCGCGACTCGTTGCTTGCGGAAATCATGGGGCTGATGGAGGCCGCCGAAGGGGGCAGGGCGCGCTATCACCGCATCGCCGACCGCGCAGCGCAATATTATTCGCCGGCGGTGCACCTGCTTGCGCTTTTGAGCTTCATCGGCTGGATGTTCGTCAATGGCGATTTCCACCACGCGATGCTGGTCGCGGTCGCGGTGCTGATCATCACCTGCCCCTGCGCGCTCGGCCTTGCGGTTCCTGTCGTGCAGGTCATTGCCGCCGGGCGGCTGTTCCAGAATGGCGTCATGGTCAAGGACGGTTCCGCCATGGAGCGGCTCGCCGAGATCGATACGGTGCTGCTCGACAAGACCGGCACGCTGACGGTGGGCGAGCCGCGCCTCGTCAACGGCCAGGATATTCAGCCCTCCGTGCTGGCGACGGCGGCCGGCCTTGCCGCCCAGTCGCGCCATCCGCTGGCGATGGCCATCCATGATGCGGCGAAGCTTGCGCCCGTCATTGCCGGGGAGGTCCGCGAAATTCCCGGTGCCGGCATCGAGGCCCGCACGGAGGCCGGCATCTACCGGCTCGGCAGCCGTGCCTTTGCCTGCGGCGATGCCGGCGAGGCGAGCGGGCAGTCCGAGGCGATCCTGTCGCTGGACGGCCGCGAACTCGCCTGCTTCCGCTTCGAGGACCGGTTGCGGCCCTTCGCCCGTGAAAGCATCGAGGAACTCGGTCGGCTCGGTTTGGCGACAGGTATCCTCTCCGGCGACCGCGCGCCCGTTGTCGCAGCCCTTGCCCGGCGGGTCGGCATCGAGCGCTTCCAGGCGGAACTGACGCCGCGCGGCAAGGTCGATGAATGCGCGGCTGCGGCCGAGGGCGGTCACCGCGTGCTGATGCTCGGCGACGGCATCAACGACGCCCCGGCGCTGCGGGCGGCCCACGTCTCGATGGCGCCGGCAACGGCGGCGGATGTCGGACGCCAGGCGGCGGACTTCGTCTTCCTGCACCAGGGGCTCAATGCCGTGCCGATGGCGATCGACACGTCGCGCCGGGCGGGGCGGCTCATCCGCCAGAATTTCGCGCTGGCGATCGGCTACAACGTGATCGCCGTTCCGATCGCAATCCTCGGCTATGCGACACCGCTGATCGCAGCCGTTGCCATGTCGACCTCGTCGGTGATCGTCGTTGCCAATGCCTTGCGTCTGCGTGCTGCCACGGGCAATGTCGCCGAGGCGGCACCGGACGGCCGAGCGCCCGCCACCCTGCGACCGGTCGGGAATGCCTCATGAACACGCTGATCTATCTCATCCCCATCGCGCTGTTTCTGGGCGGCATCGGCCTTGCCGCCTTCCTCTGGGCCCTGAAGAGCGGCCAATACGAAGACCTCGAAGGTGCGTCCTGGCGGGTGCTGGACGATGGCGACGGCAAGCCCGAAAAGAAGTGATTTTGTCAGGAATCGCTTGTCGTTAATCGATTTGAATGCCAAAACACCCTCCGCCGTCGCTTCTCGCGCCAGGGCCTTCGACAGAGCCCGCCACGAGAGGGCGAGGTTCAATTCGAAGGGCCGGCTCTGACGCGCTTATCCCGATCGCGCCCGGCACTTCTGTCCAAGGAGGCAATCACGTGTCACAGGCGGAAATCGGCCTAATCGGTCTCGGCGTCATGGGCTCGAACCTGGCGCTCAACATCGCTGAAAAGGGCAACAAGATCGCGGTGTTCAACCGCACCGTCGAGGCGACGCACAAATTCTACGCGGAAGCCGGCGAACTCCAGGGCCAGATCGTGCCCTGCGACACCATCGAAGCGTTTGTCGCCGCCATCCGCCCGCCGCGCCCGATCATCATCATGATCAAGGCCGGCGAGCCGGTCGACCAGCAGATGGAGATCCTCAAGCCCTATCTCGCCAAGGGCGACATCATGATCGATGCCGGCAACGCCAATTTCCGCGACACGATGCGCCGCTTCGAGGCGCTGAAGGATTCGGGCCTCACCTTCATCGGCATGGGCGTTTCCGGCGGTGAGGAAGGCGCTCGCCACGGCCCGTCGATCATGGTCGGCGGCACGGAAGAGTCCTGGAAGCGGGTCGAAAGCGTGCTGACCTCGATCGCCGCGAAGTACGACAACGACCCCTGCGTTGCCTGGCTCGGTGAAAACGGCGCCGGCCACTTCGTCAAGACGATCCACAACGGCATCGAATATGCCGACATGCAGATGATCGCCGAAATCTACGGCATCCTGCGTGACGGCCTGAAGATGTCGGCGACCGAGATCGGCGAGGTCTTCGGCGCCTGGAACAAGGGCCGCCTCAACTCCTACCTGATCGAGATCACCGAGAAGGTGCTGAAGGCCGCCGACCCGCTGACCGGCAAGCCGATCGTCGATATGATCCTCGACAAGGCCGGCCAGAAGGGCACCGGCAAGTGGTCGGTGATCGAGGCGCAGAACATGGGCGTGCCGGCCACCGGCATCGAGGCGGCAGTTGCCGCGCGCAGCATCTCCTCGATGAAGGACGAGCGCGAGGCGGCCGAAAAGATCCTCGGCCTGCCGCAGGTCGGCGAGTTCCAGATCGCCGACCGGGCCACCTTCATCAAGGATCTCGAAAGCGCGCTGCTCGCCGCCAAGATCGGCGCCTATGCGCAAGGGTTTGCGGTGATGTCGGCCGCGTCGAAGGAGTTCGACTGGAACCTGCCTATGCCGACGATCGCCAAGATCTGGCGCGCCGGATGCATCATCCGCTCGCAGTTCCTCGACGAGATCACCACCGCGTTCACCAAGGCGCCGGATGTCGCCAACCTGATCGTGACGCCGGCCTTTGCCGCCATGGTCAAGGAGACCGACGGTGCACTGCGGCGCGTCGTCTCGGCCGCCGTGCTCGGCGGTCTGCCGGTGCCGGCGCTCGCCTCGGCGCTTGGCTATTTCGACAGCTACCGCCGCGGCCGCGGCACGGCCAACGTCATCCAGGCGCAGCGCGACTTCTTCGGCGCCCACGGCTTCGACCGCGTCGACGGCGCCGACAGCCACCACGGCCCCTGGGGCAGTGGCCTCAACGGCTAAGTCTGACGATAAAGTAGTCTGAAGACGGGGTGGCCTTGGCCGCCCCGTTTGCTATTTGGCCCTGCGTGGCAGTCCCTTCGGCCACACGACAAGCTGCCTAGTGCTGGAGCGTCCTTTGTGCGTTCATATGAACGCACGGCGCTCTAGTGTCCTGATTCAGAAGTTTCTGCCGATTTGTTTTGCACATCGGCGATTTGCAGGGTTGCCAGGCAAAAGCGTTTGATGGTGGCGAGGATATCGTCTGCCGATTTGGTCCATCGGAACGGTTT